>CAYLJO010000173.1:0-13574 GCA_964383905.1 uncultured Blastocatellaceae bacterium
GTAATCAATACGCCGGTCGTTAATTGTGGTGTGACCCGCGTCACGCCCCAGATCGCGAAAGTATTTTAAGATGTAACTGTAGGCTTCGCCATCATGCCGGAGGTTGTCGGTAAAGAGGTTTGAGCCGTTGTCGGCGCTCAGCTCGAAATTGAAATCACCGGCAATCAAGACGACCGACGGGGGCCGGTGGGCGCGCGCCCAATCGACAACATCCCCGGTAAAGGAGCGTCTGCGCGCCGCGCTGAAGGCATCGGCATGAGCGCTGATCAAGACGATACTGGCCGGCCTGTTCCGCAGGTGGAAGGTCGCGCCCAGAGCGTACCTGCCGCCGCCCGGCACATTTTCAAATGTCGCCCCGCGATCTTTAACGAGCACGGCTTCGACACGGTCACTCTGACCCGGGGGCGCGACCGCGCCGCGGTAGCCGCGGCCGAGAAACCGGAGCAGCATTTCGAGCTGATCGGGGCCGGCCAATTCCTGGAGGGCGACGGCATCCGGGTCATTTCGAAGAATCGTTTCGGCCACCGCTTTCAGATCGCTCGTGTGGGCGCGCGTATCATTTTCCAGTCCGGCATAGCCAATGTTCCAGGTCATCACCCTCAGGCGCGGGCCATCTGAGGGGCGGGTCGCAAGGAGCGAGCGCTCGCGCACGGGCCTGAAATGGAGCGCGCCGCCGATCATCAAAACGGATAGCGCGGCAAGCAGGATCTTCGCCCACATGTCAGGTCGTGATGTCCTTCCGGTCAAAGATCGAGATGGCCGCGAGCAGTATCCCGCCTGTGTAGACGCCACAGATGCTCCCGTAGTGGTAGAAGCTGCCCCAGGGGATCACAGGTTTGAAGACATCACGCCAGAAGTCCATGTCGGTGGTGAAAAAGTAGGGCCGCAAGTGCTCAAAGAATTCGATGCGTCCGACGATGTAGAGGATCATGTAGAGCGCCAGGGTGGCGACGGCGGCCGTGACAGGGGTCTCAAAGATGACCGAAAAAAGGGTGGCGATGGCGGCGACGACGAGCAGGGCCCATGTCCCCGAGAAGGTGGCATAAATGAAGCGCCAGAGGGCCTCGTCACGCATGATTTGACCCGGTTCGTCGACGAGGTTGAGCGGGCCGGGGTAGAGCTCCAGGTTGCCCCATCCGATGAATAGTAGCCCGACCAGCAGATTGAGTCCGACGAAGAATGCCATCATGAGGTAAGTATGGAGGGCGACGATCATAAATTTTGAGAGAAAGATGGAGACGCGCGGGGCAGGCCGCACGCAGATCATGCGGAGCGTACCGGAGCGCGCTTCGCCCGCAATTTGCGTAGCCGAGGTCATCGCCACGAAGATGGGAACCAGCAGACTGAAAGAGAAGAGCACGGAATAGAGGGCAAAGGTCAGGCCGTTGAAATAGCTCTTCGATTCATAAGTGTACCTGAACTGCTCGGCGGCCTGCCCGCCGGTCTTCCGCTCGGCATAAGAATAGAACCCCCAGAGCATCAGGACAACGAATCCCACCAAGGCGATGAAAGAGAGGTAAAAGCTCTTCGAGCGAAGCAGCTTCAGGAGTTCCAATCTGAGGAGTGTGATCATCACCCTTTAACATCTCTCCCCTTCGCGCCATGAAGATTCGCACATGGCGGGTCAGCCTTCCCTTTAGTCGCGGTCACCGGTTTAAATATATGTTCTCATCAGGATTCGATGCAGGAGTAGAAGCCTCAGATGGCCGGCAGGGTGCGCCGGTCCTACCCACAAAGGATGTTGTGGTTACCCACACTGGCAGATACTCTCAAGATATTCCAGCGATTGTGGACAATGCAGCCAGGATTCACAAGCTCTCTCTCCGCAGTATAGTCGTTGTAAGGAATGAGGGCAGCCTGCCTTACATAGAGTTCAAAGCTAGCAGTAGTCGAGAGTTACCGATGATGAACTCCTCGATCTACCTGCACATCGGCAGGTATGAATTTATCGGTGGAATATCAGATAGATTTACCGCAGGTTTTAATTTGACACCTGAAGAATTCGCCAAGCTTAAGGACTTTCGAGAGCTCTCTCGCGAAAGAGTAACGCGGCGGGGAAACAGCTTCGGCCTGTGCTGTTTTTCGCCTGTCCCCGACAATGGATATCTATCTGATAGTCTTTTCTCAATTTGCACGGCCCGCGCCGCCAACCTCTCCGCAAAAACGTGCATCAAGGAGTCAGCAAGCCAGTCTTTCTTCTTTCGGCCGGGTCAGCGTGGGCTTTACTCTTTCTGTGTCTCCCCAGCACACGGACCCACTACACCTCGGAGGAGCCCATGAGAATCAGA
This sequence comes from uncultured Blastocatellaceae bacterium, assembly GCA_964383905.1. Classification (GTDB taxonomy): domain Bacteria; phylum Acidobacteriota; class Blastocatellia; order Pyrinomonadales; family Pyrinomonadaceae; genus CAYLJO01. The sequence goes on from CAYLJO010000173.1 coordinate 2,289, forward strand.
CTTTCACTTATCGCCTTGCTCACCCTTTCTCTGCACACTCAGGCCCAGGTGGTTAACAGGACCCGTCATCACAAGACGCCCCCGGCCGCCACGGCATCGCCGGCCGGCACCACGGCGCGGCCGACCCGCCAGTTGCTGCCCGTGAGCCGCGTCATTCTTTACAGCAACGGCGTCGCCTACATAGAGAGGCGCGGCACCGTCACCGGTCATGCCGAGATCGACCTTTCATTCAAGCAGTCGCAGGTGGACGACGTGCTCAAGTCGATGGTCGTGCTCGACCTCGGCCGAGGAAGGATCGGTACCGTCAGCTACAACTCTTCGGCCCCCCCTTCGGCGCGGATGGCCGACATCCCGTTCACGATCGCCCCCAGGACCGAGGGCGGTACGATGGGTGGACTGGCCGGCGTGCTCGGCCAGCTGCAGGGAGCCCGCGTCATCGTCACGACGGGGCAGCGCACCGCGTCCGGCTCGATCCTGACGGTCGAAGATCGCCGCTCGCAGAGCGATGACGCGAAGCCGCCGGTCAATACGCATACCCTGGTCATCGCCTCGGACCGGGGCGAACTCGCGAGCTTCGACCTCGCAGGCGTCCGCTCCATCAGATTGATTGACGAGAGGGCCAAGCGGGACATCGGCGACTTCGCCAGCGCTTCGGCGAGCGCCCGCCGCCGTGACGCGAAAACTATCACCGTCACCTCGGACGGCGATGGCGCCCGCCAGATGCTCGTCAGCTACACGATCGCCGCGCCGATCTGGAAGACGACCTACCGCATCGTCCTTGACCCCGCGGGGAAGCCCTTCTTCCAGGGCTGGGCGATTGTGGACAACGTCGGCGAGGAGGACTGGGATAACGTCCAGCTCTCATTGATTTCTGGGACGCCCGTCTCTTTCATCCAGCCCATCCAGAAGCCCTTCTATCGCTACCGCGCGGTCGTCCCGGTCTCCCAGGACCTGCGGCTGACGCCCCAGATCTACGAGCCCGAGACGGGCGAGGCGGGCGGTAACAGCGGTTTTGTGACGGGCCGGGTCACCGACCCCAATGGTGCGGTCGTCCCGGGGGCGACCGTCACGGTCATCAACCGTGCGACGGGGCAGCAGTACACCGTGACCACCGACGGGGAGGGGAATTTCCACACGCCGGCCGTCGCCGCCGGTCACTACGCGGTGACGATCAGCGCCGCGGGTTTCACGCAGGCAACTATTGAGGGTGTCATCGTCTCGCCCGTGCGGGCCGCCCAGGTCAGCGCGACGCTCAACGTCGGCAGCGTCTCAGAGACGGTCACCGTCACGGCCGGGCCGGCCGACCAGAGGGCGCCGAATACTGTGAGCAACCTCTCGTTGATACGGCAGGGGGCATCCTCTAGGACTGACGGGAGTGAGACATTGAGCCAGGCGATCACGGGCGGCCGGTCGGGCGTGGAGGCGGAAGCCGAAGCGGGCGAGGTCGGCGACCTCTTCGAATACCGGATCGAGCACCCGGTGACGGTCAAACGCGACCGTTCGGCGTTGATCCCAATCCTGCAAACCCGCATGGAAGGCGAGCGCGTCTCCGTCTACAACGAGGCGGCGCAGAAGAGCCGCCCGATGAGCGGGCTGCTCCTCAAGAACACGTCCGCCCTCACGCTCGAAGAGGGCGCGCTCACCGTGATCGACGTCAACGCCTACGCGGGCGAGGCGCTGATGGAGAGACTCAAGCCCTCCGAGCAGCGCCTCGTCTCCTTCGCGCTCGACCTGGGGACGCTGGTGACCGTTCGCGCCGACGAGGATAGCGCGCCGGCCTTCAAGGTCCGCATCGTCAACGGGTCGCTCGAAGCGAGCTGCTACGACCTGGAGAAGAAGGTCTACACTTTGACGAACCAGACCGATCGGCCGCGGGTGGTCTACGTGGAGCACCCGGTGCGCCAGGGGTGGGAACTGGATGAGAAAGCGACGCGCAAGCCGGAGGGCAAGAGCGCGCGCTACTACCGCTTCCGGGTCGATCTGGCCCCGCGCTCGACGGTGGCGTTGCCGGTGATCGAGCGGCAGGAATCGAAGGAGAGCTTCGCGCTCTCCAACCTCTCGCCCTCTAATATCGAGCTCTTCGTCACGCGGCGTTACATCGACGAGCCAACGCGCGTGGCGCTCCAGCATATCCTGGATCTGAAGGGCCGGATCGCGGCCCTTGACAGCCGCGCGGCCGGGATCGACAAGGAGGTCGGCGAGATCGGGGCGGACCAGAAGCGGTTGCGCGAGAACATCGAGGCCCTCACCAAGACGGCCGAGGCGAGGCAGTTGATCGCGCGCTACGTCGCGAAGGCCGACGGGCAGGAGACGCGCATCGAACAGCTTACCAAAGAGAAACAGGCCGCCCTGGAGGAGCGCTCTCGCCTTCAGGCGCAAGTGGACTCGGCCATTCGCGCGCTCTCGCTCGATCGTAGCCTTTAACTGGCCGGGCGCTCGTGCCAGGGAAATCATGGGCTCCACCCGTGAATTACCGGAGGCATGTCAACTGCAACGGACTGATGAGCCCAGGATGAAGGTCAAATAGGAAATGCAACTCATTTCAAGAACCTATATGGCGTCTACGCCTCCTCAATGCGAGTCCGTTAGGACTGATCAATCAGTCCTTTGATGGTATCGGCCAACTCAACAATGCCTCCTGGTTTGACCAGATAAGCTTGCGCCCCGGCGCGGAGAGCCTGCTGTCGATCAGCTTCGCGGGCGTAGGATGAGAAAAACAGAATCGGTGTGTGCGGGTCTATCTTGCGGATCTGCTCACACAGCTCGACGCCCGTTCCGTTCTTAAAGATCCCACTGAGCAGGTATAGGTCGAAGGGTTGACTTTGAATTAAGCTTAAAGCCTCGGCGATAGAGTCGGCTCTACGGAGTTCGTACTGTGATCGTTCGAGCAGATATTGGAGCAGATGGTAGGTGTCATCGTGGGGGTCGGCGCAAAGGATGCGGCGTTTCACTTGCTGCATGAGGATCTCCTGATCAGCAGCAGTCAATTTGGTGGAGTCTTTTCGGGATGAGCGGGCAAATTGAGCGGCCTGTTTTCCCTCAATAGTTCCCGTTTGACTGAGCTAAACCTATGTATTCGTTATAAATAGTAATAGAGCTCAGATCACCCTCGGCCGGTCAAGAGCGACTGGCATATGAAATGCTATATGCAGATATTCAGCCGGTCTGTCTTTAGTGGGCTGGTTTAAAAGGCCGTTTAATTAGAAGAAAAGGATCATGGATCTCAATAAGTGCGATAAGATATTCAATGTCGATTCCGTAGAGATTACGGTCCTGCCTGTATCCATCTGGCCTGGTGCAGTGGTGGCCAATCCTGTATCCATTTGCCCCTTTGCGGTCGACTGGGCGGACAATTGAACGAATCCGGTGTCCATCTGGCCGGCAAATGTAGAAAGAGTAAGTGTTAATGTAAGGACCGCTGCGGCGCTGAATTGACGTAAGTGCTTCATAATTTCTCCATAGCTGGAATTGGTGTGAAAGAGAGTTAGAACCAAATCCGTACGTTTACCTCTATTTCAATAGTTGTGCCGTGTTGGGATCAACCCTCTATGAATTAGCTAAGTGCAAGAATCAAAAGGGTTATGTAATTATGAAATTACGTAGGGGTCTGCTGAAAGGCTCGTCTTGCCGGATACCTTGTATCCAATCTTTATTCTCGTAACTGGGTTCTCTCAGTCGGTCGTCAGTAAAACAGTAGATTAGAGATAATATGATAATTAGTTTCACAGTGTGAACCTAGTATACAGTTCATCCGCCCCTGATATCCTCACCTTACTTAAAAATTAATTTATGGATGAAGCGATTAAAATTCTTCAGCGCATCGATAATCCAGCGCTCAGTCGCTGTGAACAAGCGCGGTTGCGTTGTGAGATCAGCAAATCGCTAATTGAAGCGGGCGACTACGAAGGTGCCCGTGAGGCAATGGGCGATTTGTGGAAAGGCGGTGGTTCCCGCCCGAAGCTTAGCGGCCTGGATCGCCTCGCCTGCGCTGAGGTGCTGATGTGCGCAGGGGTCCTCACAGGCTGGATTGGTAGCGCCCACCAGACCGGTGGGTCGCAGGAGAGAGCCAAGGACCTCATCAGCGAAGCACGTAGTCTTTTCGAATCACTGGGCGCGACAGCAAAGGCCTTCGAAGCGCAGATCGAGGTGGCGTGGTGCTACTGGCGTGAAGGCGCCTTCGATGAGGCCCGCGTCATGCTGCATGATGCGCAAAAACGAATTAGTGTTTCGGATGGTGTATTAAGGGCCCAGGCATTGGTGCGCGCTGCTATCGTTGAAAGAGCGGCTGCAAAATATAAGGATGCCCTTAATCTGCTAACTGAAGCCACAGCTTTGGTAGAAGAAAGCGACAATCATGCGCTCAAGGGTAGATTCCATAACACATTCGCTCTTCTATTAAATAATCTTAGAGCAGGCGAAAATCCAGAGCAGTATGTTGATCGTGAGATAATTGAATATACTGCGGCAAGCTTTCATTTCGAGCAAGCCGGTCATACACGCTACCAGGCCCGCGTTGAAAACAATCTAGGATACCTATTCTTCACAATAGCCAAGTTTGACGACGCGTTGCACTTCCCGTCCCAAGAGGATGCCAGTCCTCTTGATTTTTGGATTTCGCGCTCCCCGTGCGGTCCGAGGTCAACGGCTTCGAGCACCAACGGCTGTTTCGCCGCCTTCGCCACCCATCCCTTCTGAATCATCGCGTCTCCTATTCTGAAACTTTGGCCGGGTAGGACGGCGGCTGGCTCGTTGCGGATTTGCGTTGAGGTGAACACGGTTATCATCGCGGTGGTCGTATTGGACTCCGTCCCTGTATCCCAGATCGGACTTCGCTGGCTCGGCGGATACGGAGGCCTTCGATTGCCATGCGCAGCACTCGGCGGGCGAGCCGGTCCAGGCTATCCTCGCTCCGCTCATCCTCTTGGGACGGGAAGTGCAACGCGTCGAGGATCGGAACGCCACCTTGAGGCGTGGCCTCTCGAATCACCCGACCGATCGAGTGGATCGCCTTGCTGAGCTGAGGGGAGGGCTCCGCTATCTCTAGGGCGGCCCGCCAGGCAGAACCCTGTCGGGCGTCAGCCAGGACGGCGTCGACGCGCTCGGGCGCGCAAGCGAGCATTTCGGCTGCGGCCTCTGCCCAGCCGGTAAGGACGGTGAGTTCATCGCATTCCAGTAGACGGGGCGCCAGCGGCGCAATGGTGGATGTCGATGGCCCGCTGTTCACGCTCGAGGCCCGGACCTGGCCGACGGAGACGCTGAAATAGTTGGTCGCATTGTCGACCGGAAAGCGGCCGTCGGCGGTCCGGCGGCTCGTCGGACTCCCGCACACGCTCAGGAGGACGCCCTCGGCCCCGGCTTCCAGCGGAATCTCGTGGGCCCCCGTCACCGGGTCCTTCCACAGCCCGACAACTGACGAAGAGTCGCGTCCGTGGGGCCGACTTCTCCGAACCATCCCGAACGAGCTCAGCGTGAGGACGGTCGACCCGGGGTCATCGGCGAACACGCTGGCGTAGCGTGCTGACCAACGTGAGTTGAGCTGTGGCCCGTCGAGCAACGGTACGAAGATGACAGTCGGTCCCACCGAGTGTATCATCGCGGCCACATCGTCCATTCGTGCGAGGTCCTCGCACACGAGAGAGATCAGGGTTATCTCGTCGCCATGTTCGATAAACTGGAGCGTCCGGCGCGGGACGTCCATTGCTTCCCACCAGCGGATGTCCGGATGAAGGGCGCCTCCCAGGTGGTATTGGAGAATCTGTGTTTCGTCGAGCGACCACCGGTTGTGCTTGTTCTGGCGGATGTGAAACCACTGCTCGCCGGTCGAGTTCGGCAAAGCTCCACCCTTTTCAAGTCTGGGGCTAAAACCAAGATGCACCCAGTTGCCCAGAAGCTGCCCCGGACGCGTCGAGGCCTGGCGGACCCCCGTGATGAGCATGACCACGCCGTGTCGGTCCAGGACGGCTTCGAGATCGTTAATGTCTCGCTCGTCGATGGCCGCCTCCGGAAGCATCACGGAGTCAACGTTACCGGCTTCTTCACGCGCGGCGACGATCAAGCGCGCCACAAGGTCCAGATCGAGCCGTTCCTGCGGGGCGAACTCAAATAAGCCGAACGGCTCCTTGGCCGAACGCTCTACCGATCCCTCGACGGCACGGAAATCCGACGTTCGGACCTGCAGGGGCCATGGCAGCAGCAGCACGTTGGCGCGCCTGGCTTGTGTGTTTGTACCGGTTCGACGGACGGGCATCTTGTGCCACCGCGCCTCGACGCTCGATCGGTCCATGGAGACGTAGCGCGAGAACGACCGCAAAGAAGTCCCGTTGGGCGGCGTCCGAGTCTTGGGCAGCACGCGCAGAAAGTCCGTCGAGATTCGCGACAGGGATCCTGTTCTTGCCAACAGTTCGCGGGCGCGGGCGCGATATAAGCACCCCTTTCCGTCGGCTCTGTCAGCGGCGGTGGCGAGACCGGCGCACGCCTCATCGGCGATCGCATGCAGCGTCAGCAGTGCTTCGCACATTCGCCAGTCGCGCCCCTCGGCCAGGTCGTCGAGCGACATTTCCGCTCGCTCCTCAAACACGCCCCACTCGTCACGAAGGAGGTCGGGCATATCGCCCTGCCGATCCATGATCGAGGCGCTCCAGCACCTGCCGGCCTCCTCTACCATATCAGACCAGTTCGGACATCGATCCGGCGGCCAGCTCGCGCCAGCGGGTGGTGATATAGCCAGACGGTACACTTCGGACCGCCCCAAGATAATTTCCGTAAGGGCAAAAAGATCCGGAGGCCATTCAAGGATTTCACCGGTAATCGGCGTTCCAGCCGCAGTGGTCCACGCTAAGGCAGGCGTTATTGCTTTCCTACTGCGACGGGGTGGCAGCTCACCCACAGCTACCGTCTTCATGTGTCTTCTCCTTGTGATCAGCCCGTTCATCAACTCGTTCCTGGCTATGGGGCCTTTGCGCTGTCGCCATGCTTACCAATCCAAATTGTTTGGCCATGATCCGATCGACGAGTCGGGTTGGGAACACGTTAGTAAGTAACCATGCCTCCAGCGGTTTGGGAACCACGCTGTAGCGAGTTCGAGGTTTCTTTACCGTTATCGCTTTGTAGATCACCTCAGCGATTTGGCGTGGGTGATAACCTTTTCGACCATCACGGACAGTGAAGTCCAAGACAAGCTTGCCGGGCCTTTGGTACGGAGTATTGTCGTACAAACTTAAATCTTGAGCCTCCGTTGAGATTGGGATTGGGTTGGTCGACAAATTTCCAATCGCGCTCGCTTCCGAGGTTCTCAAACCAGCGAAGCGGTTCGGTCACGCTTGGCACATCATCGTCGCCGCCAGCCTCCAGCAACAACACGCTGACGTCGGGATTCTCGGCGAGGCGGCGCGCTACGACCGACCCAGAAGAGCCCGAGCCACAGACGATGAAGTCATATTGCGACTTTAAATTGGATTTGAGCCTCTGCTGATTCGCGCGAACGCGCTCCTTGAAATCTGCCCCTATCTGCTGTAGGTTATTCGAACTCATTATGACTACTCCTTTGCTAGCGTGGTATTGCTCATCACTGACCTTTTCCATCCAGTTCGCAAAAACTGCCCTTCAGCGAGGCTTCGGCGACTTCCTTAATATGCTCGGGCCTGCTGTCCAGCCCGGCTGAACCTCGTTCCGCCTTGGGATCAATTTTCCAACCGAACTTCGTGGCGATCACGACTTGCCCACGGAATGGCGCAAGCGCTTCACCCACGAGTTCTTCGTTTGTGAATGGACCGTAGCTCTCAGCGGTATCGAAGAACGTGACGCCGCGCTCGACCGCGGCCCTGATGAGGGAAATCCCGTGCTGCGTGTCCACGGCCGGACCGCGGCCATCGCTCAGTCCCATGTAGCCGAGCCCGATGGCTGAGACTTCGAGATTGCTCTTTCCAAGTTTGCGCTTCTGCATTGTTCCTCCTTCCGGTCTCTCTCGATGTTTCACTTCAGTGAAGCCATATCGATCGAGAAGCGGCGTTGAATTCTGATTTGATGATAGAGGGCGAAGGAACTATTTTCTTTTCTGATTTTGCTGGAAGTGTCGGAATCGTGCGGGTCAGTGAGCACGCGGTATTCAAAACACGCCGCGAATCCGTTTTGGCGGTGATTCACACGAAGGGTGACGAGGTACGTCTCCAGATAATTTGGTGAAGCGGGTAGTGAGGGCAGAGGCAGTTGATTCGCAGGTAATGCCGCTCTCCATTCAATCATTTACGCCGAGGTAATACAGCTCATACCGTTGGCAGAGCGCTGTGCTGGCAAGCAGCTAATCAATATCGTGTGTCAGTGTACTTACGGCGGCGACAATTTGCTCACTGTAGCACTCACTGGAACGCACGATTTCTCTTCAGCGAAGGAACTCCAGGCGAAGGGTCTCACTGTCCATCCTGGTGAGAAGATCTCGTAGAGGCGGCTGCGCAGTCGCACTCCGATCCGCTCTTCTAATGTCTCGTCCGCCGCGGCGCGTCTCCGATCCAGGTAGTTGGTCGTCAAAATCGTCAGCCGCTGCTCATTATAACGACGGCCGATGATCAGCCTCATCATATCGAGCACCCAATCGGTCGGCCTCACCGCGCCCAGTTCATCGAGCACCAATACTTCCGCTTCGTAAACGGGTGCGAGGATGCTCATCTCTGAGGTCTCGGAGACCGGATTGTACGAGGCTTGAAGCTCCCTCAAGAGCGCTCCGAACTCATAGAATACGCCGCCACTCCCCTTCTCGATCAGAGCGCGCAGGATCGCGACACTGAGGTGAGTTTTCCCTACTCCGCACGGGCCCGCCAGAAGCAGACCTCGCTCGATTGCCGGATACTCTTCGACAATCTTGTGTACATACCTCAAAGCTTGATGCTGGCTGCTGTTTCCTGCCGCAGGGTGGAAATTGGCAAGTGTGCAGCCTTCATAGCAGCGCGGAATCCCGGCTCGTTCGAGCGCCTTCCCGCGCCCTTCCGTGAGGCGGCAGTGGCAGCGGCGCGCGCCCTTGCCCGCCACTACTTCCAAGCCCGTCCCGAAGCACGCCGGGCACACGCTTTGAGCCTCTGCAAAGCGCGGGTCGTGCGATGTGGCGGACGAGGAAATACTCGTTTCAGAGGCTGCCGATGGAGTTGCCAGACGGGCGTCAGACACGGGTTTGAGAGAGGCCATTGGCGTTAGCTCCCTTCCCTTCTCTCTGCCATCAGGCGCTCTGCGGCGGCGCGCACCCGTGGCGCATCAGTGGGAAGCAGCCAGCCGCCGCCTTCCGCACTGATCTCGGAGAGCGTCACGTCAATCTTTTTGCCCTGTGTCTCAAGTAGCGCAAGACAGGTTTCAGCGGTTTCCCGCACTTCTTCAGGTGAAAGCCTGTGCGCAGCCGGCGGCGTGTAGGAGTTAGAAGCGCTGCGCCCAACCTCCAGATCAGCTCGTGCTCGTTGTGACCGTTCGTCGAGCGTGCCGTGCTTACGGAGCAGGTCGTAAGTCTCGTGCTGCGCGACGCGGACGGCCTTCGGGGAAATGTTCCGCATTTCTGGATTTGATCCTCAAGGGAGTATCCCTGAACGTGAAGAGTTCTTTCGACTTGTGCACCCAGAAGACCGCGACAGATTCTCCGAACTCGTCGAGAAGGCCTCCCGCGAGAAAGCTGATATTACGGCGGATTACAGGATAGTGCTGTCTGACGGAACTCTGAAGCACCTCCATGTGATCGGGCATCCGGTCCTCGATGAAAACGGAGAGGTCCTTGAATACGTCGGTACGGTGATGGATATGACCGAGCGCAAGCGGGCCGAGGAGGCACTGCAGAAGGCGCAGGCCGAACTCGCGCACGTTACACGCGCCATGACGATGGGCGAACTGGCGTCTTCCATCGCCCACGAGGTCAACCAGCCGCTCGCTGCCATCGTGACTCATGGCAACGCGGCCTTGCGCTGGCTCGCCGGCACCCCGCCTAACCTTGACGAGGTGCGGGAGTCCGTCGGCCGTATCGTCAGGGACGGGCACCGGGCCAGCGAAGTAGTCGGGCGGGTGCGCGCCCTCTTCAGAAAAGCCGCCACGGCCAAAGAGCGGTTCAACATCAACGGACTCATCCGAGATGTCCTCGCGCTGGTGCCCGGCGAGTTGCACAGAAATCGTGTGCGGCTACGGACTGAGTTGGCGACCGGTCTCCCGCCGGTCATGGGCGACCGGGTTCAGTTGCAGCAAGTGCTCCTCAATCTCATCATCAACGGCATCGAGGCGATGAGCACTGTCTCGGACCGCCAGCGGGAACTCATCATTAGGTCTCAGAGGCACGAGCCAGACGGCGTGCTCGTCGCCGTCGAAGACTCAGGTGTGGGGATAGAGGCGCAGAACACAGCCCAAATCTTCGACGCTTTCTTCACGACGAAGCCCGAAGGCCTCGGCATGGGGCTGTCCATCAGCCGTACTACCGTGGAGGCGCATGGGGGGCGGCTATGGGCCACCCCGAATGATGGCCAGGGCGCAACCTTTAAATTCACGCTGCAGGCTTGTGGTATGCAAGAATAGGCTGTTGAATACGCTGAGGTGGATGATCACACCAATCGGTTAAGACTTAGTGAGACCTTATTTCCCGCCGCACTCCGCGAGATAGTTAGGACGGTCCTTAAACGAAGAGGTTTTGACTGGAAAAAGGAGGCTTTATGAATCCGGCAGCACAGACAACTCCGCTCATCAAGGCGCTCGAACAACTCGGTCCGCACGACCATTTCTGCTCGATATACGAGAGCCCTGAAGAACATTACGCTGTGGCTATTCCGTTCATACGCATCGGGCTGGAGCGTGGCGAAAAATGCTTTTATATCGCCGACGATGGCATGATTGACGATGTGTGCCAAGCCATGCAGTCCGAAGGCATTGACGTAGAGCGTGCGACCCGTTCCAACGCGCTCGTTCTGGCGACCAAAGAGCAGGCATATCTGGAGCGTGGATCTTTTAACCCCGATTGGATGTTTACCTTCTGGAAGGAAGCCACGCAGTTGGCGATGAAGGAAGGTTTCTCTGCGCTGCGCGCCACCGGCGAGACAGAATGGGTTCTAAGAGGGGGGTATGGGCTTGAGCGTTGGATGGAGTATGAATGCAGGTTGGCTCATGCTATCGAGGAAAACAACTTCATCGCGCTTTGCCAGTACAATCGACGCCTTTTTCCGCCTGAGGTGATTCTCGACGTTATCCGCACGCATCCGACGATCGTTTCCGGCTGCACGGTTTGCCGAAATCTGTACTATGTGCCGCCGGACGAATTTCTGGGAACTAACCAAACGG
>CAYLJO010000174.1:0-13496 GCA_964383905.1 uncultured Blastocatellaceae bacterium
TGATCTCGGCTTTTCAAGATGCTATTGCATAATCTATTTTTCAAAACCGTATAAGCTATTAAGACTGGCCTTCAGAGTTTGCGCTTACCCGGCTCACTCTCTGGCCCCGGTCTGTGGTCGCTTGCTTTGACTTACTGCCAGATTAGGTATATTGTCTCGTCGTCTCGAAACACAAAAGGAGAATTCGATATGTTGTGGACGATTTTGGTGGTGCTTCTGATCCTGTGGTTACTTGGTTTCATCGGTCATGTGGGCGGTAGCCTGATCCACCTGCTACTTGTAGTAGCACTAATCGTGCTGGTCATCAATCTTCTGACCGGCCGCCGCACGGTTTGACCGCCGCATACCGAAAGATAAGCCGAACTTCACCGATCATTTAAGGAAAGGGGTGCGAGACTTCTCCCGCACCCTTTCCTCATGTCTTGTGCCGGCGACTTCGACCGCCCAGCAATAACCGGAGCCACTTTGAGTAATATTCAAAGAAGAACGATCACACCATATTTCACGCTTCAATCTCCACACGATAATCTTCGATCACCGGGTTAGAAAGTACCTCCCGCGCCATGCGGGTCGCCGTCTCATGCGCCTGCTCCTGGCCCAACGAGCCGTCCAGCGCGATCTCGAAATATTTGCCCTGACGAACATCGGCAATACCGCCAAACCCCAGCAGTTCAACCGAGTGCTGAATCGCTTTGCCCTGCGGGTCGAGCACGCCCGGCTTGAGGGTCACGTAAACCTTGGCTTTCATGAATCTCGTCCCTCCTTTGAAATATTACGGCAAAATATTGCGTGACACGTAGTTGTTGACATAAGATTTGCGCCGACCCGCGAAGCTTTTAGCGCGCGGTCACTATGCGACGCGTACGGCGCGGTCATCTCGCAACGGTCTTTTCCCTTTGACGACCGCCGGGTATGTCGCTTTGACCGGCGCTCGTTGTAAACTGGCAAAGCTCTTAACAGACACTTTTTGCAAAGAGGAGAAATTAATAATGCAAAACCCTCCGCCGCCTAACCAACAGGGCTACGGCTATGGCACTCCCTACGGCACTCCACCAAACGCTCCGTTATCCACGCCGCCAGGAGGCGGGCCGGGAGGTAAAACGAGCATGGGCCTCGACGCAAACATTGCCGCTTTGCTCTCTTACGTACTGACGTGGCTCACCGGCTTGATCTTCTTCCTGGTCGAGAAAGAGAACCGCTTCGTCCGCTTCCATGCCATGCAGGCGATACTTTTTGGTGCAGGGATTACGGTCATCGGCATCGTGCTCTCAATAGTGCTCGGTATCCTTGGCTTTATCTCGCACATTCTCGGGCTGGTCGGGCTTCTCATTTGGCCGGTTTATATGCTCGCCATACTTATTGGCTGGATCATATGCATGGTCAAGGCCTACCAGGGCCAGATGTTTAAGCTGCCCATCATCGGTGACATGGCCGAGAATATCGTTAACAAGTAAATACGGTGTCACGTGACGAGTGACAAGTTAAACTTTGGTTCGTGCTTGTCACTCGCCACTTGCCTTGAAGACGCGGCCGAAGACCGCGTCAACATTTTTCAGGTAAGTGTCGAGGGAGAAAACGCGGTCTATCTCTTCGAGCGAGAGATGCTTCCGGATGTCCGCGTCCGCCGCCACAAGCGCGTGAAAATCGCCGCCCTCGTCCCACACCTTCATGGAATTACGCTGGACCCAGTCGTAAGCCGCCTCGCGCGACGCGCCGCTGCGGGTCAGCGCGAGCAGGAGTTGCCCGCTGAAGACAAGACCGCGCGTCGCCCGCAAATTTTCCAGCATCCGTTCAGGATAGACCACGAGGCCGTCAATCAGCGAGGCCGCCTTCTGCAGCATATAATCGAGCGCGATTGATGAGTCGGGCAAGACCACGCGCTCGGCCGACGAGTGTGAGATGTCGCGCTCGTGCCAGAGCCCGATGTTTTCGAGGCCGACGAGGCTGTTCGCCCTGACGACGCGCGCCATCCCGCAAATGCGCTCCGAAAGGATCGGGTTGCGCTTGTGCGGCATCGCCGACGACCCCTTTTGCCCGCGCTTGAAACGCTCCTCCGCCTCGCGCACCTCCGTCCTCTGCCAGTGCCGGATTTGCAGCGCAAACTTGCCCAGCGATGAGGCGGTAATCGCCAGCACACACAAATATTCCGCGTAGCGGTCGCGCTGGATCACCTGCGTTGAAACGGGCGCCGGGGATAGTTCCAGCCGCGCGCAAACCTTCTCCTCAACCACGGGGTCGAGGTGCGCGAATGCGCCGACCGCCCCGCTGATCTTGCCGACCGCGACGGCGGCGCGCGCCCGAGCCAGTCGCCCACGATTTCGCCGCATCTCATCGTGCCACAGCGCAAACGTTAAACCGAAGGAGGTCGGTTCGGCATGGACGCCGTGCGTGCGCCCGACCTGTGGCGTCTTTTTAAACTCGAAAGCGCGGCGCTTCAAAACGGACATCAACCGATCCACTTTGGTCAGTAGGAGGTCGCATGCGTCGCGCAAAAGGAGCGCGTTTGCCGTATCGACAACGTCCGAGGACGTAAGGCCATAATGCACGAACCGCGCCGCATCGCCGATCGATTCGGCCAGGTTGGTGGTGAAGGCGATCAGGTCATGGTCCGTCGTCTTCTCGATCTCGTTGATACGCTCGACCGAAACGGCCGCGCGCCGTTTGATCTCTTCGACCGCGTCGCGCGGAATCGTGCCCATCTCCGCGTGGACCTCGCAGACGGCCAGTTCGACCTCCAGCCATTTCTGGAATTTATTCTGCTCGGACCAGAGCGCGCCCATTTCGGGCAACGTGTAGCGTTCAATCATTATTTCAGTGCGCTCGAGTTAACGAAGTAGCGCGCGAGCTGCCAGCGGCCGTTGCGTTCGACCACCGTGAAGGTCTCCATACCCTCACCGTGCTCAAACGCCGTTTGATAGGTGATGACGAAGGAATGGCCGGGGAGCCGGCCGGCCGTATTATGCTGTTCGGTCGCCGAGTGAAACGAGCGGCTTTTAACCTTTCCGAGCTTGGTCTTCAGCGTCTTGAAGGTCGCCTCGGATTGCTCCAGCGTGGACGCGCCCCGCCACTCTTCCGCCGCCTCATTGTAAATCTTCTCATAACGACCTTCGGCAATGTCGTCACTGACCATGTCAATCGCCGCCTGCGCTTGCAGCGGGATGCCCTCACGGCTCGCTTTCAAAGTACAAGCCGCAGCAACGGCCAGCAACACGACGAGGCCAAACGCGTAGCGGCGAGGCGACGCGGCGAAATCTTCTTTTCTCCCCGCGTCGCCTCGCCGCCGCGTCCCCGTGTTGCCCCCTCTCCGCGTCCCCGCGTCCCCCGATCCAGGCGTCTCGTCCATCATCCATTCCGCTACAGCTCAATCCAGGGCGTCGGCTCTTTGGCAAATGAGAGGCTGATCTGTGTGTCAGATTGGAAAAGCGGGGCCCGTTCCCGGAGCGCAGATTCGGCGGTGATTTGCGCGACGAATGGGTTGTTGGCGCGCTGCGACAGGTGCGCGAGCACGATGTGCCGCGCCGTGCCGTCAAACCCGTCGCGCAGCCATTCGGCCACGTCTTCGTTTGAGAGGTGGCCGGTGCGCGAGAGGATGCGCTGCTTCAGTTCCCAGGGGTAAATATCGCAGGCCTTGAGCATATCGCGGCTGTGATTTGATTCGATGATAATCGCCGCGCACCCGCGCAGGCACTCTGTGATGAGCGTCGTGATGTGGCCGAAATCCATCAGCGTCGCGATTTTGACCCCGGCGTGCGTCGCCGTAAAGCCAAAGTTATCAACCGCGTCGTGCGGAATGGTAAACGGGTGGAAATCGATTGCGCCGATCTTGAAATCCCCGCTCGACTCGATCTCCTCCGTGCGGCCGCGCAGTGCGTCCGCGCGCTTGCGCGGCTCATCGCTATGACGATGCTCGCTGATAAAAGCTTCGCGCGTCGCGCCGGAGATAAAGACCGGACAATTGAGGCTCTTTAGCAGTACGCGCAGGCCGCCGGCGTGATCACTGTGCTCGTGTGTAATGATGATGCCATCGAGCCGCGTCACATCTTCGCCAGCGAGCGCCAACCGCCGCACGGTCTCTTTCGCGCTCATACCGGCATCAACGAGCACGCGCGTCTCACCCGCGACGATCAAAATCGCATTGCCGGTTGATCCGCTGCCCAGTACGGTGAATCTCATATGTTTCTGGGTTCCGAGTTCCGAGTCCCGAGTTTAGCGACCGCCTTTAACTCGGGACTCGCCAATAGAAACTAAATCTCTAATCGGGCGCGGTCCACGCGGAAACCGTTGAGCGCGCCGAGCGCGCCGAGCGCCAGCGCATGTGATGTGAAATACTTCCGGGCGACGCGTTGAACATCTTCCGGCGTGACGGCGGCGAGCCGACTGATGGCCTCGTCGGGCGAGATATACCGGCCGTGGATGATCTCTTGGCGGGCCAGCGCGCCGCAGCGCGAGCTCGATGATTCGAGCCCCAGCAGGATTGACGAGACCGCCTGATCTTTAACCAGCTCGAGTTCTTCTTCCGGCACACTCTCGCGGACGGCGCGGCGCAACTCGATCAGCGAGAGATCTAAAACCTCGTCGAGTTGCGCGGGCGAAGTCCCGGCGTAGATGGTGAAAACACCCGTGTCTGTATAAGTAATCCCTCCCGCGCCGACCGCATAGGCAAGACCCCGCTCTTCACGCACCGACTGCCAGAGCCGGCTCGACGTGCCGCCGCCGATCATGGAAGCGAGCATGCTGGCCGCATAGCGCTCATCGCTTTTCGCCGACGGCCACGGAGCGGCGATAATCAGGTGCGCCTGTTCGAGCTCTTTCTTACGCTCGATCAGAATCGGCGCGGCCGCGGCGGGCGCCGCCTCTTCCGAGGGGTGGGAGGGTGCAGCATCAACGTTTACGCCTCCGGCGAAGGCGCGGGCGGCGAGATCGACCAGTTTTCCGTGCTCGACATTTCCGGCGGCGGCGATGACCAGATTGTGCACGGCGTACTCCCGCGCGTGAAAGTCCGACGTTTTGCCGGGGTCGAAGGAAGACACGGTTTCCGCCGTACCTTCAATCGGACGGCCCAGCGGGTGATTCGGGAAGTAGGCGGCGTTGAAGAGTTCGCCGAGGAATTCGTCCGGCGTATCTTCTACCATCTTCATCTCTTCGATGATGACCTTTTGCTCGCGCTGCAGGTCGTCCCCGTCGAAGCGGGGGTGGGCCAGCAGGTCCGATAGCAGGTCGAAAGCTTGCGGCAGTGCCGTATCCACCACCTTCATCGAAAAGCCCGTCATCTCGTGCGCCGTGTAAGCATCGAGATTTCCCCCGAGGCGGTCGGACTCAACGGCAATGTCGAGCGCCGTTCGCCGCATCGTGCCCTTGAAGACGGCATGTTCGATGAAATGGCAGATGCCGTTGAGTTCTGCCGATTCATGGCGCGAGCCGCGTCGCACCCAGATGCCGACCGTGACCGAGCGTAGCCCCGGCATGTGCTCCGTTAAAACTGTCAGCCCGTTGGGGAGTCTGGTGGCTTGGATTTGATCTATCATTTCGGAATAACTGCTGCCATCCGGCGCAGACTGATCACACTTACTTTACGAAAAAGCATCGTAGCATGCCCGAAAAGTGTCGGCAAACGCGTAACTAGATGTTTGGCCGGCGGTTGCCCGGTCTCGGTCAATGGCAATTAGAATTCACACCACTTCTTCTCAGAGATAAACTATTTATCAGTCCCGGCAGGGCCCCCCCAAACTTCAGCCACGACATAGCCATGGGTCATCAATGAAGAAACCTGGCTTTGCTTTTGTCTGTGGGTCGGCTTGACACAATTCGCGCCGCTGGCGGAAAATGGCCTCTTCTCAGCCGGGGGTAGTTTGTGTGCCAACTTTAGTGTATGTGTAGGACGGCGCATATCTTGAGTGTGTTGAGAGGGGCAACATCTTTGATCACCCTCTCATCGGATGAAGCAACGAGAATCTTTCTTACGTGACGTGCCGCTGAAGCGATCTATTCATTTAAGGGTGCGCGCCCAGATTTATGCGCATCCGGAGGTTTGGCCGCGATGAGAAAATCTTTGCGTGTAAGTCTGACGCTCCTCGCCCTGTCAGCGTTGTGTCTGGCGAGCGCGCCGCATGTTTTTGGCGGCGGCCGCGCTCTCGGTACGATCACCGGCTCGGTGCGGGACAATAAAGGCAACCCGCTCGCCGGGGCCGTTATCTCGCTGCTCCGCGTCGGGGCCGGCGAGGAGGTCATCAAGCAGACGCAAAGCCGGCCTGATGGAAGCTTTATGGCAAAGATCGCGCCCGGACGCTACAGCCTGAGAGCTATCGCCAGTGGTTTCAGTGAAGTTCTGTTCAACGACGTGCAGGTTCGCGCCTCCGATCAGCTCGTCTACCGTTTCAACCTCGAGCCCGTTGGATCAGGCAGAACCGCGCCTGAACGCCGCAACGACCGCGATAACCCGAAATGGGTTCTGCGCTCGGCGCAAAATCGCCGCTCCATCTTCCAGGCGCAAGAGGGTGAGGACGATGCGATCAACGTCGCCTTGGGGAGAGGCGATACGGCGGGCGACGCTTCTGAGATCACGACCGGCTCGACGCGTGAAGAAGAGGTCGCAACCGGCTTGGCGCCTTCCGAACGAACCCCGGCGCGCACACAAGGCGTGATTGAAACCTACGCCGCCGCCTCATCAAACCCATTCGCACCCGGTTATGCCGGATTGAATTTTGCTCTCGCGCTTCCGGCCAACAATCGCGTTGACCTTATTTTTGTCGGCCAAACAGTGGCCGGTGCTGGTGCGCCTCAACGCTTTGAAACCACCGCGAATGTCCGCGCTGGTGACCGCCACCGGGTCAGCATGAGCTTCGGAGGCGTGACTGGCCTTACCACCCCACCGAAAGGCAGAACGAAGGGCCCTTTGGGCCAGGTCGCCATGCGTGCGATTGATGAGTGGATTGTGCGCGATGGTGTCGTTCTGGTGCTCGGCGTGGACTACTCAAGCTTCATGGGTTCTGACAAAGCTCATGCGATCAGCCCGCGCTTCGGCCTCCAGTTCGATGCTAACGCGCGCACACGTGTGAAGGCAGCCTACGCGCCAGGCGCTGAGCGGGCCGGGGCGCAGAGTGAGACGTCATTCGAAGATGGCCGTGTGGTGTTCAAACAGCCCGTGACGGAGCCGGTCGCCGTCGTGGACGGTCGCGCGGTGATGGAGCGCAGCCGCCGTTTAGAGTTCGGCGTCGAAAGGGTGATCGATAACGAATCGAGCGTTGAAGCGACCGCCTTTTTTGATACGACGGCGGGCCGCGGCGTCGGCTTGTTGAGTATGCCGGTATCTGCCTTTAACGGCGAGAGCGGCGCGGCACTCATCAACGTTGCCAATCAGCAGGGCTCGACGCGCGGCCTGCGCGTCGTTTATACCCGGCGTATCAGCCGCGCCTGGAGCGCTTCTGCCGGCTACTCTTTCGGGCGCGGGCAGCGCCTCTCGCCGGGCGGATTGACGAACCCGGCCGAGTTCTTCAGCAGCGGCTATTTCCAGACGGCCGCGCTACAACTCGGGGCGGACCTCACGACGGGGACGCGCGTCCGCACGGTCTTTCGCTTTTCGCCGGACGCGACCGTATTTGCCATCGACCCGTTCGCCGGTCGGCTCGCCGTTTATGATCCATCATTGAGCATTATGGTCACCCAGGAGCTACCCACTTTCGGCCTGCCCGTGCGGGCCGAAGCCGTGATCGATGCGCGCAATCTGTTCGATACGCAGATTGTTACGGATGGTGGCGAGGCTCCCGCCTGGCTCGGTTCAACGCGACGCTCGGTCCGTGGCGGCATCTCCGTCAGATTCTGAAGAGGGGAAATGGGTAAGATATAAGAATTTATAGGTGTATTTACCCTCCGCCGCTTTTCTCCAAATTCTCGGACGGCTACGAAAACTTGGATGCCGCCGGCCCTCAGCCTCCCATCTAATTTCTCGCCTGGAACAATTTAGATGGGCCTCAAATCACGGGCAAATAACGCTCTGATCGCGGCGCGTTGAGATTCCTGATGAAGTGAAGCGAGGGGCAAACTCCTTGCCGAGACTTCGGAACATCGCTTGCTTTAGAGAAACAGATTGTTGAAGTGTATTTGCCCTCAGGAAAGGCGGGACGCGCGGTGAAGGGGTCGGTGCTGACGACGCGGACATGGGCGCTGCTGGTTGTGGCGGCCCTGCTTGTCATTGCCGGCGCGCTCAATTTCGCGCAACGCTGGAAGTACAAGTCTCCGCCCACCGATGGCATCACTTGGAGACAGGATCAGAACGGGATTATTGCGCAATCGGTTGAGCCCAATTCGACGGGCGGGCGGGCGGGCATCCTCCCCGGCGACCGCCTGATCGCGATCAGCGAAAATGACAGGGATTACGAAGAGATTGGGCTTGCTCGTGATGCGCAAATCTATCTGGAAGAGGCGGGCGTCGGCGGGCACCTCTCATACCTCATCGAGCGACCATCCTTCCCCGAAGAGACACGCTTTTACTACGCAGATCTTTATCATCTGGAAGCTGTTTCAAACTGGACGACGCTCGATATTTACCTTAACCTGATCGGCCTCGTCTACCTCTTCGTCGGCCTCTTTGTGATCTTCAAGCAGGGGGGCCGCGCGCCCTTCGTCCTCCATTTCGCGACATTATGCTTGGTGGCCTTTGTCTTCCATTTCTATCGACAGATCGGCATATACAAAGATCTCGACCTCGCCGTCGCGTTTCTGAAGAACGCCGCGTTTATTCTGTTCGCCCCGCTCTTTCTGCATTTCTGCGCGATCTACCCGGCGCGTCATCATCTTTCAAACCGGCGACGTTGGCTGGCCGTCTTGATCTACATTCCCGCGCTCCTGCTGCTCGCGGCCGCCGCGCTCCTCTTTTTCGTCCCGTCCGCGCGCCCGGCCCTTGGCCCCCCGGAAAGCTCGCCCGTCTGGACTTACAAAACTATTCTGGGTCTGGCTCTTTCAGAGGACTTTATCGGCCGGTTCTACAGAATAAGTTTCGCTCATTTCTGGCTGGGGTTGCTGGCTGGCACCGGCCTGCTCGTACGGAGATTCGTGAAGAGCGAGTCGGCCGTCGTCCGCCAGCAGCTCAAGTGGGTGGTATGGGGATCAGCCCTGGCGATTACTCCCTTCACGATCTTTTACGCGATCGGCTACCTGTCCGGCGCGCCGAGCGACCGCTGGCTGACCGGCGTCGCAATTCTGCCCCTCGCCCTGATACCGTTGACGTTCGGGAACTCTGTCGTACGCTACCGCCTGATGGATGTCGACATGGTAGTGCGCCGTGTCGCCGCATACGCGCTGACGACGCTGGCCATCGCTTTGATGAGCGGGGCGGTAGTGTACATCGCGACGTTTTACGCGCTCTTTGGCGAGGTCAACTTTAAAGAGCTCACTCTCAGGCTCGTCTTCGCGGTCGTCTCCATGACGGCGATCGTGATGATTGCCGCGCCGATTAAGAATTTCCTCCAGGAGCGCCTCGACCGGCTCTTTTACGGCGAGCGCTACGACTTGCGCCAGGGCCTCCTCGATTTCGGGCGGACCCTTTCGGCCACTACCGCCCTTGAGCCGCTGCTTGACGCGCTCGTGCGCCGCCTCCAGCAGGTGCTCAGTGTGGAGCGCGTTGCCATCTTCGTCGAAGATGGCCGCCAGGGGTCGGGCTACCGCGTGGCGCGCGTCGCCGGGTTATCCCCTGTGATGGTCGTCCCCCCTGACTTTCGCGAGATGATCAGAACGCGTTCCGCCCAGACGGGCGTCGTGCGAGCAGACGATCTTGACCTCGTACCGGAGACTTCCGGCTTCGTCCGCCGTGCACTTCACTACTACGTGCCGTGCGTTGTCCGCGGGCGGATGGTCGCCGTCATCGGTCTCGGCCGCTCGGCCGACGGGGCGCTGCTCTCGTCCGAGGACGTAGAAATATTGCGCACCGTCTCCGGCTACGTTGCGGTCGCGATTGAAAACAGCCTGCTCTATCAAGAGCAGAGGGAGCGCGCCGCGGAGCTCGAGCTGTTGAAGGAGTTCAACGAGTCCATCGTTGAATCCATTAACGTCGGATTGCTCGCCGTGGACTTGGACGGGCGTGTGACGCGGTGCAACTCGGCGCTCGAAGAGATACTCGGCGCGCGTCGCGACGAGAGTGTTGGCAAATTTGTGGAAGAGCTCTTCGCCGAGGATTTTGCGGAGACGCTGAAACAAGTTCTGGGCAGCGCCAGGTGGCGGCTCTCTGAACAGCGAAATATTTATAAGCTGCACACGGCGACGCGCGGCGGCCGGTCGTTGGTTCTCAACATCGCCATCGCGCCTTTACGCGCCGATTCACGCGGGCGCACCGGTGCGCTCGTCGTCCTTGAGGATGTCACCACGCGCATCCGCCTCGAAGAACAGTTGCAGCAGCGCGAGAAGCTTTCCTCAATCGGCCTGCTCGCCGCCGGTGTGGCCCACGAAGTCAACACCCCGCTGACGGGTGTTTCGTCGTACGCGCAGATGCTCCTGGGCATGCTCCCGGAAACCGACCCCAAGCACGCCCTCCTCCAGAAAGTACGCCGCCAGGCCGACCGTGCCTCCAATATTGTGAATAATCTTCTGAACTTCTCGCGCACGGGAAGCGCCACCGAGTTCAATGAGCTTGACGTTCATCGGGTACTGGACGACACACTGCAGTTGCTCGAGCCGCAAATGCGCGGGAGCCGGATCGAGATTGTGCGCCGGTACGAGCCGGAGCTTCCAAAGGCCTTCGGCAACGCCGGAAAGCTGCAACAGGTCTTCACGAATCTACTCCTGAACGCGCGCGACGCCATCCCCGAAGGCGGACGCGTTACACTGGCGACGGCTTCGGGCGAGGATGACGTGATCGTCATCGAAGTCGCGGATACCGGCATTGGCATCGCGCCGGAAAATGTCGCGAAGATTTACGACCCGTTCTTCACCACCAAGGGCGTCGGACGCGGCACAGGCTTAGGACTTGCCGTCTCCTACGGCATCGTGCAGGAGCATGCCGGCCATATCATGGTCGAGAGCACGCCGGGCCGCGGCACAACCTTCCGCATCACCCTGCCGACGGCCGGTGCGCGCGCGCGGCTGCAAGCGGCCAGCGACTGAATAAGGCCGAAGGTAAAAGGGAAAAGGCAGAACCGAGCGACCGCGTGTTGCACTTTTGCCTTTTTCCTTTTACCTTTTTACTTTAAACGCTTCGAAGATCCGGCGCCGCGCGCCTGGCTCCCGGCGGTAGGCGCGGATAAATGTTGAATAAAGGTGGTAGTGAGAGCGGAAAGACGAATGGCAAAGAAGGGTTCGGTGCTCGTCGTTGACGACGAGGAGATCATGCGCGACGTGCTGGAGACGCTGCTGTCGGCGGAAGGCTACCGTGTTGATCTGGCTAAGACCGGTGAAGAAGGTTTAGAGGCGTACGGCCGCCGCGCTTATGACGTCGTGCTGCTCGACGTCTCAATGCCGGGCATGGGCGGCCTGCGCGCGCTGGGAGAGTTTTTAAAGGCCGACCCCGACGCTGTGATCGTTATGATCACTGCTTACGCGACCTTTGATACGGCCGTCGCCGCCTGGGAGCGCGGGGCATTCGGCTGCATCCGTAAGCCATTTCAGAATGAGCAGGTGACGGCGACGATCGCCGCCGGCATCAAGCGCCGGCGCAAAGAAGAGGAGCGACAGGCGCTGCGGCGCGCGATGAGCCGCGCGGTTGATCGGGGGGCGATCGTCGGGCGTTCCGACGTAATGCAGCAGGTGCTCAAGCTGGTGGATCAGGTCGCGCCCGCGCGCTCAACCGTGCTCATTACCGGTGAGAGCGGGACCGGCAAGGAACTGATTGCCAAGGCGATTCACGAGTCGAGTCCGCGCGCCCCGAGACATTTCGTCACCGTCAACTCCTCCAACATCCCTTCCGAGCTCCTGGAGTCAGAACTTTTCGGCCACACGCGCGGCGCTTTCACGGGCGCGGTGGCGGCTAAGAAGGGTTTGTTTGAAGTCGCCGACGGTGGCTCGATCTTCCTTGACGAGATCGGCGACATCCCGCCGGAAACGCAGGCCCGCCTGCTGCGCGTCATACAGGAGCGCGAGTTCACACCGCTCGGCGATACCGCCCCGCGCCGGGTGGATGTGCGCATCATCGCGGCGACAAACATTGACTTGAAGGAGGCCGTCAAGCAGGGCAGCTTCCGTGAGGATCTGTATTACAGGCTATCGGTCGTGCCGATCGAATTGCCCCCGCTGCGCGAACGGCGTGAAGATATTCTGCCGCTGGCGCAGCACTTCATCCGAAAGTACAACGAAGAGAACGGCCGTCAGGTCTCCGAGCAAATCTCACCCGACGTGCTGAGCCTGTTAGAAACGTACTCGTGGCCGGGCAACGTGCGCGAGTTGGAGAACGCCGTCGAGCGGGCGGTCGTCATCGCCTCGGGGCCGGAGATCACGCGCGAGTGTTTGCGGTCCGAGATCAGCGACCCGCAGGTGGCGCTCGCCGCAACAAGCGATGGCGCGGGCGGGGCCTCCCCGCTCGATCTTGGACGTGGCGTGAACTTTTACGACGAGGTGCGGCGTTTCGAGGTTGATCTGATCCGACGCGCGCTCGAACAGACCGGCGGCCACCAATCGCGCGCCGCGCGTCTTCTCGGCATGAACGCCACAACGCTTAACTCTAAGATCAAGACCTACAATATCAATCTGCGGCCTTAAAGATATCGCGGTTGCGCAAGGCCCGGCGTGAGACTATTGCTCTTCTGACCGCCGTGTGACTACTGCATTTTCTGCATCGTCACGGTGACGAGTGGCGCGTCTCCGGCAGTCCGGTAGTAAGCGACCCAGTAACCGGCTTGAGGGTAACGCACCAGCTTGTACATCGACCCGTCGGGTTTAGCTTGAATCTCCTCGCCGATCACCGCCTTGGGCGCCGGGGCGCCCGCGTTGTTACCCAGGTAGTTGACGGAGATGGCCGTTACTTTACCCTTATCGTCGTAATAGACCTGCACCGATTCAGTATCGGAGAAGACGAAGTAGTCTTGCTGGGCACTTTTCTCCTTCTGGTGGTCAAGCTTGTGCCGCACCTCATCGGCGTTCATCCCAATGCGTACACCTCTGTAATCACTCCAGAGCGGCGCGGCGACCACCTTGACGCTTTCGCCGGCCGGATTAGCCTCCCGAGGTGCCTTTGTAACTACAATCTTTGTCGTAGCGGTTTGAGTCGTCCGCGCCTCTTGCGCGTTTGTGATCGGGGCAATCAAAATAAATGTTACCGTAAATAGCGCTAACGCGGGTGACGAATGGAACGCGAATCTGGTAAATCTATTCGTAATCATACTTTCCCCTCGGCTTTGGAGTTAATACCTTCAATCCCCAGGTTAGAGGGGTAAGAGGGGCGGGCGCAAGTGTGTGATCACTTATAGATCGTGGGTGATTACACTCATGAGGATAGGTAATCAGCCGGACCGCCCGCGCTCAATAACATAGCGCGCGATCTCGACGCGATTGCTGAAATTCTTCTTAGCTCGACTTTA
>CAYLJO010000175.1:0-13436 GCA_964383905.1 uncultured Blastocatellaceae bacterium
TTAAGACTTCGCTAGATACTCTCAAAGTATCCGTAACATTTTCGACAAGCTTGGTAAATAATTTGAAAAGCATAGGGTTAAATTTGTTTAACCTTATATCCATGACCTAACTTTGTGGGCGGAGTGTTTGGCGACATTCCGCCCTTCTTTTCCAGTGGGTGGCCCAGCCGTTTAATCTTCCGGCGGGCGATCTTTGCCTTACCTTCAAGGCGGGCGAGTCGCTCTTTGAGTCGCCTGTTCTCGTCGACTACCTGCCAGATAACAGTCATTGCATCGGCGACCTTGATCGCCCGTCGGTCAACCGGACTCATCAGCACCTTAAACACCTCCTATCCGCCATCTACTTTCCGGCGATCATTTCGAAAGAGCGCCGTCAGCCGTCGGGCATCTTCGTCGCCGTTATTCCCCTCTGTGGCCTTCGCACGTGCACAACGGGAACGAGGCAGGCGGGCGTGATTTAGCGTAGCTGCAGCGCAGGGTGAGCATCACAGGGGCGGCGCCCGCCCTTGACGGTGACCGGCCCGTCAGCCTGCGCCTGTCCCTTCGCCCCGACACTTCGCCTTCGCGCCATCACAGGTACGTTATGCTCTTGAGGTATACCTATCAAACATAAGATTATAATATACACCTTCACATCCGAAAGCCGTTTTGGTATACCTTAGCCATGCCCAGACAAATGGCGGATGTTAATAAGCGCACTGAGAATCTCCCGATGAAGGTGCCGGAGGTGGTTAAGCAGCTTGTCCGGGGGATCGCGGCGCGGAGGTTCCGCACCGAATCCACCGTCGCTTACATGCTGATGCTGCGCGGCCTGGAGGCCTTCGAGAAGGACGGTAAGCTCGAAGAGCCCATCATCGACTTCGTCGAGCGGATCATGGTCCCGATGGAGGAGCAGACGCCGCAGCAAAAGAAGTCGAAAGTTGAAAGTCGAAAGTCGAAAGTCTAGAATCAGGACGGCGGGCTTCGGAGATTTGACGGAGGTAGGATAGACTTGAGGCGGAGGTCCTTATGGCTAAGATTCTACGGCCGCGTTTCCCTCACGGGAGGAAAAGGGTTGAGATCCCCAAGCCGCTCGGCGCTGAGGAAGGTGATCATTACCTGGCCGTGCGCATTACCGATGACGCGCTCTTCATCCGGGCCGGCGCCATCGCTATCGTGAAGCTGGGCGTCACTTATTCTTCGGGATTGCACGCCGTCCGCACGCCCGATTACCCTTTATTAGTCCGCTTTATTTCGCTGCTTTCGCGCAACCGCATCAGGCTCGACGGCTCCAGCAGCGAATACCCGCCGCTTGAGTATCCGCGGCGTAAGGTCACGATACTCGGCTGCGTGTGGGAAGTACTGTTTAATGATACGGGCGTCGAGCGGTTGGTCTACTGGCGCAACCCGGTGCTGCTGCACTCAAATCTATACGAGCGACCTGTCCTCGTCATCAATTCTTAAGAAGAGCAATTGGCGGGTCGGAGACGTGAACGCGCTTTGAACCACCGCAGGGACACGGAGGGAAGTAAGGGATGATGATGCGCGGGTCCCTCACCCTTGATTTTTTACCTTCCTTTATAAGCGACTAATGTCTGACAGACAATGCGCGCTGCAGCTTGTCGAGCGCGCCGCGCAGGATCTCATCTTCACGCGCGATGCACAGTCGTATGTAGTTATCCCATTCGTCGCTATCGGCAAAGGCGCTGCCGGGGACGCCGGCGACCCCCGCCCGCTTGATAAGCATCTCGTTGAGCTCGACGGCGGAGGACGCGCCTTCCGGTATTCTCGCCCACACATAGAACGCCGAGCCCGAGTCGTAGATTTGGAACCCTGTTTTCTCCAGCGCCGCGGTGGCCTCTTCGCGTTTGACTGTGAATCGCTCCCGCAGCCTGGTGTAATAGTGCGGGTCGGCCATTAAAACCCTGGCCAGCGCGCGCTGCAGGGGTGTTGAGGAGCAGACGTAAAAGATATTGTTGGCATTATTAAGCGGGCCGACCAGCTGGCCGTTACCGTAGGCATAACCGAGCCGCCAACCCGAGATGTTCCATGATTTGGAGAACGAGTTGACGGTAATAGTGCGCTCCCACATTCCGGGCAGCGTCGCCATTGAAAGGTGCGGTTGGCGGCCGACGACGTAGTGCTCGTAGACCTCGTCGGCGACGCAGAGCAGATCAAGCTCCTGGCAGAGGGAGGCGATCGCTTCCATTTCGGCCCGCGTGAAGACTTTGCCCGTCGGGTTGGCGGGGGTGCAGGCGATGATTGTGCGCAACGGGAACGTCCGGCGCTCCTTCAGCGCACGACAGCGGGCGCGCAACTCTTCCCCGTCAAGACCGAGGGCGGGCCCGCGTAGTGGTAGAACTTCCGTGGCTCCTCCCAATTCATCGATAATGCGCCGGTGGTAAGGATAGTAAGGCTCGAAAACGAGTGCGGCTGCGCCCTGGAGATACGTTCGGGCGATGGCGATGAGTCCACCGGTCGCGCCGGGGGTGATCAGAAGCTCGAAAGGCCTGGCTTCCGGATCAACATTGACGCCGTTTAATGAGCTGATCTTTTCGGCGACGGCGTGGCGTAGCTCGGTGGTGCCTTCGGCCGGGCTGTAGTGATTCTGGCTGGCGGCGATGATCTCGGCGGCGGCACGCGCGAGTTCCGGGTCAATGGCCATCTCCGACTGGCCCTGAACCAGATTTCCGCTCGGAGGAACCAGCCGCGTGATCAGTCGAATATCAGGTTTGGTCGTAGTGGTCATCAGTTTATGATCTCAAGGCGGTGGGCCCGCAAAAGTCCAAGGTCTTCAAGTAAGTCCAAAGTTAAGGTGGCCTATAACGACTTTAATCAAAAGTGCTTTGGTCCTGTTGACTTTGGACTTTAGACCTTGGACTTTGGACTAATTTCGACGACGTCGGGTATTTGACCATACCTTGAAGCGAACTACAATTGATGGGAGTCTAGAGACGGGATTTACCGCGGAGGGCAGGAGAGGGAACGAGGTTATGATGACGGATGATTTCTACTGCGATGAAGTTCTGAGCGGGCGCACGCCGGTCAATAGGATTATCGAGACGGACAATGTGCTCGCCTTCAACCATACGCGCCCCTTCTGGCCGGTGCACTTCGTGGTGATCCCCAAGCGTCACATCGCCTCATTGCTGACCGTCGAAGAAGAGGGCGACAATATTCTTCATGAAATGATAGCGGTTGTCCGGCAGGTCGCGGCGCGGGTCGTCGCCGAGCACGGCGCGTGTCGAGTATTAACCAATTTGGGGAAATACCAGGACTCAAAGCATCTGCACTGGCACGTCGCTGCTGGAGAGCCGCTGAGGTGAGAGCCGCTTCTCCAGTCTTTTCAGGCAGTTGAATAAGGTGAATTCGAGATAAGAGTTGCCTGAATCCCCTGTGTAGAAATTCCACAATAAAGCGCTCGGCCAGCGTCAACTCACCGCGGGAGAATGCGCCGGACAGAGAAGTAATGAATAAATCTTTCTGTAATCCCTCTCGGATCTTCCGCGATAAATGATCTTGCCCTGAA
This sequence comes from uncultured Blastocatellaceae bacterium, assembly GCA_964383905.1. GTDB lineage: Bacteria > Acidobacteriota > Blastocatellia > Pyrinomonadales > Pyrinomonadaceae > CAYLJO01. The sequence goes on from CAYLJO010000175.1 coordinate 3,509, forward strand.
CCTCTGATGAGGTCTTTGATAGCTACCCGTCAAATTTGGGTACTATTTCGGTCATTTTGACTGATCCAAGGCTATCCTTCTTAAAGAGCCTGCCAGAAGGTTTATAAAACCTGGAAAATTCTGAGGTAATTGGTTAAATCTTCAATGGCATCAGGGTTGCTGGTCATAACCGCCGACGGTGGAACAATCCTCCTCACGTGAAAAGTAGCTGTCGGGTTGAAATTAGTACAATTCTTACTCAATGGAAGCTATGGACAAGCACGTCTTACCTCGAAATATAATGCGGCTGGTCATCGCACTTGGTGTCGGCGCGCTCCTTTTCTCGTTATACCTACTGCCAATTAAACAACTGGGAATCGCCTTCCTGCTCTTTGCGCTGATAAATGTCATTATCTGCTCGACTTACAGGATCCAGATCCCGCGGGGGAGGGGTCAGATTCACCTCGGTGAAAGCTTTATCCTGCTCGCGTTGATGCTCTTCGGGGGCGAGGCGGCCATCCTTTTGGCCGCTGTTGCCGCCCTCTGTGTATCGCTGCGCCATTTCAAGAACTGGTTCGATTATCTATTCAACGCGGCCGCCACAGTCGTCTCGGCCTTCGTGATCATCTGGACGCTGCGGTTCACTTACGGACCGGTGGTCGAGGCCGGGCCGCACCTCTCCTCCCTGGATTTCGCCAGGGGGGTCTGCCTGACGGTTCTGATGCAGGCCGCCTTCAACTCAACGCTGATTCTGCTGGACGGCGCTTACCAGATCACACAGTCGGTCTGGCGCAGGGTGAGCGGTATTTACTGTTGGACTTTTGTCGTTTATTCGACCGGCGCAGCGGCGGCCTGCCTGGTAGCTTTAGTTGTCACGGCGATGGGCCTCAATGCCTTCATGGCAACCCTGACGAGCGCCGCCATCGTGCTTTTCGCCTGCCGGATCTATCTGAATAGTGCTAACGACGACGCGTCGCTCGCGACGCGCTACAACGCCAACCTAAAAGAGAGTTCCGAGCGTTTCCGCAGCGCGTTCGATTATGCGGCCATCGGGATGGCGCTGGTCTCCGTTGAAGGTCGCTGGCTCCTCGTCAATCGCTCGCTGTGCAGCCTTCTTGGTTACACCGAGCGGGAGTTGATGGCGACTGACTTTCTCACGATCACGCACCCGGACGACCTCCACAGCGCTCTGGCCAACATCAAAAATCTGCTCCAGGGCAAAATCCCCACCTACCAGATGGAGAAGCGGTACATCCACAAGGAGGGTCATGAGGTGTGGGTCCTCTGGAGCGTCTCGATGGCCCGTGACGCGTACAACCGGTCGGCGCACCTGATTTTTCAGATCCAGGATATTACCGACCGTAAACGGGCGGAAGAAAGACTCCTTCACGACGCCTTTCACGACGCGCTCACGAATTTACCGAACCGCGCTTTATTCATGGACCACCTCAAGCTGGCGATCGCGCGTTCGCAAAGGAACGAGGATCACAGGTTCGCCGTCCTCTATATTGACCTCGACCGCTTCAAAATCATCAACGATAGTCTCGGGCACATGATCGGGGACCAGTTGCTCGTCGGCACCGCGCAGAGGCTGGAGGCGGCCCTGCGCCCCGGGGATACGATCGCGCGGCTCGGGGGCGATGAGTTTACAGTCCTCCTGGAGGACATCAAGGACGACAGCGACGTCATCTATATCGCCGAGCGCATTCAAAAGGAGCTGACGCTCCCTTTCAAGCTGAACGAGCGGGAGGTATTCACCACAGTCAGTATTGGGATCGCGCTGAGTTCCAAGGATTATAGCCGCGCCGAAGAAATGCTGCGTGATGCCGATACGGCAATGTATCGCGCGAAGTCGCAGGGCCGCGCCAGTTATGAGATATTCGATAAGGCGATGCACGCCCACGCGGTGAAGCTCCTGCAGTTAGAGACGGACCTGCGGCGCGCCGTGGAGCGACAGGAGTTCTGTGTTTACTACCAGCCGATCGTCGCCCTGGAGACTAACCGGCTCTGCGGCTTTGAGGCTTTGGTGCGGTGGAACCACCCGGAGTGCGGCTTCATCTCCCCCGGCGATTTTATCCCGGTCGCGGAAGAAACGGGGCTGATCGTCCCCATCGGCGAATGGGTGCTGAGAGAGTCGTGCCGTCAGATGCAGCGCTGGCAGGCCATACTCCCCGCCGACCCGCCCTTGTTCATGAGCGTGAACCTTTCCGGCAAACAGTTCGCCCAGCCTGATCTGATTAACAGAGTTGCCTCCATTCTGAAGGAGACCGGGATGGATGCGCGGTACCTGAAACTGGAGATCACGGAGAGCGTCGTGATGGAGAATATTGAAACCGCCACCGAGATGCTCAGACAACTGCGGTCGCTGGGCGCAAGGATCAGCATTGACGATTTCGGCACCGGCTACTCTTCATTGAGCTACCTGCACCGGTTCCCCATCAACACCCTGAAGATCGACCGGTCCTTTGTGACCAAGATGGCAGACAATAACGAGAACACGGAAATCGTGCGGACGATTGTGGTGTTGGCACAAAATTTAGGGATGGATGTGGTGGCGGAGGGGGTCGAGACGAAAGAGCAACTCGAGCTGCTCAGATCTCTAGGCTGCGAGAACGGGCAGGGGTACTACTTCTCTCGCCCGGTCGATTCCGAAAATGCCGCGAAATTCATCGGCGATACTTATTCAGAAGCCATGATCATGTTAGGCAGCCTCGAGCAGGTCCCGGAGGTTTTAATCGCTTAAGAGCTACAAGTGCGCTGAGGGGCGCACGTGGGGCCCGGGAGGCTTGCGGCTCCCGGGACTGTCGCTGTGCTATCGATCACTCGCGTATAATTGGCTGTGAGCCTGCCCAAGGTTACGGATGTGCTCATCCAACATGCGTGCGTAACATTTCAGACACATACCTTGTGAGTCTTTGACGTTGTTGCGCCGGATGATAACTCCACACCATGCGCATACGACCTTGAAACCCAACCTGTTTTGCGCATTCTTGCTGTTCATTGCAGTAACCCCTACCTTGTTCAATATTAAATATTTGTCGCCGGGAATAAGGGCGATCAATCGGGGAGGAGCGGCCGAGCTAGATACGCCTCGGGCGCAAACGCTTAATCCAGGGCTCGACTACTGGCTCACGGCACTTCGGAATCACCCATAAATACCGGCTGATCATTCTCATCGTCTGTCCGCCGGCGCCAAAATCAGGTAAATCTCTTACCATTAAGACGCTGGGGGCCACCAACTCGTTGTCCCATAGCGGAGCGAAGCGCCTATCAATCATCTTGAAAAAAAACTTTGAACCGCAGAGGACGCCGCAGGACACAGAGGAAGACGGGGAAGAATTTGAGATTGGAGATTTGAGATCTCAGATGAAGAACTGAGATTTCTCGTGTTACGATTTAATGAATAACAGAAAAGGCGAACAGGCCTCTCAAGATGACCAATCTCCTTAGGCGTAATCGGGCGGTTAAGTTAACGGCGCTCTTAATTCTGCTCGTCATCGCAGGTGCGATTGCCGCTTCTGTTTACTTCCTGTTAAGTAAAAGGCCGCGCCCGACAAAGATAGGTTGGGCGGCAGTGGCGACGACGGTGGCGGGCGATGGTGCGCCAGGTTACCGGGACGGGACAAAAACTGAAGCCCGCTTCGCCAACTTATTCGGGGTCGTGCTCGATGGCACAGGGAACATCTACGTCACCGATGGCGGTGACAGCAATCGGGTCCGCAAAATCACACCTGAAGGATCGGTCAGCACACTGGCGGGTGGCACAGAAGGCTTCGCTGATGGGGAGGGCCCAGCCGCCGCCTTCAACACCCCGTCGGCCCTGGCCATCGGTGTCACAGGTGATCTCTATGTCGCCGATACCGGTAATAACAGTATTCGCAGGGTTAGCCCGCAGGGCCTTGTCACCACGATCGCGGGCGACGGGACGGCCGGTTACCGTGACGGGCCCGGTCGCACGGCCCAGTTTAATGGGCCGGTCGGAGTTGCGGTGGACAAGCAGGGCAACGTTTACGTCGCAGACACTTATAATGACCGCATCCGCAAGATTACTCCGGCGGGCCAGGTGAGCACGCTGGCCGGCGGCCCAACTCCCGGTTATCAAGACGGCCCAACGGCGCTGTTTGACAGTCCGTGCGGCGTTGTCATTACCCCCGCAAATGAGTTGCTCATCGCCGATACGGGCAACAATCGTCTGCGCAAGCTGACGCCTGACGGGCGGGTGACGACGTTTCCTTCCGGTACTGCGCCCGGGAATGAGGGTGCTGCGTCTTTCGCGGCGCCGATCGGTTTGGCGCTCACCCACGACGGCTTCCTGTATGTGACGGAAAACCGGCGCGGGCGGGTTATTCAATTATCGCCGGAGGGTACGGCCCGTCCGCTGGTGGGAGATGGCACCGGCTTCGCCAACGGGGAGGGATCACGCGCTCGCTTCAGTAGCCCGGCTGGCGTGGCGCTGGATCAGCGCGGCGCGTTGTATGTGGCCGACACAGCCAATTATCTTGTCCGAAAACTCGCCCCCGTCGAAGGGGTGACAGACCCGAGCGGGGTTGAGAGTCAGGCCGGCGTACCACGCTTGACTCCGGATACACTGCGGCTCTCGAAGGTTCCATGGCCCGTCGACCCGCAGTGGCAATGGCATGAGGTCATCGCCACGATGGGCGAGGTACGTGGCAACTACGAAGGGGAGAGCCGCGACCATTTACACAGCGGGATCGACGTGCAGGGCGCATACGGCGCGCCTGTTCGAGCAATCTACGACGAGAAGGTGAGCAACCCGCTGAGCAACTGGGAATTCGGTAGTTTGAATGAAGGCGTCAGGGTCGGCGTGATGACCTACGTTCACCTGCGCGTCGGTCGCAATCAGCGGGACGAGCCGCTGGATGTTGCGCGCTTCATTGTTCTGCGCGACGAGCAGGGTAAACCGGTACGAGTACGGATCAAGCGCGGGACACGCTTTCGCGTGGGCGATCAGCTCGGCACGATCAACCGCATGTATCACGTTCACCTGAACTTTGGACCGGGAGGGGCCGAGATCAATCCATTGACGCTGCCGTTCGTCGATTTCAGCGACCACATCGATCCGACCATCGAGCGGGATGGCATTCAGTTGTTCGATCAGGCAGGGGGGCGTTTGACGGACAGGCGGAACGGGCGGCTGGTGGTGAGCGGCGATGTGAGTATTGTGGTTGACGCTTACGATCAGGTCGATCACAACCTGGCGCGGAGACGTCTGGGCTTGTATAAGCTCGGCTACCAGGTTTTACGACCCGACGGCACGCCCGCGCCGGGCTTCGAGCAGCCGCGCATTAACATAGAGTTTAATCGGATGCTGCCCGACCCGAATGCTGTCAAAATCGCTTACGCCGGCAGCAGCGGGATCACCGTCTACGGCAGCGCGGCCACCCGCTTCCTTTATAATGTAACCAACGTCCTTCGCGACGGGCGGGCGGAATCCGGAGTCTGGCATACGCCGGAACTGCCCGCGGGAGATTACGTGCTGCGAATCATCGCCGCGGATTATTCGGGAAATATCGCGAAGGCCGGGTGCGACCTGCCCATTACTATCAAATAGGATCATCTACGCGCCCTCAGGTATTGTTCGTCTACGACAGTAGGTCGAGCCGCAATCCGGTCCGGGTTGTTAGCACGCCGGCTCACCGCCCCTCCCCGTACTAAATCGGTAGGGTCGAGGACTGGCGCGCCTCCCTGGGTCGATATTGTCTGGACCTTGGCACGTTTCCAGTCCCCGCCGTCGCAAACCGAGCGTGCAGATTTCCCGCACTCGGCTTTCCCCCATCGCTTCTTCTCAAGGTTTATGTGGCCTCTGCGGTGGCTCCAGCTTTCCTCAGCTTTTCGTAGCGAGTCACTCGGTAGTCTCCATACATCTTGGACCTTACCCCATAGAGTAGATAGCCAGTTAAGTCTCATCGGCCTCTGCCGCCTGCTATGACATAATAGGAGGTATGATGAAAGAACGTAAGCAACATACCAAAGAGCTTTTGAAACTGACGGAAACTTTGAAAATTATCAAGCGAGATGCAAATCCAAAAACATTGGTTATTGGATGGCGCCAATCAGTCATCCAATCACGCCACTTTCTCATGTTCGACAGATAACTTCGTTTCCCGGCAGATCTTAACTGCTTCTGCCAGGGTGCTCAAAGCTAAAGCCCCTCTCTCCCGACATTCAGCTCATATGAAAAACCCTCACCGAATCGCTTGACATATATTTTGAGATCAAGTATCTTGAATTCAAGATAACATCGAGTGGGTGGCTATTGATGAATGTAGATAACCTTGAATCATTGACCGGGGGGAGCGGCGTTCATGTCTTCCTGGTGCTGTGGAAGGCGGCGCGCGCGGTGGAAGCCTACGCCCTAAGAAGCGTCTCGGGGTTAGAGATCTGTGGCAGCGACTTCGCCGTGCTCGAAGCCCTGCTGCACAAGGGGCCGCTCCCCGTCAACGATATCGGAAGAAAGGTGCTGTTGACGAGCGGTTCCATCACGGTGGCCGTTGACCGCCTGGAGACGAAGGAGCTGGTGGAGCGGCGCGCGTCAAGCACTGACCGGCGGGCGAGAATTGTTCATTTGACGAAGGAAGGCAGGAGACTAATCAAGCGCGCCTACGCCAAGCACGCTGCCGACATGGAGCGGCTCGCCGCGGCCTCACTGACCACGGCCGAGCGCGCGACGCTCATCCGCCTGTTGAAGAAGATCGGCTACGAGGCTGCAGCCTTGTCAGAACATAGTGATAAAGAGAGCGCCGCGTAAATCATTACGGTCGTGCGCGCCAAGTCGCCAAAGGGAGGAGATGTTATGGCACCTGAGACTACAATTCGTGATCGTGCGGCTGTTGATTGGGCGCTGCTTGTCGTCCGCATCGTCGTCGGCGTCATCTTCATGGCGCACGGCGCACAGAAACTTTTCGGCGCATTCGGTGGGCCGGGGCTTTCGGCCGTCGTCCAGATGATGGGGCCTTTAGGCTACCTCGTCGCAGTCGGCGAGTTCTTCGGCGGTTTGGGGCTCGTCTTCGGTTTCCTCTCGCGCTTTTCCGCCGCGTCAATCATTATCATTATGCTCGGCGCGATTGGACTGGTTCACGGCAAAGTCGGGTTCTTCATGAACTGGGCGGGCAACCAGGCGGGGGAGGGCTTCGAGTATCACCTGCTGGCGGTCGGCGCGCTGCTGCCGATCGTGATCGCCGGGCCGGGGCGCTTTGCCATCGGGCGATTCTTACCTTTGCCTAAAGTCGCGGGCGAGAGACCTGTGGCAGTTCTGGAGTAGAGCGCGAAGGTCACGCCATGAAGTGTTCGGTGAAGGTTCTATGAGGAGTATCAGGCGGACGCGAAGGCTAGACTCGAAGTGTTGTTCATCGCCGGAGTTGCCATTGAACGAAGCGATCGCGCGCTACGGGCCGCCGTGCGTGCGCAGGTCGGGCTTTCGCTCTTCACCGACTTCGAGAACTTCCGCGTCTTCACGCCGGCTCTCGAGCAGAAAACATCGGTCAACGCCATGCACGATCAGGTCATCGCCTAGGGCGGCGCCTTGAAGATCCTGGGGCAGTAAGGGCTATTTATCACAGTGGGGGGTTACTAAATGATGGTTAAGTGGACTTTCGAGCCGGGACACACGGCCGCCGAATTCTGTGCCCGGCACATGATGGTTAGTAATGTGCGCGGACATTTCAAAGACGTCCACGGCAGGCTCAACTTCGATCCGCACAACCCTGCTGACTCTTCGGTCGAAGTCATCATTGATGCGCGCAAGGTCTGGACGGGTGAAGAGGCGCGCGACGCTCATCTGCGCAGCGCGGACTTTCTCGACGTGGAGAATTTTCCCGAGATCAGGTTCCGCGGCGATCGGGTTGTGGTCATTGGCGAGGTCGATTTCCGCGTGGCTGGTGAGTTGACGATTCGCGGGGTGACGCGGCCTGTGACGCTGGAGGTGCACTATCTCGGGCAGTGGCAGACGCCTTGGTGGGAGGAGGGCGTGGACAAAGGGCCGAAGAGGCGTGCGGGCTTCGTCGCGACGACGACCATCAATCGGCAGGAGTTCGGGGTCAGATGGAACGACACGCTGGACAAAGGCGGCATGGTCGTCAGCGACACGGTGGAGATCACCATCGATGCCGAGGCGATCTTGGAAGCTTCCGAGAGAGATTGAACGCGACGGAAGGCGGTGAGTGACGCTTTCAGGTCGGGAATCGAATAGTCATGCAGCTGTAACTGTTCATTTATGAAGCGGGCGAGTGTCAAGAAGAAATTTGAGCATACTTTTCCCGTCTGCGGCCAAGGTCGCTCGGGCAGGATCGTCAGGTTATGGATACATGACCAATCTCCTTCTGAGTTTTTGACGGCCAGCGACCGGCTCGGGTGGGCCAGCCTGCAGGCGGCTCGCTACCGCGCGGGGCCATCGTCTTCATCCCGCGCCACGTGGTCCACCGCTTCCGGAACGTTGGCGACACGACGGCGTGCATGCTCGACTGGAGCCTGCCGAGTGGACAGGATCACTACTTCAAAGCTATCTCGGAACTCGCCGCCGGCGGGGGCTTCACCGGCGAGAAGGTGATGGAGATAAACGAGAAGTTCAACACGAACTTCCTGGCCGCGCACTGAGCCGGATGGCGGAAAGCTGCCCGGTGCTCCCAATTCAGGGCACTCCAGAGTCGCCGAGAGCGTGGCCAACACAAACGGGTCCCCCGGGGCCGGGCAGTTACCACCGGGCGTAAGCTGACCTCGCCCGGTGCACGCGCATCGGTTGCGTCGATGGCGAAGTAAAACGGAGACTTCGAAATGAAAGCAGTGTTCACAAATGGCGTTAATGAGAACCGCCTTTCAACGTGTGATAAAGAGATCATCATTAAGGAGACAACCGATCAAGCAAACGAGACCGACGTTCTGATCGTCGGTAGTGGGCCAGCCGGATCGACGGCGGCGCTGGCGCTTAGCACGTAGGGTATCCCCAACGCGGCGGTCCAAGCTTTCAAAGATTTACTACACGTCGGAAGTCACGCAGGCCGTCGCTGAGCTGCAAGCAGCGGCTCCATCACAGGCTGCTTAAGTGTCCTCATGTTGTTTGGTTCGGTTTAGTTTCAGATACGCCCCAGGTGTATTGAATATGATGAGACGCTTGACGGAAGCGTCAATCCGCCCCTTGCAGCCTCAGCCATTTTCCATCGTAGTAATAATGTATGGTTGATGCCTTTTCATCAAAAATATCCTCGATCCCCTGATGGTTTATCGGAGGCGACTTCGGCCCTCCATAAGCTTGATCATTCTTATGAATAAAATCTTCACCGACGGCGCCAATCCTTCTGGAGAAACCAATCTTTTCCTTCCCATCAACTATTTGTAAAAAGTTTCGATCCGGCTCTCCGGCAACCTCAGACACTCTTTTGACGGAACCACCCCAGAATACGAGAATGGCTGAGACCCTATCTTTGGAACATAGAACTGCCCAGTCGCTTTGACCCTTTCTCGCGAATTCGCCGCGGATAACATTATGCGGAGCTTCGTCACTCCATAGTTGAGGGACGGTACAGCCACGGGTCTGAAGATCCTGCGCGATCTCGCGAGGAAGCTGGGGGAAAGCGGTCGGCGGGAGCCGGGTGGTCGCTAAATCCGCGACCTGCCATTGACTCTGACCGTCCTGACCGAGGGTAAAGCTCGACGCCCCGGAGATAACCAGAGCAAAGAGGACCAATGTTTTAGCCATATATTTCTCCACCGGCGCAGCCCATCAAGTCAAAGATTAAATCTATGTTGTTTCGGGTCTGACGCATCGGACGTTAGATGCGGGATGTCAGGAACCGTACCCCATTTCCGAGATTCCGCGCAAATGAAAAATAGCCTGGTCACAGCGCGGGGAGCACGTTCTCGCGGCCCTTCTCACTACTTTTGGGCTGCCCCGGCGACTTGCGCCGGTCAACCATCCGGAGCCTTGATGTCGGGG
>CAYLJO010000176.1:0-13382 GCA_964383905.1 uncultured Blastocatellaceae bacterium
GGCATCTGGGCGCGTGGGAGCTTTCGAGTTTTGCGCTTTCAGCCTTCGGCTATCCTCTCAGCTTCCTCGTGCGCCGTATAGATAATCCAAGAGTCGAAGGGCTGATCGAGGGGACGCGCACGCGCTTCGGCAACCGCTCGATAGATAAGCGCGCGGCCGCGCGCCCCATGCTGCGGACTCTCCACGCGGGCGGCATCGTCGGCATTCTCGTGGACCTCAATACTCAACCGCACGAAGGCATCTTTGTGAATTTCTTCGGCACCCCTGCTTCGACTACGACGGGTCTCGCCAGCATGGCGCTGCGCACAAAAGCCGTCATTCTTCCCGTCTTTATTCCCTGGGATGAGCAACGCCGGCGCTTTGTGCTTCGGATCGACACACCGCTCGATGCCAAACTCACCGGTAATGAGGAGGAAGACATACGGCGGATCACCTCTCAGTTTACGTCCGTCATCGAAAGCTACGTGAGGAGATACCCGGAGCAGTGGCTATGGATTCACAAGCGCTGGAACACCCGCCCGCCGGGGGAGAAGGATATTTACTCTGACTGAGAGGGTTGCGGCAATTGGCTTCATCCGGCATTGCAATGAAAGCTCTGAGGAAATATATGTGAGATTTTTCACTAACTTTGATGGATCTGTCACAAAAATATTGTGAGAAGGTCAAAATTGTGCTTGACACCTCACGAAAATTCGGTATAATTTTACACATACTGAGCAAGAAGCGATTTGGTGACAAGCTCAGGTATTTCATAGCTGATTGAAAAACGTGGCTTAGTCGCTTTTTTGCAGGAACCTGGCTGGTGGGTGCGTGGGTTTCAAGTCTAAAGCGCAATTTATTATCTTGTGAGCCCTGAGGAATTATCTCGCCTGTTCCAACCACCCCTGGATTACAGGATCGGCCGTAAGTGACGATCCTCAGTTCTTTATCAACGCCACCCTGAACCCCCCGAGCCTACCCGATAAGTTTTGCCCCGCCAGTCTTTTCGGACTGGCGGGGCACCCTCATTTTAAGCGACCAATCGCCTGCCGATTACTTTACATTGCCAGACCGCCGTCAACTTGAATAACCTGTCCCGTAATGTATGAGGCGTCTTTCGAGAGCAGGAAGCAGGCGATGCGTGCGACCTCGTCCACTTCGGCAAAGCGGCCGAGGGGAATTTGTTCAAGGAGTTTTGTGCGATAGCCCTCATCCAGCGCGCCCGACATATCGGTGGCGACCAGCCCCAGCGCCAGCGCGTTGACCGTCACCCTGCGACTCGCCACTTCCCTGGCCAGAGCTTTCGTCAGCCCGAACATGCCCGCCTTCGAAGCGGAGTAGTTTGATTGCCCGGCCATCCCGACCCGCCCGCTGATCGAGGAGATGTTCAATATTGAACCCCCCTCATTCTGCCGGAGCATCACACGCAAACTCGCTTTGGCGAAGTTCCAGGCGCCTTTCAGGTTTGTGTCCATCACGGCGTCCCAGTCCTCCTCCTTCATTCGCAGGATCAAATTATCTCGTGTAATCCCGGCATTATTGACTAAAAAATCTATGCGCCCGAAAGCTTCCTGAGTCTGTTTTACCATCTCGGCCGCCGCGCTTGTTTGCGACACATCGCACCGGGCTGAGAGCGCCCGCACGCCCAACGCTTCGACCTCCGCCTTCAAGGCGTCAGCCGCTTCCGTGCTCTTTGCGTAATTGAAGGCGACATGCGCGCCGCGCCGCGCCAACTCCAGCGTGATCGCCCGACCGATGCCGCGCGTCGCCCCCGTCACAATAGCCGCCCGGCCTGTGAAAGAATTGTCAGGGTCGCTCAAGGTTTCTCAGTCCTCCCTCTCAATCGGAAACGCTTTGGCGTCAGGTAAAAAGCGCGTGCCAGGGCCCGCCGCCGGAAACACCGCTTGACGAATTCGTTGTGACATACCTCAAAGTTCCCCTTGATTTGTTTCTAGGTTTAGTAAAAGCGGAACCCACACTTAGGCGGGAGCGCCGTTCGCTTCTCCGGCGTCCTGCTTGACACGCGCACGCAGCGTCGGATAGCTTGACAGCTTTCGCCTGAGACGAGTGTAAAAGGGCTTTTCATACCATACTTCAGAGGTCTACGACAAATGCTCGATCTTAACTTCGTGCGCGACAATTTAGATAAAGTGCGCGCCGCGCTCGAAGCGCGCGGCTTTCCGACCGATGCTCTTGACGACTTTGTGCAAGCGGATGTGGAGCGTCGCCGCTTGATCAATGAATCAGACCATCTCAATGCGGAGCGCAACGTGGCGAGCCGCGAGATCGGCGCTTTGATGAAAGAAGGGAAACGCGATGAGGCGGACGCGCGCCGAAGCGAAGTGGGCCGGTTGAAAGATCGGATCGCAGAGTTGGACCGCCTCCGCGACGAGGCCGAAGCGCGAATGCGTAAGCTCCTTTCCACCCTGCCTAATATTCCCCACACGAGCGTGCCCGTCGGGGCGGACGAAACATCGAACGCCGAAGTACGCCGCTGGGGGGCGCCGCCTAAATTTGATTTCGAGCCGATGGACCACGTCGATCTCGGCACGTCGCTGGCTGTTCTAGACCTCGAACGCGCGAGCAAGATCGCGAGTGCTCGCTTCAGCATCCTCTACGGTGCGGGCGCGCGGCTCGAGCGTGCGCTGATCAACTTCATGCTCGACTTGCACACGCGCGAGCACGATTATACCGAAACGCTCCCGCCATTCATCGTTAACGCCGACGCGCTCTTCGGCACGGCCCAGCTTCCGAAATTCGAAGCGGACCTGTTCAAGCTGACGGACGAACGCGGCCTCTACCTGATCCCGACGGCGGAGGTGCCGGTTACCAACTATCATCGCGGGGAGATGCTCGACGTCTCTGCGCTGCCGGTTAAGATGGTGGCCTATACGCCCTGCTTTCGCTCCGAGGCCGGGAGCTACGGCCGTGATACACGCGGCTTAATTCGCCAGCATCAATTTGACAAAGTGGAACTCGTCAAGCTCGCGCTGCCTGAAAACTCTTTCGACGACCTGGAATCGCTCACGCGCGACGCCGAGATAGTTCTGCAGAGGCTGGGCCTACATTATCGCGTTGTGACCCTCTCGACCGGCGATATGGGTTTCGGGCCGGCCAAGACTTACGACATAGAGGTCTGGCTGCCTTCACAGAATACGTTCCGCGAAATCTCTTCGTGCTCAAATTACGAAGAGTTCCAGGCGCGGCGCGCGCAGATACGCTTCCGGCGCGCGTCGGGCGCCAAGCCGGAATACGTTCACACGCTGAACGGCTCAGGGTTGGCCGTCGGGCGCACGTGGATCGCAATCCTGGAAAATTACCAGCAGGCGGATGGCTCTGTCCTTATTCCCGAAGCGCTGCGGCCCTATATGAACGGCATGGAGAAGATAAAAAAGAAGTGATCAGTAATCAGCAGTTAGTAGTCAGCCTAAAACCCAAAAGCTGAAAACTGATTACTGATCACTGATTACTTTATTTGCAGATCGAAAGGCAGCATGAGCATCGCTTCGCCACGCTTCATGCGGTCCAGTATCGCTGCGTAGCGCAGCGCTCGGCGCGCATCTTCGGGCAGCGCCTCGAGAGCTGTGCGCTGCTGCTCTACCTCTACGCTCTCCGTATCATCGCCCCTGAACAGTTCTTCGAAGAAGCTGCGCGGGTAAGGAAGGATGACGCGGCGCACGCCTTTATTCGCCGGAATGTTGGCGAGCTGTTTGGCGACTTCGATGGCGCGTTCCAGTCCGCCGAATTCGTCGACGAGTCCATTTCCTTTCCCCTGCGCGCCGCTCCATACGTGGCCCTGACCGATCGAGTCGATATACTCGGGGTCGCGATGGCGACCCTTGGCGACCTTCGGCACAAAGTCGTCGTAGTAAATGCTCTTGATGATCCCCCCGAATTTGTCGCGTTCTTCTTTCGTGAACGGGTCGGTTTCACGGAACAGTCCGGCGTTCTTGCCGCGCAGCACGTACTCGGTGTTGATCCCCAGCCAATCATAGAACCCCTTCAAGACAGGCTTGCCCGCGAAGATGCCGATTGAGCCGGTGAGCGTGGAAGGCTCGGCGACGATCTTGTTCGCGTTGCATGAGATGTAGTAGCCGCCCGATGCTGCCAGATCACTCATCGAGACCACGACCGGTTTCTTCTGCTTGGCGTCTTCGATCGCGTGCCAGATCACGTCCGAAGCGGTAGACGACCCGCCCGGGCTATCCACGCGAAGGACGATGGCTTTGATGGTTTTGTCGTTACGCGCATCGTTGATAGCCTTCACGACCGTATCGGAGCCCACGGACACTCCGCCGGTCGGACTGTTTTCTGATTTGCCGGGTCCGATCGCGCCCGAGGCATAGATAACGGCGATGTTTTCGCCCCTGTTTAAGCCGAGCGATTCGGGCCTCACTTGTCGATAGTCACTGGCTTTGGTAATCCGCGGCTCGTCGGAGTCTTTGTAGCCGAGGCGCTTCTTCAACTCATTTTCAACCTCATCCTTATAGCTTGCGCCGTCGATCAGCCCAAGCTGCTGCGCCTGCCTCGCGCCATAGGGCGCATTGTCAATGAGCGCGCGCACCTCTTCGGGAGATTTGTTGCGCGTTCTGGCGATCGTGTCGACGTAGCGGTTGAAGGTGTCGTCGAGCAGCGAATTTACCACCTCGCGGTGCGCGTCCGACATCTGTTTGCGCGTGAACTGGTCGGGTGCGTTCTTGTACTTCCCGATCTGTATGAAGTCCGGGTAGATGCCTAGCTTATCTAAAGAGCCGCGGAAGAACATCACGTCGGCGGCCAGACCGTTGATAAAAAGATCCCCCGGAGGCGCCACGTAGACCCGTTCGCACGCGGTCGCGATGTAATACTCCTTGTTTGTGCCGATCTCCATGAAGCCATAAATAGGCTTCCCCGATGTGCGAAAGTCGGCGATGGCGTCGCGCAGCTCATCAGCCTTGGCCCACCCGGCGGAGGAGAGATCAATCTGCATGAAAATCGCGCCGATCCGCTTATCAACCTTGGCCTTCCTGAGCTGCGTCAGCAGAGAGGTCAACGACTGGTCCTCGTTGCCGAGGAGACGCCTGAAGAAATCGTCTGGGACATAGTCAGGCATCGAGCCTCTGACTCTCAGCACGAGGATGCTGTTGTCGCGGATCGCCGGCTCGCTCCTACGCAGGGCGGAGAAGATCAAGGCGGCTCCGAGGAGCGCCGCCAGCGCGAGCACGAGGACGATGCCCGTAACGATTAGAACAATTTTGCGTGTGCGTGACATTGGCATAACTATTTTCCCGGCGAATGAAATCTTGAAGACGACTCATCTTTAATGAACCGCTGAATCCATTGCTTTTACGTAAATTGGCAAGGAAAGGTTTAAAACAATGATTTCGTCGGGAACGCTGAACATCACGGCTTTTAATTCATCGATCATACTTCATCGTTTTCACTTGACGATCCAGCCGCCGCCGAGAACTTCATCGCCGCGATAGAAGACGGTGGCTTGTCCGGGCGTGATGGCTCGCTGCGGCTCATCGAACCTGACGCCGACACGTCCATTTTCGAGCGCCCTGACTGTCGCGGGCGCCGGATTGTGACGATAACGCACACGCACTTCGGCGCGCACCGGATTTGCCGGGCTGTCAAAAGCGATCCAGTTGACTCCGGCGGCGACGAACTCTTCACGCAAAAGCTCTTCCTGCCCACCCACGACGACACGATTCTTCCCCGAGTCAATCGAAATGACGTAAAGCGGGCGCTCGCTTGCTATACGGATGCCGCGTCGCTGCCCGATCGTATAGCGGTGAATACCATCGTGCGTGCCGATAATCTCGCCGCGCGCGTTTGTAATCTCGCCCCCGCCCGGTGTGCGTTCGACCTCACCTTCCGCCTCAAGGTAGCGATCGATGAACCCGGCATAGTTGCCGTCAGGGACGAAGCAAATTTCCTGTGATTCAGCCTTCTCCGCAACGCTCAGGCTGTTCTTGCGCGCGACATCGCGCACCTCGGGCTTCGACATCGCCCCGAGCGGGAACATTGCCCGCGATAGCTGATCCTGCGTCAGTTCCCAGAGAAAGTACGACTGGTCCTTTTGCAGATTACGCCCGCGGTAGAGCCTGTGGCGGTGGGCTTCGCAGTCGTATTCGACGCGCGCATAATGCCCGGTCGCGACCTTTTCGCAGCCGAGACTCACGGCGAGGCGGTCGAGCGAAGCGAACTTCAAACGGCTATTGCAGGAGACGCACGGGATCGGCGTCTCGCCGTTTAAATAGCTCGTGACGAAAGGCCGCATCACGTCGCGCTCGAAATCCCGCTCGAGATTGAGCACGTAAAAAGGAAAACCCAGGTCTTCGGCGACGCGGCGGGCGTCATACACATCGTCGAGCGAACAGCAGCGCGAGGGGAGCGGGTCGCCGTTCTCATCGACATTGATCCCGCGCCGCTGGTTCCACAACTGCATCGAGAAGCCGACCAGGTCGTGCCCCTCGCGCTTCAAAATAGCCGCCGCCGCGGAAGAATCCACGCCGCCACTCATGGCCACTGCGATCTTCATGAAAATCAGTTTCGAGTTCCCAGTTCCGGGTTAAAAGCTTTTAACCCGGAACCCGGTTGTTTGCCGCTCTTTCAAAGCGGATGTTAAGATGTTTCACTGTTCGTCTCAGCCGCTTAACAGCAAACTATAAGGATACCTTAAACAGGGCAAAACGTCAGCCCGTGACAATCGGTTTTAGCGTCAAATTTAGAGTGCCAGACTAACGTGAAACTAAAGAACATGCCCGAAAGAGCCATCGAAGAGTATCGTGTTACAGACGAACCCTACTACCTCGCCGTGGCGCGTGAGATAGAGCTGTTCGAAGCGGCCCACGCGGCCCGCCTGCCCGTGATGCTGAAAGGGCCCACCGGCTGCGGCAAGACACGCTTTGTCGAGCACATGGCGTGGCGGCTCGACCGCCCGTTAATTACGGTCGCGTGCCACGAAGACCTTTCCGCCACCGACCTGGTCGGTCGTTTTCTGCTCGAAGGCGAAGAAACCATCTGGCATGACGGGCCGCTGACGGCAGCCGTGCGTAACGGCGCCATCTGCTACCTGGACGAAGTTGTCGAAGCGCGCAAAGACACAGTCGTCATCATTCACCCGCTGACGGATGACCGGCGGCGACTGCCGATTGAGAAGCGCGGCACGGTGCTCGACGCGCCGCCTGATTTCATGCTCGTCGTCTCGTACAACCCGGGCTATCAATCCATCCTGAAAGACCTGAAGCAATCGACGCGCCAGCGCTTCGTCGCCATTGAATTCGACTACCCGCCGGCGGAGTTGGAAGCGGAGATCGTCGGGCGCGAAGGCGGCGTGGATCTGAACGTGGCGCGCGACCTGGTCCTCATCGGCCAGAAGGTCCGCAACCTGCGCGGGCACGGCCTCGAAGAAGGCGTCTCCACGCGGCTCCTGATCTACGCCGCGCAAATGATCGCGCGCGGCATCCCGCCCGTCGCCGCCGCCGAAGTCGCGATGTGCTCACCCATCACGGACGACCGCGAGTTGCAGCGCAGCATCCGCGAGATTGTGACGACTGTAATCTGAGGAGACTGAGAGTGAATGCCCCTTCCAGACTTCAACGACGAAGGAGACTTGCCGAGGGGTTTGCATCAGGCAACGATTGATGAAATTATCACACGGTTCAGCACTGGAACTCCTCAAAGGCAAGCTGTCACGACACGGCTGACCCGCATCTATAATTTAGTCCAAGCAACAGGCAAGCTGGAGCGCTTTATAATCTTTGGTAGTTTCATTACAAACAAACCTGACCCGAATGATGTTGACATCGTGCTTGTCATGGGTAACGATTTCAGCTTGAATGAGTGTGATGAAGAGGCAAGAATGCTTTTCGATCACACGCAAGCGGCTTTGAAGTTTGGGCGAGCATCTTTTGGCTTCGCCCCTCGATGCTGTTGCTTGAGTCACTGGATGAGTTTATCGAGCATTGGCAAATCAAGCGCGACCGAACCCGCCGCGGGCTCGTGGAGGTGAGATCATGATTCACAATGATCAAGAGATGGAAGCAACTCAGGAGCGCATTGCGTATTTCCAGCGGCTACTCGCCCAGTTGCGTGTGTCAGCCACGCGCGAAGAGTTTCCGGCAGTCGCAAGCGGCTATCGCACAGAGATAGCCCGCATGCAAGATGAGGTGCTTGATTACCTCACACGGCACACCAGCGAGTCTACACCCGCAGAGGCGGCCTAAAAGTGTGTCACGGCTCAATCCGCTTAGGCCGATCATTAGATATATTCAGCCGAGTTTCTTGAAGAGTTATCAGAGTCTTGTGAAGTCGAAGAAGCATAAAAGATACTAATGATTATCTTGACAGCGCTCGTCTTCGGCTCTGCGATTCTCACGATCCGTGCCGAGTCTGATAGCCCGCGGCGCAATGTTTATCTCTTCAAGCCTTTGTCCACAGCTCTCATTATCCTGATTGCGCTGCAGACGAAATTTCCGACCTCATCGTTTTACAGGTGGACGATTGTCGCGGGACTTTGAAGGCGGGCGCGTTTTATCGGCGTGGGGCGCAATTCCTTTCTTGATTTATGGAGGTTTTATGCTGCGGCGGCTGTGGCCGTACCTGGGAAAGATGAAATTCCCGGTCATCGCTTACATGCTGGTGATCCTGTCGATGGGGTGGCAGGCGTTGAACAGGTGGACGGCGGCGGGGCAAAGGGGAAGCGGGCTGGCCTTAGTTGGCGCGCTTCTGTTTATCGCGTCGGACTCAATATTGGCTGTCAATAAGTTCAGGGGCCGTTTGCCCGGAGCGCACTTTTATATCCTGAGCACATATTTCACCGCGCAATGGTTGATTGCCGTTTCGACTTAAATTCTCTAAGCTTGTATGTCACGTCTATGGTCGAAAGTCTGAATGAACCGATGCCGGGATATGTCTGACGCGGGGAAGAATGAAAAGGCTTCCGGGCCTAAGCCGGTGGAGAAGGAGTTTCGCGAACATCTACGCTCGGTGCGAAGTGTCACGGAGCGGCGCACGATCGCCGGGCTGGCGCGCGAGCTAAGCAAGCTCCCCGTCGATCAGGCGCGCGCCGCGCTGGAGACGAGTGCGGCGATTGCCGGCGTCTCGTTGCGCGCGAGTATAGAGTTTTTGCGCGCCGCACCGGAAGCCGCGCGGGTGCTGGAAGCGGCTGAGCTGCGCTCGTGGGGCGAGATGGGCCGGCGTCTCGCGATGGGCGATGTGGAAATGGCTGTATCTTTCTTCGCGGCCGGAGCTGAATGCCTCATTCATGTGCCGCAAGCGGCGCGACCGCTTATCTTCCAGGTTTGCGCCCGGCAAATGACGCTCTCCAGTTCGGTGGCGACCGAGACATTTCGCCGCGCGCCGCTCCTTGCGCAAACGATCACCGACGCCGAGCTGCTCCGCTCGATCATCGAAGTTGCGGCAGAGATTTCCAAACGATCCGCCAAACACAGCGCGGATTTCCTGAGCGCCACGCCACGCCTCATCGAGCGTCTGCGCGATCTTGGCGGCGACGAGGCGCGGGTGGCGCAATCCGCGGTGCTGCTTGCTTCGGCGTTTGCGGCGCGGGCCGGCGGAATCGCAGCCGACGCCTGGGCGTCGCTGCCGGCGGCAATAGCTAATCTTGAAGCCGAGAATGCGCTCCGCCTGTTCAGGCGCGCCGGCGATTTTTTGGAGCGCGGTGGCGGCGCGGCGTTGCATATCCTCGTCGCCGGCGGCGATATACTGCGAGCCGTCCCGGAAGTCTTCGACGGCTGGGTAGATCTGCTGTGGGTTGTCGCGGAACATGGCAATGCCGGCCTGGTTGCTTTCGTGCGCTCCAGCCCTGCACTGTTTCAGACGCTCGCGAGCGACACGGACCACAGGCGTGTCACGGAGCTGGCGCGTCGCATCATCGCAGTGACGCGTGAGGTCGCGCGCGTCGATGCCGAAGCCGCGCTCGCCTGCTTTCGTTCAAGCTCGAAAGCCCTGCGGACGGTTTCTATCGAACAGTTCGAGCAGTGGGCGCGCGATGGAATCTCGCGGGAGCGCAGCGAGGGGCGCGCACGGCGTAGTTATTATGCGCTTGAAACGCGCCAGAGCAACGAAGCTTTGCAGAGCGGTGGCGCAGGGCTGTCGCTGGAGAGCGTGCAGCGCCTCCTGCGCCTCTACGTAGAAGCGTTGACGGGGCGCACGGTGGAGATTGCGCCTCTCGCCCCCGTGCCCATCGAGTCGCGCATCGGTGACGGGCGCACGATTCATCTGCCTTCGGTGGTCGCGGAATTCGGTAATGAGGAGCTGGATTTTCGTCTCTACAAAGTGCTGGCCGCGCACGCCGCCGGTCAGATCGAGTTCGGCACATACGAGCGTGAAGCGCCTGACCTGCGAGCGGCATGCGCTTCGATCGCCGAACTCTATGCTAAGGAGAATATCGACGCACGAGATGCGTTCTCTTTGAACGGTTACATCAACGAAATGGAGAAAGGCGAAGCCGCCCTCCCGCCCGAAGAAGAAGCGCGCCGTGCGGCAACCGCGCCCCGCGTGCTGCCGCACGGCGCCGATTACCGCTCAGTGCTTCAGCTATTCCCGTATACAGGACTGGCGATGCGCATCTTCGGTACGCTTGAAAATGGTCGCATAGATCGTCGCCTGCGCCATGCTTATCGCGGACTTGGGCGTGATCTCAATTTTATCCGGGAACACCTGCGAAAAAGCCGCCCTCGCATTGTGGATATTCCCGTCAGCCTCGTGCCCTTCGAGCTACTCTTTCAAATCACACTCTGCGGCGGCGCGCTCGGCGACGCGCGGAAGTTTTACGGCCAAATTGTCTCTGAGCTGGAAGGCATCGTCGCAGACTATCTCATCCGCCCGACCGCAACGGTTGCCGACACGCTGATGGCGACGAGCCGCGTCTACACGCTCTTTCAATCCGTCACGCCAGACCAGTCCGAACAGCAGGCGGAGGCCGCTGCTGAAGGGGCTGAAGCGGATGATGAGAGCGCCGCGATTGAGACGCAGGAGGCGGAGGGAGCCTCGGAGCGGAGGCCGCGCCAAACGGATGCGCGCGAGCTCTTTAATGCCTGGACGGCCGCCGACCAGCAGGGCGACCCGGATGATCTCGACGGGGCCGAAGCATGGATCCAGGCAGAGACCCCCGAACAAGGCCTCGAACCGGGCGAGGTGGCCTACAACTACGACGAGTGGGATCGAGAACTGACGGACCATCGGGTGGACTGGTGCCGCGTCATCGAGAAGCGCGTGCGGCGCGGTGACCACGCGTTCGTCGAACAGACTCGCGAGCGTTATAGGGGAGTGATCTCGTCAATACGCCATCAATTTCAGTTGATGAAACCGGAGAATTTGCTCCGCGTGGCCAACGAATTGGACGGGGACGATTATAATCTCAACGCGGTCATCGATTACGTCGTTGATCGCCACGCAGACGGCCAGCAATCGGAGCGCCTCTACACCAAGCGTTTGCGGCGACATCGCGCTGTCGCGGTCTCATTTCTTCTCGACCAATCTTCATCGACGGCGCGTACCATCGGTCGCCATCCGCTGCAACCCTACACGCACCCCGGAAGGCGCATCATCGAAATCGAAAAGGAAGGCCTCGTCCTGATGAGCGAGGCGCTCGAGGCGGTTGGCGATCTTTATTCCATTAACGGCTTTACTTCGGAAGGTCGCCGCAACGTCAAGTTTTACGTCGTCAAAGATTTTGACGAGCGCTATTCAGAAGAGATCGAGCGGCGCATCGGCGGCATTACATACCAGAACAATACGCGCCTTGGCGCGGCGATTCGCCACGCCGCCGCGCGCCTGGCGCTCCAGGAGGCGCGGACACGCCTCCTGATTGTTCTTTCTGACGGTCGCCCTTATGACCATGATTACGGGGATGCGCGCTATGCCCGCGAAGACACTCGCGCGGCACTCCGGCAGGCAAAGAATCAAGGGATCACGCCTTTCTGTGTGACGATTGACAGGGAATCGGAGGCGGAGCTGCGCGACCTCTACGGCGACATCGGCTATACGATTATTGACGATGTCCTCTCGCTGCCGGAGCGCATGCCCGGTATTTATCGGCGGCTGACGACCTGATGCCTTTTTGCTCGCTCGCCTTACCTGGTGATGCGATTGATTAGGCGTCGTGGCAAAACTGAGAGATGATACGAAAAAACTAAGGAGCACGCATCATGGGTAACCGGACAGGTCGTCATGAGAGTATCAAGAAGCTCAGCGAGATGATCAAGGGGATAGATTTCGCGATGCTGACCACCGTCGACGTGGACGGGACGCTTCGCAGCCGGCCGATGTCAACGCAGCAAGCGGAATTTGACGGCGTCCTGTGGTTCTTCACACGCGCCAGCTCACACAAGGTTGACGAAGTCGAGCATGACCATCACGTTAATATCAGCTACGCCAAGCCGGAAGATCAACGCTACATTTCCATCTCTGGCACGGCCCGTCTTGTCCGCGACCGGAAGAGGATGGAAGAGCTCTGGAATCCGGTGTTGAAGGCCTGGTTTCCAAAAGGGCTCGAAGACCCCGACATCGCCCTCCTCAAAGTAGATGTCAACCAGGCCGAATACTGGGACTCGTCATCAAGCACGATGGCCCACCTATTCGGCTTCGTGAAAGCCGTTGCGGCAGGCGACAAATTCCGGCCCGGCGAAAACGAAAAGCTCGATTTGAAGTAAGCGTAACGTCGGAGCAGGGCCTATCAGCCTGTAAAATCTTTGCCACCGCAGCGCATAGGCCGGCGATGCGACATTAGCCGCGCTTGCCGGGCTATAGTGGCGCAAGTCGCGTCACACCTCCCCGGCGTGCGGGGAGCGCCGCGGTCGCATCAAAACACGCGCCGCTTTTGTTCGCATGATGACGATTGGTACGCCTTCGGATTAGATATATTGTCCTTAGGCTTTAGCGCAAGACAAGGCGGCCAAAATCGACGAGTTGATGAGACTCGCGCACAACTATAGGCAGTTTAACGGCTCGGTGTTGGTCGCCGAAAACGGAAAGGTGATCTACAAAAAAGGTCTTGGTTTGGCCAACATGGAGTGGAACATCCCGAATGAGCCTGACACTAAATTCAGGCTCGGTTCAATCACGAAACAGTTTACCTCGATGCTGGTTTTGCAGCTGGTTGAACAGGGAAGGCTAAAATTAGACGGGAAGGTAACCGACTACTTGCCCGATTACCGTAAAGATACCGGCGAGAAAGTGACCATCCACCACCTCTTGACCCATACCTCCGGCGTCCCGAACTATACCGCCCAGCCACGGTTTTTTGAGGACGTGAGCCGTAACCCTTTCACCGTCGAAGACTTCATCAGGAAATATGCCAGTGGCGATCTGGAGTTTGAGCCCGGATCGAAATTCAATTACTGATGTTACGCAGAGAAGAGAGCAATGATAAACTTGACAGATGAACAAATCAC
>CAYLJO010000177.1:0-13230 GCA_964383905.1 uncultured Blastocatellaceae bacterium
CCTCGCTGTAGACCCAGATGTTGCCCCCCGATTGCCTAACAATCCCATAGACGGTCGATAACCCCAGCCCGGTCCCTTTACCCACTCCTTTAGTCGTGAAGAAGGGCTCGAAGATGTGCTTCTGCGTCTCAGCATCCATCCCCGTGCCGGTGTCCGAGACGGCGATCCTCACGTACCGCCCGGGCCGGACCCCGACGTGCCGGCCGGCATAGCCTTCGTCCAAATCATCATCAACGGTCTCGACGATGACTTTACCGCCCTGCGGCATGGCATCCCTGGCGTTGATGACGAGGTTCATCAAGACCTGCTCGATCTGGCCGGGGTCAGCGCTGATATGCCCCCCGGATCTGAGCACCGTCACCAGTTCAATATCTTCGCCGATCAACCGCCGCAGCATCTTACTCACGTCTGCCACCAAGGAGTTGGGGTCAAGGACCTGCGGTTGGAGCACCTGCTTGCGGCTGAAAGCCAGCAACTGGCGGGTCAAGGAAGTGGCCCGCTGGCCCGCCTTGAGGATTTCCTCTAGCTTCGGTGTGAGTAGTTCGTCTGGGGGGAGCATGGTCAGCAGCATGTCGGTATAACCGTTGATGACGGTGAGCAGGTTGTTGAAGTCGTGGGCGACCCCGCCCGCCAGTGTGCCGATGGCTTCCATCTTCTGTGACTGTTGGAATCGCTCCTCGCTTTCGCGGAGCGCCTCTTCCGCCACTTTACTCTCTGTGATGTCACGGGCGATCCAGATCACCGCGTCTTCCCGAATCGGCGACGCCGTGCCGGCAAACCACGTCTCCGATCCGTTGATGGGTAGGCTATATTCGACATTGACCGGATGACTTGACGCCAGCGCGCGCTGGATGTGGCCGAGAAATGCGTCAGCCTCATCCTCGGGGAAAACCTCATGGAGCGTCTTCCCGATCACTTCATCAGCAGGTCTGTAGAGGAGCGCGGGGTTCGTCGGCGCGATTTTGAGGAAGCGTCCCTCCCTGTCGATCACCAAAATCACATCATTCATGGCGGCAAATAGCGCCCGCAACTCGGCTTCCGAAGCTTGCAGAGCCTCCTCCGCGCGCTTGCGCTCCGCGACCTCCGCAGTCAGTTCCGCCGTCCGCTCTTCCACTTTCTCCTCTAAGCTTTCATTCAGTGCTCTCAACTCCTCCTGCGCCTTGATCAACTCAAGGTTTTTCTGCACCGCCGTCTCGTAAGTTGTAATCAAGAGATCCAGTATCTGCTGCCGCTCCGGCGTGACGGTGAACTTTTGCCCGCCGAAAAGGATCTCCATACCCATCTGGGTTCTCTCGCCTTTGCGCACCTCCCGGTTGAGCAGAATGTACTGGATGCGTGAGAGCAGCATTTGTTCATCATACGGCTTCGTCAGGAAATTATCGGCGCCGCACTCCAAGCCCCTGATGATGTCTACGGGATCGGACAGTGAGGTCAACAGAATCACCGGGATATCTTTCAACCGCTCATCTGACTTGATCTGCTGGCAGAGTTGGTAGCCGTCCATCTCCGGCATCACGATGTCGCTGATGACCATGGTCGGGGTTTGCTCCCTGAGCAGGGCGAGCGCCTGCTTGCCGTCACCGGCAACTGACACGCGATAGTCATGTCGCTCGAGGATGTGTTGCAGCTGCTCGGCCTGCGTGGGGCTGTCTTCGACTATGAGAACATCCAAACCCTTACTCATTTACCCTCCCTGAAAGTACAGAAATGACTGCCGGTTTCAGTAATCAGAAGCTGTTAGGATTTTAACAGCGCGACTTGGCCGAAGATTTCCACCCATCCTAGGCTCAAGAGATTTAACTTTCGGCCTGATAAATTTCTTTCATCAATAGCTGCTCGAAGCTTTCAGCCGGGAGCGGCTTGCTAAACAGATAACCCTGCATTTCGTCACATCTGAGTGAGCGCAAGAATGAAAGTTGCTCTTCGGTTTCTACCCCCTCGGCAATCACTTTCCGGCTCAGGCTGTGCGCCAGGGTGATGATCGCCCTCACAATCGCGGCGTCGTTCTGATCGCTCGTGGTGTCGCAGACGAACGTCCGGTCTATTTTCAACACGTCGAGCGGGAAGCGTTTCAGATAACTGAGCGAAGAATAACCTGTGCCGAAATCATCGATCGAGATGCGGACTTCCATCGCTTTTAATGCTTTCAGCACCACGATGGCTTGCTCCGGGTTTTTCATGACGGAGCTTTCGGTTAATTCCAACTCAAGATAACTCGGGCCAAGCCCCGTCTCAGCGAGGGCGCGCGCCACCACCTCAACCAGGCCGGGCTGCTGGAACTGGCGCGCCGAAAGGTTCACCGACACTCGCAAGGGAGTTAACCCTAACTCCTGCCACCGTTTAACCTGCTCGCAGGCGGTGCGCATTACCCATTCGCCGATGGGCACGATGAGCCCCGTCTCCTCCGCGAGCGGGATGAATTCAGCCGGGGAAATCAGTCCCAACTCCGAATGTTGCCAGCGCACGAGCGCTTCCATGCCGACGATCTGTCCGCTGTTGACATTAACCTGCGGCTGGTAATGAACTACGCACTCCCCACGCTCCAGCATCCGCCGCAAATCGTTTTCCATCTCCAACCGCTTGAGGGCTTCCGCATTCATGTCCGCCTTGTAAAACTGGTAATTACTTCCCCCCTGCTCCTTGGCGCGGTAAAGGGCGGCACCCGCGTTCTTCACAATCGTTTGAATTTCCTCGCCGTCGAGAGGGAAAAGGCTGATGCCGATGCTCGTGGTAGCGTAGAGTTCCTGCCCTTCAAAATTGAACGGCGGTTTGAGAGCCTCGTGAATATTCTGTGCGATCTTGACTGAATCGTTCGCGCGTTTGATTTGCGTTAGCAGGATGGCGAATTCGTTGCCGCCGACGCGCGCCACCGTGTCACTCTCGCGCACGCAACTTGAAAGTCTTCCGGCGACGCCGCAGAGCAACTGATCGCCTACGGTATGCCCCAGCGTGTCGTTGATGGCCTTGAAGCGGTCTATGTCGATGGACAATACTGCCAGCATCTGTTCACTATTTTGCGCGAGGGTTAAAGCATGCCTGAGGCGATCTTCGAACAGCGTGCGGTTGGGCAGATCCGTGAGAGCGTCGTGGTAGGCTAAATAATTGATCTTATCTTCAGCCTGCTTGCGGTCGGTGATGTCTTGGGCCGTGCCGAGGATCTGCCGGGGCGTGCCATCACTATTTCTAGTGAAAACCGTTTCCCTCCCGTAAAGCCAACGCCATTCCCCGTTGGCGTGTCGCATCCGGTACTCGGTCTCAATGATGTCATGGTCACGGGCTGCAGCAAGTAATCGGATGTTATTCTCGTAGACCCTTTCCATGTCGTCAGGATGAAGCAGAGTCTGCGTCAGCACTGTCCTCATCCTTTTGACCTCTTCCGGGGTGTAGCCAAGAATTGCGGCCACCTGAAGATTCGTATAGACGTTGCGCTGTTCGACCGAGTCATAAATGTACAGAATGCTGGGGGTCGCATCGGCCACCCGCTCGATAAAGTGCTGACTCTCCCGGAGCGCCTCCTCCACCCTTTTGCGTTCAGCGATCTCCGCCGTCAGGGCGGCCGTCCGCTCTTCAACCCTCTCCTCTAAATGCTCGTTGAGCATCTGCAGTTCATCTCGGGTTTCAATCAGCTCACGATTCTTCTGCACCGCTGTTTCGTATGTGGAAAGGAGAAGATCCAGTATTTGGCGGCGCCTCGCCCGGATGAAATATTTCTGCCCCCCGAAGAAAATTTCCACCCCATTTTGCGTTTCAGCGGCTGGGCTCTTCTGGCGCGGCTCACGGTTAGTAAGAGTCTGCCGTAGACGTGAGAGAAGGTTCTCTTCCTCATACGGCTTGGTGAGGAAGTTATCCGCCCCGCTCTCTAATCCCCGAATCACATCTTGCGGATCTGCGAGCGACGTTAGCAAAATCACCGGCACATCTCTCAGGGCATCATCAGCCTTGATCTGCCGGCAGAGTTGGTAGCCGTCCATCTCCGGCATCACGATGTCGCTGATGACGAGTTGCGGCTTGCGGTCGAGCATCGCGGCGAGCGCTCGCTTACCGTTGTGCGCAACCGCAACATGATAACCATACTGCTCGAGGATGTACTTCAGTTGCTCGGCCTGCGTGAGGCTGTCTTCGACGATGAGGATTTCAACGCCCTTGCTCATAAGTTCTCCCCTGTCAGGATGGTCAGAGGTAGGAGATGAGAGAGCCTCCGACTATTAACCGTTCTCTATTAATCTTCCTTCTCATCCCCTGACCTTTTAGCTGCCAAACGGGTTAGCGCCGACGCGATTCCCTCAGGCGACAGCACATACGTTGCGGCATCCAGATTGATTGCTTCCCCGGGCATCCCGTGAATCACGGAGCTCTCTTCATTTTGCGCAATCGTGATCGCGCCCTTTTCTTTCATCAGCTTCAACTCATGAGCACCGTCACGTCCCATCCCTGTGAGCAGCACGCCGACCGCGGAGCGCCCGAAGACGTGGGCCACCGAACGGAAGAGGTAAGAGACCGAAGGGCGCAGGCCGTTCTCCGGCCCAGTTCCGCTGAGGGCTATTCGACCCCGTGTGCCGACCCCCATGTGGAATCCGTCGGGAGCGACAAAGGCGCGGCCCGGCAAGATACGGTCGCCGTGTGCCGCCACGTGCACCGGGAAACCGGAAGAGTGCGCCAACCATTCGGCGAGCCCACTGACAAATCCGGCGGCGATGTGCTGCACGATCAGGACGGGGACAGAGAAGTTTTTGGGGAGGCCCGAGAGTATTTGCTGCAGAACTACGGGGCCGCCAGTAGATGCGCCGATGGCGATCAGTTCGGTCCCCGCGGGCGCTCGATTGAGTTTTACTTCCGCCGCAGAGGAAACCCGCGGCCTCGTTTCCGCTGTTAGGTTGCGCGCCCACCGCCTCACCACTTTCACTTCCGACATCAATTTCACCGTGCGCACCAGTTCACGGGCCGTCGCCTCGTGGTCCGGGTGACCGACCCCGGCAGGCCTTTCGAGGACGGCGAGCGCGCCCGCTTCGATGGCCCGGAATGAGGCGGCTTCTTCCGCGTCCAAAGTCCCGCTGACGATCACGATCGGCGTCGGATACGTTTCCATGATGAGACGCGTGGCTTCAAGGCCATTCATCTTGGGCATACGGATGTCCATCGTAATCACATCCGGCTTCTTACTCTTGACGGCCTCGAGAGCTTCTTCGCCATCGCTTGCAGAGCCGACAACCTGAATCCCCGGGTCGGCACTGAGGATGTGCGTGAGTAATTCGCGCACCACCATCGAGTCGTCCACCACCAGCGCTTTAATCACTCCGTCTCCCCCCGACAAAATTCGGCCCGTCAGATCATCCGGCGAATCGTCTCCAACAAATTGCTCTGGTCGAAACTGCTCTTCACGATATAGGCGTTGGCGCCGACGTCGATGCCCCGCTCGCGGTCTTCGCGCGAGTCGAGCGACGTAACCAGCACGACCGGCAGCTCCGCAAGGCGCTTGTCCTCACGGATCTTCGCCGTCAGCTCAAAGCCGTTCATCCTCAGCATCTCGATGTCCGACACCAGCAGGTCGAAATCTCCGGCCTTCAGCTCCGTCAGGGCCTCGGCGCCGTCAACGGCGGTCGTGACCTCGTAACCGGCAGACTCCAAAATATTCTTCAACAGCGTTCGCGCGGTAATAGAATCCTCCGCGATCAAAATTGATCTCCTCTTCGCCGCTTCTTTCTCTGCCGCCAGGGTGGCTCTCACCGGGGAGGCCGCCGCCTTCACGGCAGACTCCATCAGATCGGAGACGTTCAGTATCGGCACCACCCTGCCCATGCCGAGGACTGTCGCGCCCGCGATATTCCTCACACGGACGAGTTGTGGGCCGAGGCTCTTCACCAGCACTTCGCGCTCGTCGAGTATTTCGTCTACCAGGAAGCCGACGCGCTTCTCCGCCGCGCCCAGGATAATCACCGGACTGCTCGCAGAATCACCCGCCGCGCCCTGCGCGGGCGGTAGTCCCAAAACATCAATGAGGCGGACGAGCGAAACGAGTTGCCCGTCGAACTGGATGGTCTCGCGGTTCTCAACCGTCTTGACTTCCTCTATGTTCACTCTCGCCACGCGC
The DNA here is from genome assembly GCA_964383905.1 of uncultured Blastocatellaceae bacterium. Taxonomy (GTDB): domain Bacteria; phylum Acidobacteriota; class Blastocatellia; order Pyrinomonadales; family Pyrinomonadaceae; genus CAYLJO01. The sequence continues at coordinate 6,089 of CAYLJO010000177.1, forward strand.
CTGACATTCATCGTGGGCAGGACGAAGAGGTGCTCACCCGCGCGGACCACAATTCCGCGAAACGTGGCGAGGTTGAGCGGCAGACGGATGCGGAAGGCCGTGCCTCGGTCCTGCTGCGATTCGACTTCAAGAGTGCCGCCCAGCTTTTCCACTTTCTCTTGCACGATGGTGAGACCCAGGCCGCGACCGGAGATGTCCGTGATGATGGGACTAGTAGAGACTCCTGATCGGAAGATAAGCCCCAGAGCTTCTTGTTCACTGAGTTGATCCGCTTCCTCCTGAGAGACCAGACCGGATTTCACTGCCGCCGATCTCACCTTCGCCACGTTAATGCCCGCGCCGTCGTCCGAGATGCTGAGCTCGACCTCGCTGCCACTTTTTTGCGTAACGAAGAGCGTCACCGTCCCCCGCGACGACTTCTTCTTCCGAACTCGATCTTCCGGCTTCTCGACGCCGTGATCGACTGAATTCCTGACCAGATGAATCAGCGGGTCTTTGATCTCCTCCAGAACCCGCCTGTCAATTTCGACCTCTCCCCCTCGAATATTTAATTCAACCTCTTTGCCCCGGTCGCGCGACAAATCCCGCACAAGTTTCGGGAAAATCTCCAAAAGCGTCGAGGCGGGAAGCATTAACACCTTCTTCATGTCCTCAAGCAGATGGTCCACCATGCTGCCGAGTGACCGCTGATCCTGCTCAGCCGCCTTAAGGAACGTAACGAGTCCGGCCTCGAGTGATTTTAGGAAGGTGCCGTTCCTGTCCAGAAATTCGAGGAGGCTCTTCACCCTGGAATTAGCTTGGCCCTGACCGTCCGATGCGCGCTTTCCGTCCACGGACTGACGGATCAGGCGCAGGTCTGGCTGAACTTTGGCCCACTCCTTTTTCCAGGCATCGAGCGCTGCGCTCACGGCTCGCAACTCGATGATGCGCTGGCGAGCCGTCAGCTTGGAAGAGAGCAGCTCTTCGGATTGGAGCAACAGCGTGTCTAATTTGGCCGTCGAAATTCTGACCGTTTGAGACCGCGCGGGTTTTTCTTCCCTCGTCGGCACAGAGCGGGCGGCCGCGCCGTCGCCCTCCGGCGTCGGAGGTCCGTCGAGGCTTTCCTCGAATTCCTTCGCCCCTTCTTCGCGGGCCGCAGGGGCAGTAGCCTGGGACTCTAAAGCGCGCTGGAGCTGTCGAACCTGTTCCGTAATTCGTCTCTTATCCGCGGCGGGGCGCTCGGCTTCGAGAGAAGCGAGGAGTTGGCCGAGCAGGTCGACCGTCTGGTGGAGGGTGTCTAACAGTTCGGGCGACGGGACGACCTCTTCACGTTTGAATGCCGCAAAGACGCTCTCCTGCGCTTGGCAAATCTTCTCGATCTCCCTCTGGTTGACCGAGCGCGCGGCGCCTTTCAAACTGTGCGCCTCGCGGAAAACGGTCTCGATGATCTTTCTCCGCTCTTCTGCGGTCACTGCCCTTTCCAATTCGAGCAGACTGGCGGACATGGCGCGGACGTGCTCCTCCGCCTCGACCTTGAAGGTCGAGAGCAGTTTCTTTAGAAAGTCATCATCTTTTATGACCATGCGGGTCCGTCTCCCGGGCGGCTTTAAATCGAATGCCGAAATTCCAAATAGACATTCAGACCTGATATTGCTCCACTAACTGCTTCAGTTTTTGCCCCAGCTCGTGCAGGCCTTGCGCCGCGGTCTCGGCCTGTTTGGTGCTGGCGGCGTTTTGCGCGCTCGCCTCCTTAATATTCTCCATCGCCATGGCAACCTGGTCCATCCCGACCAGTTGCTGGTGGCTCGATGCAGCGATCTGCGTGGCCGCCTGTGCCGATTCGGTGATGCTGTCGGAGAGTGTGCGGATCGCCCCCATCGCTTCCGCGGACTGCCTGACGCCGGACTCCACCGCTTTGCTCCCTTGTTCTGTCGCCATGACCGCCGCGTTCGTCGCCTGCTGGATGTCACTCAAAATGGTGCGCACCTGAGCCGTGGCCTGCTTGGACTGCTGTGCAAGACTCTTGATCTCCTGTGCCACGACGACGAACCCTCGGCCCTGTTCGCCGGCTTTCGCCGCCTCGATGGCGGCATTGACGGCCAGCAAGTTCGACCGCTCTGCAAGATCATTGACCGCAGCGATGATCTCGCCGATGGCCTGCCCCTGCTCGCTCAGACGCACCGTGCTTTCGGCAATCGCCTCCATCTGTTCCCGGATACGGTTCATGCCTTCGATGGTCTCGCCGACCGCTTTCTTGCCGCTCTGTGAGACCTGCACTACCTTTTGGGCACCTTCGGAAACCTGCTTGGCCTTTTGACTGGAGACCTGCGCCGTCTGCTTGACCTCTTCGACGGTCGCGGTGGTCTGGCTCATGGCAGTGGCCGTTTCTGCCGTGCTGGAAGCGACTTGGGACGTGGAAGCCATGATCTCGCTGGCCGAGGTCGCCAGCACGTTGACGCCCTGTTTTATTTCACCGGTCACTTCGCGAAGGTTCTCCACCATAGTGGCGAAGGCGTTTCCCAGTACGTCTTTCTCAGATTGTGGTTTGACCTCCACTTTCAGGTTACCGGCGGCGATCTGTTCGGCAACTCCAGCTTTCTCCTGTAGGGACCGCGTCATGCGGCTGAAGGTCTGGGAGAGGATGCCGATCTCGTCCCCCCGGTGATTAGACGATGCGTTGACGCTCAAATCCCCAACGGCAATCTTTTCCGCCGCGCCGGAGATTTTCTGGAGCGGGCTGGAAATGTTGCGAGTGATCAAGAAACCGACTAGACCGAGGATCGCGAAAGAGGCGAGGATTCCCACCACGATGGTTAGAACTGTATTGCGGGCGCTCGCGGCTGCCGCCTCCGACCGCTGTTGTAGCAGGGCGTTCTCCTCATTCTCCATCGAAGTAACCACCTGCCGGATGGCATCCATTTTCTGCTTACCCGTGCCGCCCGCGGTGAGCTGCCGCGCGGCTTCGAATCCCTTGTTCCTCCTCTGCTCGATGACCTCTTTGGAAAAAGCGAGCCTCTCCGCAATCAGCGGCTCGAGGGTGTCGATCCTGCGCTGCTGGCCGGCGTTGTCCGCCGTTAGTTCCCGGAGCTCCTTCACCTCTCGGTCAATCTCACCAATTGCAGCTTGGTACGGTTCCAGAAAAGGCTCTTCCCCGGTGACGGTGTAGCCACGTTGTCCGGTCTCGACGTCCTTGAGCAGCGATAGTACTAACTCAAGGTTTTCAAGGACCTTGTGTGTGTGGGCCACCTTGTCGGAGGTCTCAATCAGTCCGGTCGTGCTCCGGTAAGAGACCACGCCGATGATAATCAGAATAATTAAGGCCAGGCCATACCCCATTCCGATCTTTGTGCCGACGGACCATCTCATTTCGCTCTCCTCCCCTTCACGTGTCAATCCACCTGTTCAATACCTTGCCGGGCCTCACCCCCCTGCCCCTTCATCCACCACAATCTTTTCATCGCGTAAAATCTTTTCCGCATCGAGAATCACCGTCCGCCCGTTCGTCACCCCCCTCACATACTCCGCACCTGCGCCCGTCAGCGTGGGAAGCTGTGGCAGAATCTCTTCGAGCGGGATCGAACGGACGCCGGAAATTTCATCCACACGGAGGCCGAATTCCATTGATTCATTATTGATGATGACGACCTTGTTCAGATCTGTAGTCTCCATCTCCGGCAGGTCGAAGAATCTCTTAATGTCGATAACCGAAAGAACCTCTCCGCGCACATTGGTGATGCCGAGAACAAAAGAAGGCGTGCCCGGCAAAGGTGTGAGTTCTTTCAAAGGGTACACCTCACGGACGAAGCGCGTCTCGATGCCATAGCTTTCATCGGCCAGCAGAAATTCAAGAACCTCTATGCTCTCTCCGACTGTTTTCTCCCCACTAAGGTCTTGGGCCAGTCCCTTCGCTCTGGCTTTAAGGATTGCCCTCTTTTCGTCCGGTGACGGCGTCGACCCGCGCTCGATCGCAGCCCGGGCGACCTCCATCCGGCGATGCACCTCGCTCCAATCAATGGTCTTTGTTTCCCCTCGTCGAGAGACCGGTTTCTCGTCCTTCACGCGACTCTCTCCTTATAAATCGTCGAGCTGATGATTTCAGTTAACCTTCCGGCAGTGATTCCTTCCGACTCGGACAAGACCTCTTCCTGCTCGCAACCCCTTAAAATTGAGAGGGCGTTTTGAAAGTGCTTCTCCGATTCTTTGGCCTTGCCCTGCTGCCGTGTGAGGTTGCCCAAGGCGAAGTGGGCCAGAACAAAGTCATGGTCGAGATAGAGAGCGCGCTTGAGCGACGCCACGGCCTCCCCGATTCGCCCCTGCTCCTGCAGGATGGTCGCCAGCAGATAATGCGGGCCGGCACTCATTTTGTCAGCGGCAATAGCCCTTTCACACCAACCGACTGCTTCTGCCAATTGGCCCTGATTGGCGTACGCCCGCGCCAAGAGCGCGAGCGCTTTCGCATCGCCGCCATCGAGCGTCACAAACTCCAGAATCTTAGCCGCCGCTTCGGGGAAGCGGCCCTGCCCGTAGAGCGCTAAAGCCGCTTCGTACGGCGCGGGGCGCTCATTAGCTTCTAACGGAAGATTTCCGGCCGTCTCCGGAGGCGAAACGATCTCCGACTCCGGCGCCGTAAGAGAAGCCAGAGGTGGATGAGAGAAGAATTCCGGTTCCCCCTCCGGCCTGTAAGGCTGCGACTCCGCTTTGCGGGGCTGTTTGCTATCTTTTTTGTAGAGAGTCGCGCCGGGGAAATTTACCGGCACGAAGCGGGATGAGAGCGCTTGCGAGACGTCAACCGGACTGACGACGAGCCACCCGCCGTTCACGAGAGAGAGATTAAGGTGCCGGATAACTTTGCCCGCCTGCCCCGGCGCGAAATACATCAACACGTTCCGGCACAGGATCACATCCATCCCGTTAGTATTGTTCGAGAGAGACGGATAAGCATCTTCGACCAGGTTGAGATAGGAGAACGTTACCATCCCTTTGATACGGGGGGAAATTTCAAAACGATCCCCCTTTTTTCTCTCGAAATATTTCTCTCTGACCCATTGCGGGGTGCTCCGCAATGACCATTCGCTATACACGCCCTCCGACGCTTTCCGAAGTGAGCGGGGGTTAATATCCGTGGCGGAAATTGTAATCTGCCATTCGTTGATGTCTGGAAGGAGCTTATCCAGCAGGATGGCGAGCGTATACGGCTCCTCACCCGTCGAGCACGCGGCGCTCCAGATTCTTAAATGCTGATCGCTTTTCTTGCGTGAATAGATCAACTCCGGAAGGATGCGATCTCGAAGGATGTCAAGGCCGTTCATCTCACGGAAGAAGTATGTTTCCCCGACCGTGAGGTGGCTTGCCAGAATCTCAATCTGGTTCTGCGTGAGGGGTGATGAGAGGAGCCACCTCGCGCAGCTTTCGCTGTCCTTGAAGTCAAACTCTCGCGCGGCGGAGCCGATTCCCCGCGCGAGGTCGCGCCAGCGCTCTCTCGGGAAGTGCAGCCCCGTGCGTGTGGCGACGAATTCGCTCAGTTGATGCAACAAGCTGTCCGAAATGTGCGAGGTCATCACCTGGCTCTAATGTCTATCTCAGAGAATCGTCGAGCGCTTCCTCTTCTTCGAGGGAAAGAAACTTGTCTAGGTCGTGAACAAGGACCAAACCATCTTCGAGTTTCGCTACGCCGTCGACGTATTCCATTGCGGGGAGGACATCCTCCGCCTTGATCACTTCTCGTTCTAAATGCTCATGGATGCCGGCGACCGTATCCACTACGAGGGCCACGGGCCGTTTCGCCGCGCGCGCGATGATGAACTGATCACTCAGTTCTATTTCCCGCTCCGGCAAGCGGAACCGCTTGCGAACATTGACGACCGGGATCACCCGCCCCCGCACGTTCACCACCCCAAGAACGATCTCCGGCGCTTTCGGTAAGGGCGTCACTTCGACCGCGTGGACGACTCTCTCCACTACTGACAGAGGCAGAGCGTAGCGCTGCTCATCGAGGGTGAAAACAACGTGGTGACGGGGATTGGGCACGAGGCTTAGATTTGCTAATTATCACGAGTGGTTAAAAAGTGGGGGGATAATGATGGAGCACGAGAGGCTTCCACCATCATCATAAATACCAAACATTCCGCTTACTTAGCAAGTTTGGCGTCGGCTATGGCGACAGCGGGACGCTGGAGATCACTCCCGAAGGGCAGTTCAAGCTCACGCGCGTGCACAACCACTGCCAAGGCGGCTGCTGCCGCCAAGAGGGCAAGAGTGAGAGTGGGACGGTCTCGATCGGCCAGGGCGGGGTGCTAGTCTTCCAGATCGAGGCGGGGGCGGAGGTGTCGCGCGACGGCTGCAACGCCGCACTCAACCGGCAGGCGGCGATCTCTCCGCAACGGGAGAGTTACCCGTGGAGGATCAGGCTCGACCCGATTCACGACAACGCGCCGACCTCGTGCTGGAACACCGGGCCGAACGAGTCCACCTGCTACGTCAAGCGACCTTAAGAGCGTCGGGCCTTGCCCGTGGGATGAGAACCAACTGGAATAATCAAATGAGTTGATCGAGTTGTTCCTTCGGGACACCACGGCGCGGTTGGACCGGTTACGTCGTATTATTGAGCATCATGATTCACAGGAACTGGGACGGGAAGCTCACAGCCTGAGGGGAAGCTGCCGCCACCTGGGGTTGAACACATGGCCTACTTATGCGAGCGGTTGGAGGGGCACGCGAAGGCCCCCTCGCTCCGGCGTGCCGGCCACATCATGGCACAATTGGAAGAGGAATTCCGCCGCGTGAGACCCATCCTCAAGGCCGCAGGACTGACAGCCATGACATAATGATTTTGCGCGCATGAGGATGAGCGTGTGCGAGGCGTGGGAGGCGCCGGATGAGGGCACTGACCACTGATGATGGCGTCTCCCGCCGCCCGCTTGAAGACTCACTTACCAGGTATGGTTAATCATGTAAGGCTTTCAGTTGGTAGTGGGTAAATCTGTGTTGATCTAAGAAGCATCAAGTTCAGCCGCCTCTTTCGTTAGCCGTATTGATTTCTCGCGCAGCAGCCGAGAGGCACTTTCCAAAAGCCCGGCTTCCTCGTGCTTGCCTTCTTTAATCAAACCGTTGGCTTTCTGTAACAACTCAACGGATTGCTGCAAGGCTTCAATGGCTTGCAGGCG
>CAYLJO010000178.1:0-13216 GCA_964383905.1 uncultured Blastocatellaceae bacterium
TCGTGCTCAGCGGCAGGAACAGCATTAACTTTATCCCCCAGCGTGACTATTCATTTTTTATCCTGGAGTCCAAACAGGTATACACGTGTCCTATTCGTACGTCGGCAGCGAACTCGACATATTTAGCCAAGCCACCCGATGGAAGGCCTATTACCTTAAAAAATATCTGGGCAGCGCAGTACTGGAGGTCGGGGCGGGCATCGGGGCCACTACGCTCTCACTGTGCGACGGAAGCCATGGCCGATGGGTGTGCCTTGAGCCCGACCCGGGACTGTCGGGGCAGATCAATTCATTGCTCGAAGCGGGGCGACTCCCCCATGCTGTGAAGTAATCACCGGCACGATTGCCGACGTGTCTTCTCAGTTCGATACCATCATGTATATTGATGTCCTGGAGCACATTATGGATGACAGGCTCGAGTTGCGCTTGCCGCAGAGCGCCTCGGGCCTGGCGGTTTTCTCGTCGTCCTATCGCCTGCCCACCAGGCACTCCACGCCTCTTTTGATCGAACGATCGGCCACCACCGCCGGTACAATAAAAGCGTGCTTATGGGCGTCGCGCCTGCGTCGCTCCGCTGCGTCGAAATGATCTATCTGGATGCCGTGGGGGCGCTGGCTTCTCTGGCTAATAAATTTCTTTTAAAGAATAGTACACCCACTCCTGAACAGATAGCGTTCTGGGACAAAGTGATGATCCTTCTCTCAAGGCTGGTCGACCCACTCCTCGGCTATAAAGTTGGGAAAACCATCGTCGGCGTCTGGCAGAAATGATCTTGCCGCGTGTCCTTAAGGTAATCTTTCTCACGCTTTTGACCGCGCTTGCCGCGTAGGTAGCCTATTTCCAGATGTTCACGCGCTTTGCCTATTACGATGATGAAGGATACATCATGATTACGGTCAAATACTTCATCGAGGGGTATCCGCTTTATGACGATGTTTATACACAATACGGACCGGCGTTTTATCTTATTAAGGGGCTGTTCCACCCTCTGGGTTCAATCTCGCACAATGAGGGGCGGCTGTTTTCTATCGCCGTATGGCTGGGCACCGTACTTCTTGTTTCTCTTTTTACGTATCGGGTCACGCGCTCCATAGCCCTGTCGGCGCTCGCGCACTTACTTTCCTTAGTCATGCTCGGGGTAATCACGAAGGAGCCGGGGCACCCTCAAGAGATTTGCGGATTTATTCTTGCCTTGGCGGCAGTGCTCTCGACCACTAAAAGAGGGCTGCCCGTCGTTGGCCTCCTGGCGGGCGTGCTGATTCTTATCAAAATCAATGTCGGATTGTTCTTTCTATTAGCTATTTGTCTTCTATTCCCTGGCAAAATTCGTTTGGTCCCTTTGATGATCTCATTACCGCTGCCGGCCCTCATCATGCGACATCACCTGATTACTGCGTGGGGGTTGCAGTATTGTCTCGTGGCAACTGTCTCGACCATCGGGGCCTTTATTGTGATGCTTCGCCACGCTGATCTGCCCCGGTTTACAATCGGGCAAGCTCGGATAGCTTCTGGCGCATTCGCCGTCACTGTGACCACAATCTGCGGAACTACGCTGCTGCTCGGCACCTCGTTACGAGGGCTCATTTATGGGGTAGTACTGGAGCCCCTCAGTTTGGCGGCAAAGGCTCCGCTGGCGCTCCCTTTGACGAATGCGGCAATTCCCTGCGGTTGCCTGGCTCTGTATTGGCGGCGGTGACAGGTAGGCGGTAGCAGATAACCGCAGGTCTCAAAATAGCTTTTGGACTAGCCATCTGCTACTTCATCCTGACAGCAGTGATGATACGGGCGGCGGCGACAGGCTGCTCCTCTACGCAGCCCCTTTCTTGTGGCTCGGAATGCTGACCCGTCACTTCCCCAGAGTCTTCGTCTGCGCAGTCGCCCTGCTTCAAATCTTGCAGGCTTATCCTGTGGCCGGCAGCCAGTTGGCTTTCGGTACTTTTCTGGTGATTCCGACCGCGCTGTGCTGCCTGCGCGACGGGTTGGTGGAGTTGCTTCCAGCGCCCGGCAGGCGCGAGCTAAGCCACGCCGCGCTGCTTATTGTCGTGGCGTTAACCACGAGCTTGTACGTCAGGAAGAGGTTCTTCTTTACCAAACTTACTTGTCTTATGCCCCCATTACCCTCCGGGCGCCGACCAACTAAGACTTCCGCCGACACAGGCGGCAGCCTACAACTGCATCGCGCAGAAGCTCGCTCGAACGTGTGACACCTTTGTCACAGCGCCGGGGGTCAACGGCTTCTACTTCTGGGCGCAAAAGGAGCCGCCTACGCACCTTAACACCACCCTCTGGGGTGGTTGCTTACCGCCGAGCAGCAGCAAAAAATTGTTAATAGTTTTTCGTAATATCCCAGGGGGTGCGCCCTGGTGCTTGACCGCCGCCGCCAACGCCTCTCCGCTGATGCGGTATATTAAGGAGGCCTTTCATGAGATCGACCAAACAGGCGATTACATTATCATGATACGAAACGACCGACAGCCGCTTCCTTTTTTGTCCTGTTCGTGAGCCTGATAGCCGAACCGCCATTTTTTGTCACGACTACTGGCCGAGAGTTGTCACTTGGTCAGCGCGGATCAGTGAATGTTGCCGCAGTCAGCGTTGGTGCGAGTCGCCGTTGATCCGAACCGCAACTGGTATTCTTGTGATGTGATAAACGCGCAGGTCATCCCTTTAAAGGCACTGGCATCCAACCCGTTCATCACTCCCAACCAGAACTGATACCCTCCGGCGTCCGGGTCCCGCCGCAGGTACCCGAAGTACTGCATCAGCACAAATGCGGCGTTGTACTCCACCTGCACAAACGATGTATTCTGGACCGCCGCCCGCACAATGCTTGCCCGCCCGCTGTCCGTCCCGTCATACTGGCTGATCAGTGTGCTGCGCTGCGATGTGAGATCCACCCCGTCGGTCGCCTTGACCGTTGCCAGCAAAGCATCGACGAACTGGGCGGCGGTCATCGTACGCGGGTATTTCTGCAGGAACTCTGCCCGGCCTACCCAATTGCTGGCGAACGTCGCTTTGGCCGCATCCAGATTAGCGCCGCCGACCACCTGCCGCCTGTCCGGCATGAACTCGGCAAACTGCGGCAGCCGTCCCAGACTGGCTTTGTAGAAGCCATAGATGTATGAGCCGCTCTGCTGGAACTCGGTGGAAGTGAAGTAAGCTGCGCTGACCCCAACGCGCCGCCCAAGCATGCAGTTCGGATCACTGCCGCAGCCTCCGAGCTGAGCAATCCAGTAGTCCATCCCACCCTGATCGGGGAAACGGTTGAGAAAATCAACGTAGTGCTGGCTGACGAAGAAATCACTATCATCAATGGTGATGACCTGATTAGTGCCAGGACGCAGGCGCAGTGGTTTGACCTTGATGTTGCCGTAATAGAGGTCGGCGGGAAGGTTCGGATCGTCGGCGACGATTCTCAAGGTGGGGGCGGACTGGGCCAGTCCGCTCATCGCGAAAAGTGCTATCGTAAGAACAGCAGCGCCAAGCTTTAACATTAGATTGCTCCTAATTCTTTTGTGGCGAGACGATATTTTATACTCTGGAAACTTCGGAGAGGGAGGTTACTCTCATCACCTTCGAAGGGTGGGGCTGCGCCCTTACCAACGAAAAATATTGTAGCTTGCCCGGTCTCGGTTTGTCAACGAGGTTGTTGGCGCGGGCGTTGCGAGGCGCGACGATAGCCTAAATCTCAAAGCTTCTGATAACTGTTATATGCCCTAGGCTTAGCCGTGCTCAATAAAATAATTCGCAACTCTTTCATGCACTTGAGCGTAAAACTCACTGCAAAGTCGCGCTGTATTTCTTTAATATAGGAGAAATAACTCAACCGCTTTCCTGTGTCAACTTACCGGCAGTTATTGGCAGTTTGTCAGGATGGTCGTGCGATAATTAAGCTGTAGTATAGCTACAAGTTCCGGAAAAATAGGCGAATTTGGCGCGCTCAAAAGGATTCGGGATAACGTAAGTGGCTCGCTAATTGCTATCAGAATACAAGCCTCGCCCTCATCGGGGCATAATGCTATAGATCAAGCAGGGTGGCTACCACTCCAATAAAGCTCATTTCACACACGGTAGGTTGGCTCATTTAAGCCATTAATGCACAATGGCGGTATTGAGGGCCGATCAAGCTTGATTATTACCGGTTCTTTAAATGGGCCGATAGGTTTTACCCATGATGTCCTTGATACGTCTTCCAATTACGGCGCTCACTCTTATTGCATTCATGCTCGGCTGGGTTGTCCCGGCGCGCGCCTATACTCTTCAATACGACAATGCCAGCGGTATTCAAATCAAGTGGGCGACGAACACCATTACAGTTGCGCTATCAACCTCTCTCAATTCGCCGCCGTCCAATATCAAAGCCGGGAGCGACCTTGTCGGAGCAGCAAATAGGGCGCTCGGGCGCTGGTCGCAAGCGGCTAACGTGCAGTTTGTCGTCACCTCGTCGGGCACGCAGTCGGTCAGCGCAAACGGCAGTTTTGGTAACGGCATGGGTTTGATTACAGTCGCCAACACGCCGGAGAACGCTGCGCTCTTTCAAGGCGGCAACAGTAGCCGGCCGGCGCGCACGCGCATCTTCTACGAGCCGAACAGCGGCGCGATCACGGAAGCCGACATTGTGATAAACCCGACCATTCTTTACCAGAACCAGATCAACCAGAGTGACCCGAACAACGGCGTTGCGCCCGGTTTCTCCACGGACGGCTCGCCGTGGACCTACGATGTTGAAGCAGCGCTGGCGCATGAGATCGGTCACCTGCTGGGCCTCGAACATTCGGCCAATCTCGCCGCGACGATGCAGCCACGGTTGGGACGAAACAGCGTGTATAACTTGCCCGCTCTAACCGTCCGGACACTCTCTGAGGATGACCGCGCCGGCGTCCGCGCCATTTATGGCCCGCGCGGAGGGATGGGCTCAATTACCGGTACAGTCTCTTTAGGTGGCGCTCCGGCCTACGGCGCGCACGTATGGGCGGAGAATGCGGTGGTCGGCAAAGTCACCGCGGGTAATATCAGTGTATCGAACGGCACGTATCGCATCGATAATCTGCCGCCGGGCCAGTACCGCGTCATGGCCGAATACCTTGACGGCCCGGTAGTGGCCGCCGAGATTCCTTCAGGGGGAGGCGCTTATGCCGGTCTCGCGAGCAGCGCGCAGCCACCGTTCCACACGACGGAGGCAGGCCAGGTTAGCGTCACTGCCGATGTGGCAACCCCCCTCAATATCTCTCCGACGGGTGGGGCACCGTCTCTCAATCCCAACATACTCGGCCTCAATTTGCAGCTTTCAACCAGCCCGATACCGCTCTCGGCCAGTGGAACCTATACACTCTATGTGGGCGGCCCGGGCGTGGATCAGGTGCCGGCTTCGGGCATCAGTATTACTTCTCCCTTCATGACCGTGAACCCGGCGAGCCTTGCGGTCGTGCAGTCCGGCCCGACTCCAATTATCAGCTTTGACATGACGGTCAGCGCAAATGCGCTGGCCGGCGATTACAGCATCCGTCTGCAATCAAACCCGGGCGAGGTCGCGTACGTGGCGGGGGGCTTAACCATCGACCCCGGTGTTAACTCATCTTTTAACAACGCGATTGATGACCCGTCGTTCTTTGTCACGCAGCACTACCTTGACTTTCTGAGCCGGCAGCCGGACCAGGGCGGATTGAATTATTGGACCGGCCGGCTGACAGCCTGTGGCAATGATCAGAACTGCATGCTCGGGCAGCGCATTGCGGTCAGCGCAGCTTACTTCACCTCGGATGAGTTCCAGCAGACGGGCTACTACATCTATCGCTTTTACAGAGCCAGCTTGGGACGCCAACCCCTCTTTGCCGAGTTCATGGGTGACAGAAGCCAGGTCATCGGAGGGGCGAATTTGGATGCCGGTAAGGCGACGTTCGCCAGCAATTGGGTAGGCCGGGCAGAGTTCCTGCAGAAATACCCGCGTACGATGACCGCCGCCCAGTTCGTCGATGCTTTGCTGGCAACGGTCAAGGCGACCGACGGGGTGGATCTCACATCGCAGCGCAGCACACTGATCAGCCAGTATGACGGGACGGACAGCGGGCGGGCAAGCATTGTGCGGGCGGCGGTCGAGAGCCAGGCCTTCGCCGATGCCGAGTACAACGCCGCCTTCGTACTGATGCAGTATTTCGGCTATCTCAGACGAGACCCGGACGCGGGTGGGTACCAGTTCTGGCTGGGGGTGTTGAACGCGACGCGCAACCCGAACGGGATGACGTGCGCCTTCATCACTTCGGCGGAGTATCAACTGCGCTTCGGGGTGGTTGCAACACACACCAATGCCTCCTGCGGGCAGTAGTAGAGTAGCCACAGAGTTAACATCAGTTAAAAGAATCAAAGCGGCTGCCGGGGACGCGAACGATATGCGTCCCCGGCAGCCGCTTTTCTAAAGAGGGTTGTGACCACCGGAACAGGTAAGCGCCGGCCCAACTAAACTTCAACCGCCCTGTCCCAAAGCCAAGTCGCCCATCCGGCGTACAAATAAGCGGGTGGAAATTGACTGTATCTTGTGGTGCTGACGAGCAAGAAAGATCACGCAAAGGCGCCAAGGCGCCAAGCAAGGCGAAGAAGAGCGACACTCAATCGCCGACTGCTGTAATAGGCGGAAGGAAATCGAATCTGATGATTACATACTCCCAGCTCTTACCGTATTGCTTTCACCAATGTCATGATTAATGATGATCTATTGCGAGTGTATAATGGTTCGCAAAAAACGCCCCAGACTCATTGTTGGCTGAGATGAAATCAATGACACTCTGGTTGAAATGAAGTTGGGGCCATTTCTGGCCGTGGGAAGCTTAACGAGCAAAGAGTTGACACCACTCTCAACGGGCAGTCTCCCCGCGCACTGGAACTGAAAACGGAGGTAGCTGTGTAGGAAGTAGTGTGTTAACAAAGGGAATGCTGCGGGGGAAAAGCATCCCTAAATTCGGGTTGCCGGATGCGGCATCGCCAAAGTCGTTGAAAGTGAGTGATGACATACGACCGCAGGGTGTCAGAATGGAATGGGAGAGACTGCGGCGGCAGGGAAGCGCCGAGCGGTAATCCGAGACAATTATAATTCGGTGACCGATGAGCATTTATGCGTAAAGGACACGCCAGGGGATACATCGAGAGCCAAATTGAGTTCATCATTGGCGGGTTGATATTCGGTGTGACGCTGTTGATCTTTTGGTTCTCGCCGGTTTACCAGGTCACCGATTCCGCCTATTCAATGGTCTTGAGCCAGAGCCTGCTTGAGCATCATAGCTTCACCCTCGATCACTACGCCCTGCCGCGCACTCAACTCCAAGACCACTGGCAGTTAGAGCTTGTGGATGGTCACCTCTACTACCGTTACCCTCCGGGCACCTCTGTCCTCTCGCTACCGTTTGTCGCGATCATGCGGGCATTTCATACAACGTCAACCAATGCCGATGGAACCTACAAGCCGCAAGGAGAAATTAAGGTACAGGCCACTTTGGCATCTTTGCTCATGGCGTTACTGGCCGGCATCTTCTTCTTCACCTCAAGGCTGCTTCTTCCGAAAGGCTGGAGTGTCCTGACTGCCCTCGGTGGGGCGTTAGGGACGCAGGTCTGGAGTACGGCTTCCCGGGCGATGTGGTCGCACACCTGGGAGGTCCTGCTGCTAGGCCTCGTCGTATGGATGCTGCTGGCGCATGAGACAGGCAGGCGCGACGTGAATCCCTGGGTGCTGGCGACCCTCTTAGCCTGGACCTATTTTGTGCGCCCGACCGCTTCAATTCCGATCCTTGCCATCACAGTGTATGTGGGTCTGTTCTATCCCAGACTGTTCATCAAGTACGCCGTGGCAGGGGTGGCCTGGTTAGTCGTGTTCATCGCATACTCCTATCAGCAGTTCGGTCAGGTCTTACCGAACTATTATCGAATGTCCTTTATCGTAAACAGTTTCTGGATCGGGCTCGCCGGTGTTCTCATCAGTCCGTCGCGGGGGCTGTTGGTTTATGTCCCGGTGCTGCTTTTTCTAGTTTATTTGGTGGTCCGGTACTGGAGATACATAGCCTTGCGGCGACTCGTGTGGCTCGCCTTATCGATTATCATAGCCCACCTGATAGTCGTTTCAGCGTCTCCACAGTGGTGGGGAGGGGTATGTTTCGGCGCCCGCTTAACGACGGATTTGGTGCCGTGGTTTGTCATGCTCAGTATCCTGAGCATCAATGCCATGTTGAGATGGCGTACAGAGCAGTCCATTGAGCCATCCTCCTTAACATGGTGGGCGCCGCTGGCGCTTGGTAGCGTGCTCTTGATGCTGAGCGTCTTTATTAATGGTCGCGGCGCTCTCTCACGCAAGACATGGCAGTGGGCGACGGCACAAAGACCCGAGCGGGAATGGATGGAAGTGTTCTGGGATTGGAGATACCCGCAGTTTCTGGCCGGATTAATAGCTCCGCCGTTGCGCCGAGACTTTCCGCCCCTTGAAACACATATCGCATTAGGCGGCATTGAATCAGAAAAATATATCTGGTATGGCTGGGGCGTGCCTGAGACTAAATTCCGCTGGACGGATGGACACCAAGCGACACTTATTTTTGGGCTCGATGAGATCAACGACGCGGTGCTTCAAATAAAGTGCGTACCGTTTTTACCCAGTCCAAAAGTCGCCGAACAAAATGTCAGTATTGAGCTTAACGGGAATCACTTGACGACCTTAACCATGAGGGAGCCGGTGTCGAGAGTTTATTCAATTGAGGTACCCCGCAACCTGCTGCGCGGCAGAAATGTCCTGCAATTTGACCTACCGAATGCTTCTTCGCTGCAAGCATTAAGGATCGGTGAGGATTCACGCCTGCTAGGTCTAGCTGTCGAGTGGATAGAGCTTCAATCTCAGAGGACCTGTCGGTGAGGCATTGGAGATTACATCCCAGCGCACTATCGATAATGACGCCGTAGAGTATGCCTATAGCTGTCTGGTTGCTTCTGCGCATAGCCCATAGTATTACCGCCTGCCTCTGAGCGTTAACAATTTTTGGGGCGCCTTGTCGGGCACACTCATCAGCCCAGGGCGTGGGATGCTGGTGACCTCAATGGGCACCGCCTGACGACCTGGACGATGCGAGAGGCACTGCCGCATACGTATTCGATCCTGCTACCGCGCCACCTGCTGGGTCATAAAAATGTTCTGCTGTTCGGTTTGCCTAACGCCTCTTCATCACTGAAGGGGTTGAATGTTGGTGGCGACACCCGGCAGCTAGGTATCGCCGTCGCGTGGATGGAGTTTCGGCCTCAAGGGGCTGGAAAGTGACGCGTTTTTAGCTGAATCCGGTCATCCGGGCGGCTGATGGAGGTTAAATGGGGGGCGCATGAGGAAATTGGCCTACGTCAAGAAGGTTGATCCGAGGCTCCTTCTCCTGACCGGCCTCGGCCTGATTTTAACCATCCCCTGCATTGTGTATGGCTTCCCTTTTTATGGCGATGATAGCGTGGAGCACGCCATATACTATACCCATTTTGCCGATCAAATCCGGGCAGGTGATTTTTACCCGCGATGGCTACAGGGGATGAACGGCGGGCTTGGGAGCCCGGCACTTTTCTATTACCCGCCGGTCGCCTATTACCTCACCAGCGTATTCAAACTTTTCTTTGTGAGCGATCCATACGGATGGCGTCAGCTCGGTATGTCTGCGTCACTGGCCCTGATCGCTTCGGGTTTATCCGTCTATCTTTGGCTCAAAAGAACTCTTGGCCAAAATGCGGCCTTTGTTGCCGCCGCCATCTACATGGTGATGCCGTACCACCTCGGCTATGATCTATACACTCGCGGAGCTTTGGGAGAGTTCTGGGCGTTCGTGTGGATGCCGCTGATCCTGTATTTCGTCGAGGACGTTCTGAGCGGTCACAGATTCGGCGCCGCCGGTCTGGCAATCAGCTACGCGCTGCTGATCATGACGCACCTGCCGACGACCCTGATCTTTTCTATGGTCCCGGTCTGTTATGCGTTTTACATGGCGGATGCCGGCCGGCGGATAAAAGTGATGGCCATAACCTTGGGCGCGATGCTGCTGGGGGTCGGGCTCTCGGCTATTTACCTGTGGCCGGCGCTGGCGATGCAAAAATTCATTTTTATGGAGGAGGCGACCGCCTGGCAATACTATTATGAGAACCAGTTCCTGTTCACCAAGTTGAAGTGGCGGGGCAGGGGGTCGGACCTGTTTTGGATGTCGCTAGGGGTGGGGGCCTTAGCCTGCTGCGCCTTTATCGTCAGCCGTTCTAACTTGACTGATAAGATCAAGTGTAAAGCCCTGTTTTGGATCGTTACGGCCGTGCTGTGCGTCGTCATGATGACGCCTCTCAGTAAACCCGTCTGGCAGATTATTCCGTTACTGCAAAAAATCCAATTCCCCTGGCGCTTCAATGCTATCCTGTCTCTGGCCGCTTCCGTGCTGCTGGCATTAGGGCTATTGTCAATCAAAAGAGCTTATTCTCTACCGACCGAGGTTGTGCGGGTAATGATGATCCTGTTTGTCGCCGTCTGGATACAGGATGCCGCCACGAGAGCCTGGCATGCGTATCCGGTTAATTATGTCGATGAGGCGGTGATCCGCAGTAGGAATAAGTGGCTGGAGTTAATGCGGGACACCTACGAATACCGCCCCAGGTGGGTCGTCTCAATTCGGGAGCAGGATCTTGAGCTTCTCCAGCAACGGATCGGTAAATCCGGCGATGGCGTGACCAAGGTGAATATCGTTAAAGGAGCGGGCACCGCCGTTGTTAATAAGTGGGAGCCGAGGGAGATTACTGTACAGGTTGATACGCCGGGGGGCGCGCTACTCAACGTTTCTCAATTCTACTATCCGGGTTGGACGGCAAGCTTTGCCGGCGAGTCGAATGACTTGACCGTGCAGCCATCCAAGCCCGGCGGACTGTTGAGCGTATCCGTACCCGCGGGCACGCATCGGGTCTTATTGCGGTTGGGCCGGAAGATGCCGGAGATGGCCGGCGGGCTTGTCAGCGCCGCTTCCGCCGTCATGACTCTGCTATTGATTGTTTGGTTAATGTTTTCCCGCGCCTATCGCCTGGAGCATATCTCAATTGGGTGTATAGGAGAAGTGGATTTGAACCGCAGAGGACGCGGAGGACGCGGAGGACGCAGAGGGAAAAACATAATAAATTCAGGATAGCAACTGCTCTAGTCGAATTGATCAGGAGATCCTTCATCCGGAGCCGCGCTCTGCTCCCGCCGTTCTGCGAGTGCGACCTCGTGTGCGAGTTTGCGCATGCCCTGGGGAACCCCCTGCTCGAACTCCGGCGCGATTTGCTCAACATAGGAATCGGCGTTGGGCCCGGTGAGAGTAAGGCATTGGGTGATGCGCGTGCCGCCTCCCGCCACGTCCTCAAAGCGCCAATGAAAACTTAGAACCGCCTCGGTCAAAGCCATTTCGATAATGGCGCCGGTTTCCGGGCGCACTTCCCTCAGTAGCCAGTGCATGGGGTCGAGTCCCGGCGATTTGGTCGTCCCTCTCGTTCCGGCGGCAAAGGGCCCGTCCAGGTGAACCCATTCAAGCGAAGAGTCCAGAGCCCAGTTGGCGACATTCGTCCAGAACCGCCAGACAAAAGGCCGACTCGCTTGCGTCTCAACAGAGTGCTCGAACTCCCACATCTAAGGCCTCCTTTGATCTTTCAGATCACGCTTCCGGTAAGAGCTAAAATGCCCAGTGGCCCTGAATGAACAGGCCCGAAAAGAGCGCTAAGAAAAGCAGCGACCAAGTCGTGATCACGCTGTTCCAAAAGCGGTCCGCGCTGAGCCTCGCGAAGAGAATAAAGGCCGGAAACATTACCAGCATGAAGCGCGGCATGGAGAGGACCCATGAGGTACAGACGAACAACAACAAATTTCCCACCATCCACGCGCTATATGAGGGCCGTAGCTTCGCCCCGCACCAGACCGTGCATACCACCGCGAGCGCGGTGAATACGAGTTCCTGCACGCCATATAGTTGTGTCAGGGCGGGCGTTCTCCCCCAGTAAGACGTTCCCCGCATGGCTTCAATCGCCACACGCAGCCCGACCCACGGCCACGCCAACGACTTGTAATAATGCTCGCGGGCGATCGTTAAAAATGCGAACGGGTCGCCGGTAACGTGCGCGTTAATTAATAAGTAGCCGCCGAAACCGGCAGCGACGGCGACAATCCACAGCCACTCCCACCGCCAGCGTCGCGTCGCCCGGTACTCCTGTATCGCCTCGACCAGGAGCGCCGGGATTAGGATGAGGCCGTTTACCCGGGTCAGGCTCGCGAGCGCTCCCAGCGCGCCGGCGACCGGCCACCGCCCCGCCCGCGCCGCCAGGAAACAACCGATGGTGAGCGCCAGAAACAGGCTTTCAGTGTAGCCGATGTGCAGAAAGTAAGCGGCCGGAA
The DNA here is from genome assembly GCA_964383905.1 of uncultured Blastocatellaceae bacterium. Classification (GTDB taxonomy): domain Bacteria; phylum Acidobacteriota; class Blastocatellia; order Pyrinomonadales; family Pyrinomonadaceae; genus CAYLJO01. The sequence continues at coordinate 12,401 of CAYLJO010000178.1, forward strand.
AGATGAACAGAAAGAAGACGGCGCGCTGCGCAACCTCTCTTGTGTGGTCTAATCGGGCCAGGCGTCGCAAGAGCAATCCGGCGGCCACCGAGGCGACCCCTGAAACAACGACGGCACTCAGAAGGTAGTCGCGACACACCGGCGCAAACAAGCGTATGAGCCACGGGTACAGTGGGAAATAGACCAGCGTAAATCTGGCATCGCCCGTCGCCTGATAGCCATGTTGCGCAAGGGTCTGGTAATGAAGCGCATCCCAGCGATTCCAGATCCTCAACCATCCCTGCTGCCCCTGGATTTGCTGGTCCGCCAGCATCTCATAGGCCATCACCCCAAACACAAAGATCAAGGCCTTAATGGCGAGGATTATCGCAACCAGCGACCAGTCTAAGCGGCGCGCAACGGACAACAACGCGCGAACTTTCTGTCGCATGCGCCTGCTGCCATAACCGTTACGCCTCGCGGCTTCGTTGATCTCTTGTGACTGAGCCAAAATGGAGTGGAAACACGCTGGTTGAAGAGTCTCGTCGTTGCCGGCCGTACCGCGATAAGAAAAAGCGCCCTTTGCCGAGATTATAAGTTGAGCGCAAACTTCCAGACAAGAACTTTGTCACCGATTGAAACGGGTGGAAGGATGTCAGCTGAGGGTGGCTCGCCCCGATCTTTTGCCTCAAGGCGCGGGTCTTTGGCTAGTTCTGATAAAATCTGAATCTTATCAGGATGACCTTTATAGCGGGTTTCACGTGAGTGCGACCAACAGACTCACCACAGAGCAACTGTGTTATTTGTCAAGCTCAAAAACAGCTTGGCTCGCACCAG
>CAYLJO010000179.1:0-12975 GCA_964383905.1 uncultured Blastocatellaceae bacterium
AATGAGGAGAGCGTGAAGAGAACGACGCAGCCCATGTAAAAGCGCTTGCGCCCGATGATGTTGGAAAGCCAGCCACTCAGAGGCAGTACGATGGCGTTGGAAACAAGGTAAGAGGTCAAGACCCAGGTGGATTCATCCTGGCCCGCCGCGAGGTTGCCCGCAATGTGTGGCAGCGCGACGTTGGCGATGGAGGTGTCGAGCACCTCCATGAAGGAGGCGAGCGTCACGGTCAAGGCGATCAGCCACGGGTTGTGTTGAGGTCGCCAGGGTTGGACTGCTTTTCCCGCGCCGTTGCTCATCAGCCCTGGCCCGCCTCGCTGCTCCATCTTCTTCTCCCGCCGCCTGACGGCCAGCGACCCCTCCGGCTCACCTGACTTTGACCTCCGGCTCGACGGACATGCCCGGGGCAAGTAAGCGTTGACCATCAGGCCGTTCGTCAAAAACGATCTTCACCGGCACACGCTGGACCACTTTCACGTAGTTACCCGTCGCGTTCTCGGCCGGCAACAAACTGAAGCGCGACCCCGTCCCGCTCTGGATGCTGTCAACATGCCCTTTGAAGCTCCGGTCGGGATAAGCATCGACCTTGATTTCTGCCGACTGGCCCGGGCGCATATAGGCCAACTGTGTCTCTTTGTAATTGGCGATCACCCAGACGTCGCCGGGGACGATCGCCAGTAGCGCCTGGCCCGGCTGCAGGAATGCTCCCTCCTCGACCGCCTTTTTGGTCACCCTGCCCGGCTCGGGCGCGCGGATCTTCGTGTACGAGAGATCCAGTTCCGCTTGCTTGACGGCCGCCTCGGCCTGCGCAATCTCGGCACTGGAGGTCTGGACGTCCGATTCTTTGACGGCCACTTGCTGCGGAGCGGAATTGGCCTCGTTGAGCTTGCCGACGGCCTGGCCGACCTGCGCCCGCGCACCCGTTATCTGCGACACGGCTTGCCGGTGCTGCTCGGCGGCGGCGGCTTGCGCCGCGTGCGCCTCCTGAGCCTGCGCTTCGGTTGCCGCGACCCGTCTCCTCGCGGCCTCAAGGTTGGCGTTAGCTGTCGCGGCGGCGGCAATCGCCTGGTCCAACTGCTGCCTTGAGACTTCGTCCTTACTGTATAAATCCTGGTAGCGCTGCACGTCGGCATTGGCGCGCCGAGCTTCGGCTTCGGCCGCCGCGACCTGCGCTCGCGCCTGTTCAGCATTGGCCTGGGCGGTGCGGACCTGCGCGACCGCCTGGTTATAACGACCCAGTTGTGCGGCCGCTTGCGCGCGAGCCTGCTCGACACCGCTCTCAGCCGCACGCACACCGGAGGAGGCCTCCTGCACACCGGCGCGCGTAGTGACGCGTGTCAAAGAGACGTTCGACTGCGCGGCCTTGCGCCGGGCCAGGGCTTGGCTCAGCGTAGCTTTCGCCTGCTCCAGACGTGTCTCATAGTCGCCCGGGTCAATCTCCACCAGCAGGTCGCCCTCCTTCACCTCCTGGTTGTCAGTGACGTAGACCTTTTTCACGTAACCGGAGACTTTGGGACTGATCTGAATGATATGACCGTCGATGAAGGCATCATCGGTGGAGGCGTATTGGCGTGCGTGAAGGTAGTAAAGCGTACCAACGATGGCACCGATCACCAGCACGATGCCTGCCAGCATGAGGATGAGTGTTCGCCTGCGCTTAAACCGGGGCCTTGATTCTTCAGCCTTATGCTCCTCAAGATATTCTCGAGGCACATCTTCATGAACAGCAGGCTCCGGCTGAGCAGTGGTGGTTACACCCACGTCACGTGGGGCCGTATCATCCCTGTTCCCATCAGCCACGGCTCGCTTCGCATCTATCTTATCTGTATCTGTCTTCTGCCCGTCGACAACTTTCGATTGTTCTCTTACGTCCGCCATAATCTCTCTCCACCCGGTTAGCGATACGGCTTCCGCGGCAAGTCAACTGCTCGCAAAAGGCGCATGCCTGATTGACCTCCCGTACGAGGCTATAGCTCTAAAAGCGAAACGCCTCGGCGCGGCCGAGCGCCGCCGCCAGGTTCACGCGAGCCGCATTGTAAGCCGCCAGTGCCGTCACCACCGAATCACGCGCGTTCGCCAGCGCCGTCTGGGCATTAAGCACCTCAATATTATCTGCCACTCCTGCCCTGAACCGGTCGCGCGACAGCTGCAGCTCTCGTTCGGCCAACTGCAGCGTCGCCTGCGCTGCCTGAACCTGCTCGGCCGTAGTTTCGAGGGTCGTAAGCGCCAGCCGTACGTCCTGCTCGACCTGCCCGCGCGTGTCGCTCAACTGCAACTCTGCTTCCCGCTGCTGGCTCGTCGCCACAGCAATCCGCGCGCGAGTCAATCCGCCGTTGAAAACAGGAACATTCAATCGCACGGCATAACTACGGGTCGGCAGGGACTTCTCGTAGGGCCGGACTCCGCTCTCGCCGTAATCGCCCGCAAAGTCAAGTGAGGGTAGTTGGGCATCCTTCGCCGCCTTACGCTCGTAGCCTCTCTGCTGCACCTGCTGCTCGGCGACTCTCAGCTCGTAGCGATTTTGGCTGGCCGTCGCGAGCGCCGCCTCAACAGAAGGGGCGCTTTCGGTGGTAAAGCGTAACGGATCGGTCAAGGCGAGCGCAGCGCCTTGCGGCAACCCGACCACGCGCTGGAGCTGCAGGACTGCCTGCACAGCCTGGGTCCGCGCCTCGGCGAGGTTAAAAGTCTGTTCTGATACTCTCGTGCTGGCGCGCGCCACATCCACGCCGGTCGCCACACCCGCGTTGCGCTGGTCCTCGGCGAGCGTGAGCAGGCTACGCGCCAGATCAAGATTTGCCCGCACGTCCTCGACCCGCTGCCGCGTGCGCAATACGTCCAAATAAGCGAGCGTCGTAAAGGTTGCCACCTGCTGGCGCGCTAGCTGCTCCTGCGACTTTGCGATGTCGACTCCGATACGCCCGGCCTGGTAGCTGCGAATCGCGCTCAGGTTAAAGATCGTCTGAACGAGTTCCAGCCGCGCGTCGAAGCTGTTGAACGGGCCGACCAGTGTTGGCACGCCAGGAAAGCTGATCCCCTGAGCCCGGAGATTAACGGTTCGATTAGCCTGAAAGCTTGTGCCCGACAGATTTGGCAAGAGGCTGGAGAGCGCCTCACGAGCCAACCCGCGCGCTTCACGCTGACGTTCGCGGGCGAGCAGCGTGGCGAGGTTATTTTGAATGGCTAGTTGGATTGCCTGCTCGAGGCTGAGCTGAGACGGGCCCGGAGTGGTGACCCGAGCGGCCCCGGGCGGCGACTGGGTCCGTACAGTGGTAACTGCCGGAGCCTGTCCGGGCGCATTTTCGCCCCCCGGCTGCCCGCTTTGCCCTGGCGTACCGGTAGCCCGCCCGGCGGCAGGCGTCTGCGTTGCGGGTGCTCCCGCATTGGGGGTCTGACCTGTGCCCTGACCCACTGTGCTTAGCCCCCCGCTCTGGCCCGCACCCCGCCCGCCCACACTCTGTCCGGTCCCGCTCTGACCGGCACTGCCGGCAGGCGAGCCCGGAGCTCCGCTCTGCCGTGCGCTCACTACAACTGAAGGCAGGCATGTTGCCGCCATGACTGTGATCGTGATCAGACATCGCGAGGCAGCCCCCACGTCTATCCGCTTTACCTGTGAGCTGATCTTCATCCCTCGTACTTTCTTCCCACCGGCTAATTGTCCGGCAACTACCGGATGCTTTGACGCGCCGGGCGCAAGCCGGTCAAAGGCCGGCGACGCTCCCGTCGCGCGGGTCACCTCTGAAATGGGATTGGGCCGCCAAGTCTTCATTCGCGGCATCAACTTTGTCAAATGGTTCTATTCCACGGCAAGCCGCGCTAACGTCACGATCCGTCATTGAAATTTGGGCTTATTATTGTGTTTAAGAAGTAAACTGTCAAGAAGTTAATCATGTCCGTGATCGGCTCGGCGCTCGAAGAAGTTGTTGAAAGATGGATAACGAGGGCCACAACTTGCGGGTTGTAGACGGTTAATTACGTTCGGTAAAGAGTCAAGTGGTTTTCCGGGCGCTTTGAGTTTCAATCCAGTGTTGCGCGCGGTGGCGTAGCTTCGTCAAAAGCTTACTCAACATATCCTTCTCCGGGTTGGTGAGGCCGCTCAGCATCGCACGGATGTTCACATAGTGCTGAGGCAGTATTTTCTCCAACAACTCCTCACCGGCTTTCGTAATACGCGCAAGACGCATCCGCCTATCGCCGGCAACATTGTTTCGCTCGACCAGCCCCTTTTTCTCCAGGCTGTCTACCAGCCCGGTGATATTCGCCCGCGTGACCAGCAACAACTCGCTCAGTTCATGCATCGGACATCCTTTGTCCTCACAGCGGCTGAGGATCATCAGCACATTAAACGCGGTTGCCGATAACCCGTACTTATCCATGTGACGGGAGATATAGGTTTGAATAACGTCGCCCGTGTAGATCAGGTTAAGGAGCACTTCGACCGACGGCCAATGAAACTCCGGATAGCTCCGGCGGTGATGGCTCATTCGCTCCAGATAGAGGTGCTCTCTTCTGTCGGTATTCGTTTGACGATTTTGATTGGCCCTGCTCATCCCCGTGATTTTTTGTTAAGAAGTTTATTATCAAGAGCTATATTACTACGTCTTGATGGGATCAGCTAGTCGAGATTCTTACTTTAAGCGGTTAGAACTACGGAGGGACCGGGAGGGGCACAGGGGAAAGCTTAAGAAATTCAGGCGGGATGTTGATAGCCTGCCCACGCCGCGTTAACATTCGAGTTGTCTTGCGCCGGCTATGTTGGTGGGATCAGTTTTCCTCACGACGATGACTCTCAAAAAGTGTTGCCAGGGCGGACAAAGCCGCGGCGAGGGCGAGCAGGGTGATGCCGGTAATCAGGCGAATCATGTGATTCTCCTCGAATACTTTTGGATCAGGATGCGACCGGCTTCCTCATCTGCGCTGGGAGCGGCTAGTAGTTAACAGCTCCGATGCCGGCCCTGTGGCCGACGGCGATGAGAGATAATTTCGACGCGATCCTATGGCCGGCAAACCCATTCGCGCGGCGCTCTGCTCGTCACTCAATTCTTAAACATGACGACCATTTGCAGTTTCGGTTTCAGGCTCAGCGGAATTCTTTTCGCCACGCGGGCACGCCCGGCGTGATGGACTGCTCACCGTCATAAACTCGAGGCTCTCTAAATCGTCGTTCATTTATCCGAGAAACGGGACCGGCACCGCTCGTCTGTTGGGCTGCCATATTTTGCTGATTGTGGTTGATCATCTCACCCTTCAAGTTGAAGATCTCTTCGTGGCGGGAGCCCTTCATCTCCTTTTTCCGCTTTCGCATTCGACTTGCAAATGGAGTTCCCACCCTGCGCCTTCAATTCTCCTCTTGACAATAGTCGTTATAACGGGTATATTATTTTCCTGTGAATGCGAGGAATCAAAAAGAGCTGAAGCCAACCAGGCAGTTCGGCAGCCGCGAAGAAGACGTTTACTTGAGTATGCTGCGCACGGTTGAAAGGCTTTCGCGTGGCGTGGCTGAGACGCTCGGCCGGTTCGACCTGACGCCGACGCAGTACAACGCACTCAGAATTCTGCGCGGTGCAGGACGTGACGGCGCTTCCTGTAGCGAGGTCGGCGAGAGGATGGTGACGAAAGACTCTGACATCACCAGGCTGCTCGACCGCCTCGAAGCCCGGGGGTTGATCTCCAGAGAGCGCGAGACGAAAGACCGCCGCCGTATCGTGACACGCATCACGGACGAAGGGCTACGGGTTCTGGCAGAGCTCGATAAGCCGATTGCCGAGACCCATCGCAGTCAGCTGGGCCACCTTGGGGAAAAGCAACTCGCACGCTTGGGCAAATTACTCGAGGCGGCGCGGAACAGATCCGGTTAATTTTTTGCGGCAATACTTGTTATAACGACTAGCATTATAACAAGTACGCTGGTTTGAAAAGACGGCAGAACCTACAAATGACATAGCGAAAGCTAAAAGGAGAAAAGACAATGATTAAAATCAGACCGGCTAACGAACGGGGCGGTGGCAATCACGGCTGGCTCAACACCCGCCACACATTTTCATTCAGCGATTACTACGACCCGCGTCACATGGGCTTCCGTGACCTGCGCGTGATCAACGAAGACCGCGTCGCTCCGGGGCAGGGCTTCGGTCCGCACGGGCACCGGGACATGGAGATCCTGTCTTACGTCGTGTCGGGCGGGCTCAAGCATCAGGACAGCATGGGCCACGGCGAAGTTATTCGTCCGCACGAATGGCAACGCATGAGCGCCGGCACGGGCGTGCACCACAGTGAGGCTAATGCTTCGCGGACAGAGCCCGTTCACTTTTATCAAATCTGGATTCTGCCCGAAGTCGAGGGCATCGCTCCGGGCTATGAGCAGAAGCTGTTCGCGCCGGAGGAGAAGACCGGCAAGCTGAAACTGATCGCGTCGCGTGACGGGCGCGAAGGGTCTTTGAAAATTCACCAGGACGTGTCAGTCTATAACGCCGTTCTCAGGAACGGCGACGAGGTCGAACACCAACTCGGCCCGGGCAGGCACGCCTGGCTGCAAGTCATCAAAGGCACGGTCGAGATGAACGGAAACAAGCTGGGTGCCGGGGACGGCGCCGCAGTCAGCGAAGAAAGCGCATTGGCTATTCGGGCCAGCGCGGACAGCGAACTAATTTTGTTTGACCTGGCTTAATTGCGGAAAGTGCGAGACGGCACGATTCAATATCGGCCGGGGCTCAAAGCTCAACTTTCATTATTCAGAGGAGGAAAGATCAATGGCAGTTAAACTCGCAGTCATTTACTACAGCGCAACGGGCACGACCTACGCGTTGGCACGCGCGATAGAGGCAGGCGCACTTGCAGCCGGCGCGGAGGTGCGCTTCCGCAAGGTGCACGAACTCGCGCCCGCGGAGGCGATCAAATCCAACGCGGGCTGGGCGGCGCACCACCTGGAAACGCAGGACGTGGAGGAGGCGACGAACGACGACCTCGAATGGGCCGACGCCATTATCTTCGGCACGCCGACGCGCTACGGACTACCGACGGCACAGCTCAAGCAGTTCCTCGACATGACGGGCGGCCTGTGGGCAAGGGGCGCACTGGTCAACAAGGTCTGCTCGGGGTTCACCAGCACGGGTACCTCGCACGGCGGGCAGGAGACGACCATCGTCAACCTCAACACGACCTTTTATCACTGGGGCGCGATCATCGTCGGCCCCGGTTACGCTGATCCGATCCAGTTCCAGTCGGGCAACCCGTATGGCACGTCGTTCACCTCGAACAACGGCGCACTCAAGCCGGACGAGGTAACGCTGGCGGCGGCGCGCTTCCAGGGCAGGCGTGTCGCCGAAGTGGCCGCGCGATTCGTCTCCGGGAGCGGCAGGTGAGGTAACGAATCAGCTACAGTCCCGACTAACAGTTGAGAAAACATGGGAGAGGCCGCCATCAGGTCGAGCCGTTCGATTGGGCCGTGCGTTTTGAAGAGCGTGCGCGTGGACCCTGGCTCGAAGGTCGCCACGGGCCTCTCATCAATTATGAATTATTATGTATCGGGTCATTGCCACTATGCGACATCAAATCAAGCACAGAGTGAAATCACTCTGTGCGCGCTCGCCGGTAGCTCTCTTTCAACATCTCGGTGGTTGACTGAGCGTAGATTTGTGTCGTTTCTAATTTCGAGTGGCCGAGAAACCTCTGAATCTGCTCAATCGGCATCCCGCGCTCCAGCAAGGTGGTCGCGACCGAATGCCTGAGCAGATGCGGATAAACCCGCTTGGTAATCCTGGCCTTCTCCACCTTCAGAATTTCCGATTGACATTTCCGGTCAAAGGGTATTAACTCTATAAGCATACCGAATGCTCGTCTAGCGAGTCCCTCGCGCCCGTTAGACCTACATGGCTGTTGACAAGATTTCCACTCCCGTTAGTTTTATGTAAAGGATCAGTCACATAGGAGTGAGTTGTGCGGGCCTCCTTGCACTGTGACGCGCCTTCGACCCTGATAGCACCTGCTGCTTTACGGGTCGAAGTGTACCGGCTCTAGTGGCGTGATATTGCGTAAGACTTTTTGCGGAAGGGGTGAGCGGTAGGAAAATCGCAGGTTCATATCACGCAACCGAAGTAATCGAGGGGGGATTATGTGCCCTGACGTGCGGAAATACCCAGACCGCCATATCATCGAGGCAGAATTAAAGATCGTAGAGCAGGCGCGGGCGCAGTCGCGGGCGGAAGCAGCCGCCTTAGAGCGAATGAAAGAAGAGGCGCGCGCTCAATTTCTCAGCCGCGGGTCTGCGACAGAGGGAGAATTTGAGCGCCAATGGCCACAGATTTGCAGCGAAATGATTAGCCGGCAAGCCCGCCGGGCGATCGCAAAGAACTAATAATAGCAGGAACGCCGGAGTCCTCCTGAATAGCTTCCACCCCGTACCTACTCACTGCTGCGCCGGACTGCGATGGTAATGGCGGTGCCGGCCGGTGCAGCAATTCCAAGTCCTGCCGCGACTTTAGGCAGCGGGTCAGGTGCGGGCGGCGGCAGCGCAGCAATACCTTTTCATCTGCCAGCGCGGGTCGAGCAACGGAGCGACCTTTGGACGGCGGGGTGAAGTCCTCGACGAATCTCATCACCCCATCCGCTTCTGGATTGTTTCCTCACCCCTGAAGCAGCGACTGTGCGCCGTCGATCCAAACTTCGGTGCCGGAAATGTGGCTCGAAGCGCCGGAAGCCAGGAAGAGTACCAGTTGAGCTACCTGCTCGGCCGTTCCGGGCTCACCGTGAGTCAGCGGGATCTCCCCTTCCGGAAACTCGACGGGCGCACGCACATCTTCCAGATCACGCTTCTCGGTATTCTCATCGATCTCGGTTTTGATCGCGCCGGGACAGATAACGTTGACACGGACATGATGCGTAGCCAGCTCAAGGGCGGCCATTTTAGCGAAAGCAACCTGAGCAGCCTTGGAGCAGGCGTAGGCGGTCGCGCCTGTGTTGCTGAACATCCGCGTGCCGTTGACTGAGGCTGTAATGATCACTGACCCGCCCTGCTTTTTGAGATAAGGGACGGCGTACTTGACGGTCAGAAATGTGCCCTTCAGATTGACGTTTAGCGTCCGGTCCCATTCCTCCGGCGCCAGTTCTTCCAGTGGCGCCCATACTCCGTTGATCCCGGCATTGGCGAAGACAATATCAAGACGATCCCATTGATCGATGATCCGCTCAATAGCCTGCCGCATCTGGTCGGGCCGCGAGACGTCTGCAATCACAGGGATCGCTTGCCCACGGCTCTGCTCTATCTTCCTGACGATCTGGATAAGCTCATCCTCGGTGCGTCCGAGCGCGGCGACCTTTGCTCCCTCTTTGGCCAATAGCAAGGCTGCCGCCTTGCCGATACCAGAGCCGGCGCCGGTAATAAGCGCCACTTTGTCCGCCAGTTGCATGTATCCCCCTCCTTTGTCTAACGCATTCCAGTAAGCGACAGCGCCTCTGCCGGTGATTGATTACCAACGGGGCGCCTTCTACCTCGGCCGCTCGCCCTCAACCTGCAACTCATTCTTCACATCGAAGAGTCCCGGCACAGTCCGCGCCCTGATGTAGGCCAAATTGCTATCGCCTTTATTCGCCACCACCCCCTTGAGCGTCGCCCGACCGTTCCTGACAATGATGTGGATGGGCGGCACGGCCTGCGTCGCGTAGCGGAAGAGCGGCGAGTTAAAGCTGAACAGCCGGCGGAAGAGCGCCAGCCGCAGCCGGTCATCGTTGGGCGACAGGGGCAGCACCTCGATCTGATCGTCTACGCGCGTGACCCCCTGGATGCTGCGAACGCGGGCGACGGCCTCTGATTTGGTCGTCGGTCTTACTACCTGACCGCGCAGGACGACGCTGTCATCGGGCAAGACCTGGCCATCGAGCCAGTCGAAGACGCCGTAGTAGGGCAGCATTAGTAGTTGGTGACGGGCCTCATCGGCCAGTAAGACCTGGGTGCGGGTCGCCGCCTGGATGGGGGGGGCAGTCCTCGCCTGCGCCAGGGCATCAGGACTAACAACAGCGAGAGTGAATAACGCAAAGGTGACAACGAGCGCCCGCCTTTTTAACATATTTTAATAACCTCCATTCAAAGTAGCATCAATTATTGCCGGAAGGCGTCAAATTCTTATCTCGAAGCCCTTCCGAAATTATTGTGTCTTAATGCTGTTGGCGGCACATGATTCTTATAGCGGTTCTCAAATGCGCTTCGGAAGTTAGCGCTTCGGAAGTCGGGGATGAGGGAGCTGTTGGATAGGGCGAAGGCCCCTCATCAACCGGCGCGTGTTGACTCGCGGCTCGTCCCGGACGTGTGGGTCGAGCCGGAGTATGTCGTGACGGTGCTGGCCGATTCCGGCAAAGACTCCTATGTCGCAGCCTTCAACATTAGCGATCGGGCGCAAACTGTTCATTACGCCTGGAGTGATCTCGGTCTAGCGGCTCCGAGTTACAAACTCCGCGATTTGTGGAAGCGCGCGGAAATGGGGTCGGCCGCCTCTCTGGAAATTACTCTGCCTCCACATGCCTCTGTCCTTTACCGTGCGGTGCCCGACCACCGGTGAACGAATGATGGAGCAATCCTGGGGGAGCGCCAAGATCACTTTCGCCGGACCACCAGGGGCAATCTGCTCTCGCAAGCCGACTTCGGAGGGCCTGCCTCCATCTCTCGCGCAGCATCGCGCTCGATCTGATCTCGCGCGTTCTCGGCACACATTCGCCAGCAGTATCAATTTTGATGACTCAGAAATTGACTGACTTCATCCATTACCTTATTGCGATAGCCCGACTCGTCGCAGCAGTTCAGCAAAACGTGGGTCCGAGCGCAGGCTGTCGTATTTAGGATGCACTTTGAGGAGTACTAGCCACCCGTCATGCATCGCGTATTCCTTCTCCAGCCAGGTAAACGCCTGATCTTTCTCGCCCAGGCGCGCATAGATGTCGGCAAATTCCGAGGGTGGGATGTATCGCCGTTTCGCTTCCTCTCTTAAGAGGCCGAGCTTCTTCTGCCAGAACCCCCTCAGCCCCGAGGCCTCATAGGACTTCCTCAACGCGCTCGCGGTCTGCGCTTGCATTCCCCTCGCTGTCATTGCGCCACGGATCATTCTTAGGGTCACTCGCTCTTTATCGCCAGCGGTCGCACATATTTAACCAGTGCCGCTAAGAATTCCTCGCGATGCGTGACGAGCGCAAAATGACCCGCGTGCTCGATGAGAATTAGTCTCTTCTTCGGCGCTTTCACGACATTAAAGTATTTCACCGCGACGGATGTTGGCGTGACCATATCTTCCTTGCCCTGAATCACGTAGAAGGGAACCTTTAATATATTGGCTGTGGTTGGCAGCTCGGTGGCGAGCATCGCGCTTAGCGTGGTGCGCCCGGAGTAGCTCATGCCTTCGCCCAGCGCCTTCATATACTCCTCGGTAAACTCCGGGCTTGATCGAACGATTCGCCCCAGGTCTTCAAACCACTTGGCATCATCCTGCGACATATAGGGGTTGTGTATACTCCACCAGGAAAAATACTGCGCCGCGTTGGTTGGGTCCGGCGTGCCGATGGCTTCTAATTGCTCTACCCTCTTGCGGTCATGAGCGGCGCGTGCTTTGGCGAGCAGAAAATCGAACTGCGCCTGAACATTGGCGCGCCAACTCCCTACCTGTCCCGTGCCAATGTAAGCGGCAAACAATTCCGGACGACGCTGAACCATGCCGATGCCTAGATGGCTCCCCCAGGAATGGCCCAGCAGCAAGATCTTTTTCTTTGCCAGATAATCGCATAAATACTGGGTGAGTTCGATGCCATCCGACTCGACACGCTCAGGCTCGGGCGGCGAGTGAGGATTCCTGGTGTAGGTTTTGCCGGCACCGCGCTGATCCCACTGAACAATCGTGAACTCTTTTTCATAGACAGCGTAAGTGCTGCGCAAAGAAGACTGCGCATCGCCTGGCCCGCCATGTACCACTAACAGCACGGGATTGGCACGGTTAACACCGCGAATGGTGATCCACTGTTCAATACCACCCAACGTAACAAAGCGCGTTTCTTGAATTGGTGTGGCGATAGTGTCTGGTACTGGTAAATTGGCGGCAGCTACAAAACCCGGCAGCCATGGACTCGTTATAATCAGTAGCAAACTAAGGCTTTTGTTTATTTGAGGGAGCAACATGTTGCTTTTCCTTCCCAGTACCCACGAATTGGATTCGGCGCGGGCGGAGGTCGAAATTCCGAAAAAGCTCAACAGCAGCGCAAAAGCAGGAGCAGGAAGATGTTTTTTCATCGATCGTCAGACAGAGAGCGATCATTTCAACGCATGGGGGACAATTCAAAAGACGGTGAAAAACAGTGAACTGTTAACGAGCGGTTGAGGCTGCCGGTGTAGATAAGCGGGCAAGCTGCCACACGCTACGTCACTGCTTCGCCACGCACCCTGCTGGAAGCAGGCTCCGACATCCGCACGATCATTGCCCACCGTTTTTAGGTGAACATAGTTCATCAAAACACCCCACCTTCGCTTACCCTCAACCCTCTATAGGTGAAAACACCACCCGGACTCCTTTTGTGGCAGAGATTTGATTTGCACGGGTCTGAGGGGGCGGGGTGGCTGCACTGTCGCCCTGCTACCCGACTAGGAGCTGCTCGGCCACAAGGACGTCTCGACTATGATTGACACGAACATGCTGAAGAAGGGCGGCAAGGCTGTCAGAAGTCCCGCCGACTGGTGAGACAAGGGGGCCGCCCAGGGTCAGGGCTAGATCACTAATACCCAGGTAGGTCGAGGATGAGTTGAATAGTTACAGCGCGATGCCTGCTAGCGCCTCGAAAAGACGTGGGTTGGGCCCGTAGAGACTGAGCGGGTCGTGTGGCGATACAGCACGCCCGAACCGCCACCGCGCTTCATCAACGACGGGCAAAACCGCCCGCGCCGTTTCCTGAGGCTCTATGATAAAGCGGGTCGCACGGATGTTGCTATTGCCCGTCGGTATCGTTTGTGGA
>CAYLJO010000180.1:0-9705 GCA_964383905.1 uncultured Blastocatellaceae bacterium
CGGCGCTCTGCCAACGGTTATTCGGAGACCAACTGCCGTCGGCCTTTTGTTGTTTGACGAGCCATGCGTGCGCCTCTTTGATGAGGTCTTCGTCAACCGCGATAAATTCGCGCGCGTCGGTGAGAAATCTTAAGGCGTAAGCCGTAAGCGCCAAATCGGCTTCATCGCCGCGCCCCCAGTATGAAAACCCTCCGCTCTCCACGCGGTAATTGAGTAGACGCTCATAGCCTTCCTGCGTGTAGCGTTGAGCCTTTGCCGTAACCGGCCCATCCTTACCGTTGTGCCCGTAATAGCGGAGTACCAGCAGGCTCGGATAAGTCGAAGAGATGGTTTGCTCGCCGCAGCCATGCGGGCGCTCCATGGCCCCTTCGATGCTTTCGATCACGTGGGCCATCAAGTTCGGGTAAAATTTCAACTCTGCGCGCGTCGAGCCGCGAATCGTCTCCGCGGGGAAGCTGATTTCCAGCGCCGCCGTATCCCCCATGATTTGGCTCGCCGTTTTTACTATCTCTTCACCGTTAGGGTGAACGGTGATTGGTTTCTCAATGGCGTCGCTTGCCTCCGTGCCGGTGGCGTTGATCCGCTGCTTGCCATCGTGGATGGAGGCGACAGCGCGAAAATCGAACGTCTCCCGCACGGCAGCGCCCGCCACCACCTCGGCGCGTTTGCGCGCCGGTCCGAGCAGCGTAAACCAGCCCTCTGGCTTGATCTCAAAATCAACCACCTGCGTTTTGTCGAGGTAATTGCGCAGCACGATGGGAAGCGCGATCTCATCCCCTTCATTAACTTTGCCGTCAGAGGATCGTCGTTACCACTCGGCTAACGTGTGCTCGCCTGCTCGTGGTAATTCCGCGCCTCTCGTAGCTCAGCCAATTGTCCGTCTGCCCCGCCCCACACCCGCAATAAATTCGAGTAAGCGGAGAGAGCAGCCCGGCTATCGCCGCTCTGCGCGGCGGCGCGTGCAGCGCCGAGCAGCGACCGTGCCCGGTTCGGTTGCCGCAACAGGGCGGTTTCAAACTCGTGCCCGGCCTCTTTGGGGCGGCCCGCGCGCAACAGAATCTCGCCGAGCAATTCATGAGAGGGCTTGATCACGTCGGGCGGCCCTGAAGGCGGTGACATCTCTTCCTCTATGGAGGTCGCCTGCCTCATCAATTTAATAGCTTCGTCGTAGTCTCCCTTCGATGCGCGACTGGCGGCGGCCACCTCCAATTCCATAACACCTACTATCTTCGCACGGTAAGGTTCTCCCGAATCGACAAGCTGCTTGCGGACTGCTCGCAACTCATCAATGCTCTTCTCAGCGCTCACGCGATTGTCCGTTGCCGCTGCCATACCCTGTATAAAGATGGCGAGGATCTTGCTGCGCGACGGCGTGGTAGTAGCTGCTCTGGCTTCCGATAGCCTCTGCGCCGTGCAATGGGCGGGGGGCTGAGTTGTGACGCCTTCGTACATTGATTGGCTCTCGGGTTTCGCCCCGATTGTATCGAAGATCTTTGCCGCCGCGTCCCAGCGCTCGGTTCCGACAACAAACGCTGCCGCCATTTCGGCGTAAGCCCGCTCAAGCATGCGCCGATCATCGGATTCGACAATCGCCCGGCGCATCAGCCCGAGCAACTCCTCGGCCTTGCCGTAGCGGCCCTGCTGCAGGTAGACGTAGAGCAGCCAGTGGAGGCTGTGATAATCGCGATGGGTGATGGAAAGGCCCTTGCGCTTTACCCAGGCATCCGAGACCGCCCACGCTGATTCGTTGGAGGCCGCTGCCTCCGGCCACATCCCCAGTTGAAGGAAGATGTGGGATGGCATGTGACGGGCGTGATGCGCTTCCGGAGCGATCTCGCTGTAGCGACGGGCAGCGGGGAGCGCCAGGATGGCGTGCTCCGGGTCATCGAAGGCATGAATAATGTAGTGGGCCGCGCCCGGATGATCCGGGTTCTTCCGGTAAACATCCAGGGCAATCGCCCCGGCCTGCATTTGACGCCGGAATCCTTTATCACCGGGGCGGACTGTCCCCAGCAGCGAGAGCGCATAAAGAGAGGCGGCCTCTAAATCGTCCGGGTATGCCTTGTAAATCTTCTCCATCGCGGCGGAGTAGGCGATGTCGCGGGTCAGCTTATCGCCTTCACCATACAGAACCCTGACCGCGTTCAAGTAAGCCCGCTCTCTTTCTGTCAGCTTGGGATTATCACTGATTTTGGCGAGGACTTTTCTCGCGGCTTCTGTGTCCTGTTCTGCCCAGAGCGGATGGTTGTACGCCATCGCTTCGCCCCAGTAACCCATCATAAAGCCAGGATCGGCCTTCGTGGATTCGCGAAACTCATCAAGCGCTTCTTCAAACCAGAAGGAGTGGAGCGCGGCGACTCCCCTCAGGAAATGGGCCTTCGCCTGCTCGGAGCCGGAGGTCGGAAAATCGACCTTTCCCAGTTTGGACTGCTGTGCCGCCGCACCGACGGCCGACGCTGTGAGCGTAGAGACAACCAGCAGCGATAGCAGTGCTGTTTTGTTTATGGTACGGGCCGGCAGCATGAAATTACCTCCACGGGGAACTCAATAATCTGAGTATGCGAAAGCCAGGCAGCATTCCTTCAGTCATTTACTTAGCTACACCGTAAGATCCTTGACGCGGCTCTGAACGCGAATATATCACTGTTTTCGCCGCCACCCCATACTTCTCGCTACGGATTCGCCAGCTTCCATCGCCCGACGGGGTATTTATCCATCCCACACGATGCTATCCAGGCTGCCGTGATAGAGGCATTATTGGATCTATTGATTTTTTACAGCGAGCCGAAGCGCAGCCTGAGGCCGACCCGCAGAAACAGCGGCGGCCCCACGGTGGTGACCGGCGTGCGACCGATGGCATAGCGCCGGTTAAATAGGTTTTCAGCGGCGACGAACGGCTCGACACCCCGCGCGATGCGGTGCGATGCGAATGCGTCGAGCGTGAAATAGCGGTCAAGTCGAAAGCGGTTCTGATCGTCATCAAACTGCGCCCCCGTCAAACGGCCCTGTAAGCCGAGCGTGAGGCGCGCGGGATCCATGTGGCGTATCTGGAAAGTCAGCTGGTGACGCGCGACCTGCGGGATGAGTAGCCCTTCAAGAGCAATCTCGGCCGGGAATCTCGTGACCCTGGCGTCGGCGAAAAGGTAGCCGCCTGAGATAGACCAATGATCTGTGAGGCGTGCGTCCGCCTCCAACTCCAGACCCCGCGAGCGCGTGCGGCCGAGATTCTGCCGCTCCCGCGTGATGAGATTCGGAGAAACACTCAGCGTCACGTTAGCAACGGGGCGCGTGACCTCCGCCCAAAACAGTGTCCCGCGAAGATTGAGCCTTTGATGGAATGGGGCGACGTTTGCGCCGGCCTCGCCGCCCGTTAACCGCTCGGCGCGCAGCTTTTCATTGGCAAGCGTCAGGACATTGCCGACCCTAAATGATCTATATAATTCGTTGAGCGTCGGCGCGCGAAATGCGCGGTAGGCTGACGCGGTGAGGGACACCTTGTCGGTGAGTTTGTAAAGAGCGGATAACTGCGGGCTAAAAGCTGTCTCGGTGCGGTCGGGGAAAATATTGACTGCTGTGGGGTCTCCCTGCCTGACGGAGTGTGTGATAGCCTGCGCCGCGTAATTGCGCCAGTGATCAACCCGCGCCCCCCCGGTGACGAACAAGCGCGAGGTGACGCGGATGATGTCTTCAACGAAGACGCCGGCAGATCGCTCGCGCCCGCCGGCATCGACAAACGAGGACGGCCTGTTCTGGACAAAAACGAGCTCGCCGCTTGCGCCTCGTACTTCACGGCCTTCAAACCCGGCGACGAGCGTGTGATTGTTGCCGGCGGGACGCGACCATTGAGCGGTGAAGCCCACGGCCTGGACCGGGACGCGCTGAAGGCGCGCCAGCGACTCGCCGTTCCGGTCGGCTGAAACGACCGAGAAGTTTTGATCGAAGAGCTCCGTGCCGCCATAAGCCCGCAATGAGAGAGTGCCGGTACGTTCGGATTGCCAGTCGCCGCCTGCGCTCAACTGGCGCAGATGTGTGCGGTTAGTTTGCAGCGGCGTCCCGTTGGCGCGCGACTCTCGGTAATAGGATCCGGTGACGAACACGCGCCCATTTTTTGTGATCTGTCGTTCGAGCGTGAGATTAAACACGGAGTGGCGCGACCCCGCGGGAGTGTCGACGCGGCCACGCTCCCTTTCGTTAACGAGGACATAACCGCCTGTGCGGAACATCTCCGCCGCCAGCCTCGCGCCCCACCCCCGGCGGCTTCCGCCGACAAAGAGCGAGGCGTCAGGTGTCTGCTCATTGCCGTAGGATGCTTCCACAGAGAGGACCGGAGACGTCGCCTTACGTGTGATGATGTCGATGACGCCGCTAAGGGCGTCACTGCCGTAAAGGTTGGACGCCCCTCCGCGCAGCACTTCGATCCGGCTCACCGACTCGCGCGGGACGCGGCCCCAGTAGACCCACCCGCCGAAGGGGTCATTGAGCGGGATGCCGTCGGCGAGCACGACTGTGCGGCTCGCCCCACTGGCGCCGACGCCACGGAGGCTCACGCCCTGCGAGGTCGGGTTGGCGGTGCGACTTCCCGAGCGGCGAAATAATTGGAAGCCCGGCACCTGCCGGAGCGCGTCGTCAATGGTGACAGCCGCCGTCGCGGAAAGCTCCGCCCGTGATAGTATGACGACGCTCGCCGCCGTCTCGCCCAGGCGCGTCTCGGTGCGCGTTGCCGTGACGGTCACGTCTTCGGAGATGGGCGCGGGCGCGAGCAGGATTTGCAAGCCCGATCTGTTGCCTTCTTGGGCCGTCCATTTTTGCTCGAACTCTGAAAAACCAGGCGCGTGGACAGTGAGCGTAGCGGTTCGCACCGGCACCGCGTTAAAGACAAATTTCCCGTCGGCGTCGGTCTTCATCTGAGCTATGACTGATGTCCCATCCCTCAAAGAAACTTGAGCGCCGGCGACGGGCGCGCCCGACTGGTCCAGCACGGTACCCTCCACATACAATCCCTGACCTAATGCCTCCGGTGAAGCAGATACCTGCGGGCTGAATGCACACACACAAATGAACGCACAGGCGAAGACGTGCGCCATGCAGGCAAGGGATCTGGGCGCAGCGATTACTCCCCGATGTATGAAGAGCATGCCAGCATCTTATCCCGGCCACTGCTCCTGACGCGAGCGCACCGAGGAGCTTCAACAGGCTACTTCTATTCGGGCATCCTCTTCGGCGAGTGTCCACGTCTGCCCGGGTTCACAGACTGCGACGCGCCAGCGTTCATTTCCGGCTGCGGCGAGCAGCCGCGTGATGGGTTCATTGACGGGCTCGCGGCTGAGGCGGAATGTCGAGTGGTGCATCGGCAGGATGTAGCGTGCGCCCATCTCGCGCCGCATCGCCCACGCCTGTTCGGGATTGGCGTGGACGTAAACGTAGGGGTCATACGCGCCGATCGGCAAGATCGCGAGATCGATTTGGACACGCTGGTGCAGGCGGGCAAAGGTTTTGGTATAAGCAGTGTCGCCGCCGAAGACGATTGCCCGATCATTCTTCGAGATCAGAAAACCGCCGTAGCCACGATCTTTGTCGGTCAGCTTGCGTGCGCCCCAATGGTTCACTTCTATTGCTTCAATGCGCGCGCCGTTGATCTCAACGAATTCTCCCCAGGACAGCTCGGAGACCTGTTTAAAGCGGCGCACCAGATCATGATTGCCACGCTGGACCACCGCGTGTGTCTTGCGCGGGAGACGCCGCAGCGTGCCGAGGTCGCAGTGATCCATGTGCGCGTGCGAGACGAGCACGGCATCGAGAGGCGGAAGTTCCGGGATGCTAAGCGCCGGTTGAACCAGCCGGCGGGGACCGATAGTAATGCCCGCGACGTTGACGCCGACATGCGAGCGCAACGCGGGGTCGGTCAGCAGCCACGTGCCGTAAAAGTTTATGAGAACGGTGGCATGACCGAGCCACGCCACCGTGAGAGCATCGTCACTCCAACTTGCGGGCGTTGGCCGGTAGGGGGCCGCCGGGATCGGCGTACGTGATTCCTGCACCCGTTGCGCCAGAAAACGGCGGGCGTGCTGACGGACGTATTTTGCGTAAATCTTCCAGTCCTTAGTACTTATACTCACGCCTCCTTAGATGCCGGCCTGCCGCTTACAGGTGCTTGCTGAATCCTCGGGAAAATTACTTAACTGCGTCAACACGATAGCGGAAGGGGATTTGAACCGCCGCAGGACGCCGCAGGACCCGAGAGGAAGACGGAGAAAAAAGGTGGAAGCAGTTGGGCAGTCGGTTCTGACTTTTCATCACATTCTTGCAGTTTTAGGGGCAGAGATTTCATGCCAAGGCGCAGAGGTCGCAAGCGTTGTAAATACCTTACTATCGATGGCGTGCGCGGCTGGAACATCATGCTATATTGTCTTCTCTTTTAAGCCCTTTGGTAATAAGACATGCGACCGGCAGGCTATCAACGGAGGTGTCAATGCGTCCCCTAACTTCTCTTCTCTTATTGGTCGCTTCTTTTATTATGTCGTGGCTTCCGGTCAAGGCGCAAACGAACTCACAGAGCGCCACAGCGCAAGCGCTCCGCGCGCTATTCGCCGAGGAGTGGGATTACCAGATGCAACAGAATCCAACGTGGGCCTCATCGCTCGGAGACCGTCGCTGGAACGACCGCTGGGAGGATCTCAGCCTCGATGCCATTCAAAAGCGGCACGAGCACGACCGGGAGGTGCTCGCGCGCCTCGGGAGCATTGATCGCCATCAGCTCTCGGAGCAGGATCGGTTGAATTACGATCTGTTCCAGGAAAAGTATAAGAACGATGTTGAAGGCCATAAATACCGGCTGTACCTGTTGCCGCTCAACCAGCGCGGGGGCATTCAGACGGCAAACGAGCTCGCCGATTCGCTGCGTTTTACGACTGTCAAAGACTACGAGGACTGGATCGCGCGTCTGCGGGCATTTCCCGCACACATGGACCAGACGCTCCAACTGATGCGTGAAGGTATGCGGGCGCGCATCATGTGGCCCAAGGCGGTGATGCAGCGCGTGCCTGGGCAAATTGAGAAGCAGATCGTTGACAACCCGCAGGACAGCCTTTTTTACAGACCTTTTAAGAATTTTCCTGCGAGCGTTCCGGTGACGGAGCGTGAGCGGCTCACGCGCGCCGCCCAGGATGCGATCTCTTACGGCGTCGTCCCAGCATACAAGCGTATGAAGCAGTTCTTTGTGAGCGAGTATCTGCCGGCCTGTTTCGATCAAGTCGGCGTATGGCAGATACCGCAGGGCGAAGAGTTATACGCTTACCTGGCCCGCCGGTATACCACCACCAATCTCAGTCCGCGAGAGATACACGAGCTGGGCCAGCGCGAGGTCCAGCGCATTCGCTCTGAGATGCAGGCCGTCATGAACGGGGTCGGCTTTAAAGGAACGCTTCAGGATTTCTTCAAATTCCTCCGCGCCGACAAGCGTTTTTATTACCAGACGCCGGATGATCTCTATGAAGCCTACCAGGCGATGGCAAAGCGCATCGATCCGCAATTGATCAAGGTCTTCAAGACACTGCCGCGCATGCCTTACGGTGTTGAGCCGATCCCGGCGGCCATCGCGCCGGACACGACAACCGCTTATTACCGGCAACCGGCCGCCGACGGATCACGCGCCGGGACCTACTTCGTTAATCTCTATAAGCCGGAGGCACGCCCGAAGTGGGAGATGATGGCGCTCACGCTGCATGAATCCGTGCCGGGCCATCACCTGCAGATCGCGCTCGCGATGGAGCAGGGAGAGTTGCCGAATTTCCGCCGCTATACCGGTTACACGGCTTTCGTGGAAGGCTGGGGACTCTACGCCGAATCGCTTGGCGAAGACATGAATCTATACGACGATCCATATGCAAAATTCGGCCAGCTCACATATGAGATGTGGCGAGCCGTCCGGCTCGTCGTCGATACGGGCATGCACTACATGCACTGGGACAGGCAGCGTGCCATCAACTTCTTTCTGGAGAACGCGGCAAAGCAGGAACTGGATGTTGTCAACGAGATTGATCGTTACATTTCGATGCCGGGCCAGGCGCTGGCCTACAAGATCGGCCAACTCAAGATTAAAGAGTTGCGCGCGCGAGCTGGCCGCGAGCTTGGGCCGGCTTTCGACGTGCGCGAATTTCACGATGTCGTGCTGCGCTCCGGCGCCGTGCCGCTCGACATCCTCGAACGCAACGTCGAGGCCTGGATAGCCTCGCAGAAACAGCGCGCAGGCAATTAGGGAGCAGTGCAGGACGAAGATCAATTAATGGCCGGCGGGCGAGAGCAAGAGCGCATCGCATGGCTGCCCGACTTCATTTATACAGGCGGGCGTTTCGAGCGCGAATTGGCCCTCGTATACGATGAATCGGGCCGCATCACGCGTCTGGCGCCGCCCGGTGAGGTTAAAGATTACCGCATCATGTGGCTGAAGGGTCGCGCCATGCTGCCGGGCCTGATCAATGCGCACTCGCATGCCTTCCAGCGGGTGATCCGCGGGCGCACGGAGCATCGCACCGAAAACGCGCGTGATTCCTTCTGGACGTGGCGCGAGATGATGTACACGGCGGCGGCGCGGCTGACGCCGGAGGACATTTATGAGGCCTCGCGAATGGCCTTCCTCGAAATGGCTCTCGGCGGCATCACGGCGGTCGGGGAGTTTCATTACATTCATCACGCGCCTGACGGGAAGCCGTATACGGATCCGAACACGCTCGCCAAAGAGGTGGTGCGCGCCGCGCGTGACGTGGGCCTGCGCATCGCCCTGCTGCGCGTGGCCTACGCGCGCTCCGGCTACAATACCGAGCCGAACCCGAGGCAGTCTCGCTTCATCGAAGCGCAGCCGGAAACTTATCTGCACGGCGTCGAGCAATTGATCGCCGATCTTCATCCAACCGGAAAAGCAGATGCGTGGGTCGGCCTTGCGCCACACAGCATCCGCGCCGTCCCCCTCGATTATTTACACGAGGTAGTCCGCTTCGGAGCCGAGCATGAGCTTCCTGTTCACATGCACGTCGCGGAGCAGCCCGCGGAGGTTGCGGCCTGCACTGAGGAGTACGGACGCTCGCCCGTCGCGGTTCTCGACGCCGAAGGCCTTCTCGGCCCACGCTTCACGGGCGTCCACGTCATACATGTTGAGCCGGATGAGCTAACAATGCTTGCGCGTGCAGGGGCAATGGTCTGCGCCTGCCCGACGACTGAAAGAAATCTCGGGGATGGGATTGTCCCGGCCGACAAGCTTTTCAAAGAGGGGGTGCGGGTTGCGCTCGGTACGGATAGTCACACGCAGGTAGATCTACTCGAGGATGCGCGTGAGCTCGAATACCACATCCGGCTGCAGAAGCTGGAGCGCAATGTTCTCGCGCCGGAAGAGAACGCGACTTCAGCGCTCGCCGCCCGGCTGTTAGAATGCGCGACCCGTTACGGCGCGGAGAGCATCGGCGCAACCGGCGGAGCGCTTGAGCCGGGCCGGCCCGCAGATTTCTTTACGGTCGATCTGTTCGACCCGTCAATTGTCGGCGCATCACTGGACGACCTGCTTTCAAACATCGTCTTTTCCCTCTCGCGAACAGCAATTCGTGAAGTCTGCGTCGGCGGAAAGCTGGTGATAGAAGACGGGCAGCACCATGCGCAAAGTGAGATTGGGGAAGGCTTCACGGCGCTTCAGCAGAGATTGTGGAGTTGAGACGAACA
>CAYLJO010000180.1:9805-12825 GCA_964383905.1 uncultured Blastocatellaceae bacterium
AAGTAGTAATCCAGCCACAATTTGATTTTGGCGTTTGGTTCAAAGAAAGGCTTGCGCCTGTTGTAATTGGAGAAAAGTGGGGGTTCATTGATAAAACGGGTGCTCTCGCAATGAGCACGCAGATTGATAAACCGGAAGTGGGGTTATGTAGATAAAGAAGGTAAATTCGTCATAAGCCCACAATTTGAAAAAGCGCGGGAGTTTTCAGAAGGGCTTGCATGTGTAAAGATCGGCGGTATATGGGGATACATTGACAAAACAGGGGAGATAGTAATCAGGCCGCAATATGAAGAAGCTGGAAGTTTCACTGATGGCATAGGCTTCGTAATGACAGAATCAGGTAGGGGTTATATAGACAAGACAGGCAAGTACATCTGGCAGCCTACCAATTAAATTCTCTTCGTTAATATTGTGAAGCTACAATCATTCACACAAACTGCCGGATGGTTGGTTGGGGCGAAGCAGTGCAAAACCGGCCTGCCTCAACTGCTGTCTCCGCTGTAAGAAGGGCCTTTATGAGTGTTACTGAAACGCTGGCGAAGCTGGTTTCCATTGACTCCGTTTCTTCCCGCTCAAATGTTGAGATTATTAGTTTTCTGGCAGAGCGCGCCGAAGCGGCAGTGCTTCACGTGACGCGCCTTCCCTACACGGATGAACACGGCGTTGAGAAAGTGAATATGATTGTGCTCGCCGGTGGCTCGTCACCCTCTGCCCCTGATGTCGAGCTGGCACTCGTCGGCCACACCGACACTGTCCCTTACGATCCGTCTTGGACGGATGCGCTGCGCCTCACAGAGCGTGATGAAAAGCTCTACGGACGTGGCGCTTGTGACACCAAAGGCTTCATCGCCGCCGCCCTGACGGCGGTTGAGGCAATTGACATAAAGCATCTGCGTCGCCCGCTCGCGCTCGTCTTCACGGCCGATGAAGAGATCGGATGCCTGGGCGCGAAACGCCTTGCGGAAGGGCAAAGCTTGCGCGCCCGCTACAGTATCGTCGGCGAGCCAACATCCTTACAGCCCGTTCGCGCCGGGAAGGGTTACTGCCTGGCAGAGATCATTGTGCGCGGGCGCGAAGCCCACAGCGCGTATCCGGCGCTCGGCGCTTCGGCCAATTTCCGCGCCGCCCGCCTCATCACGCGCATCGAAGAGATTGCAGAACGACTCAAGGCGGATGAGCACAAGGGTTTTGAGCCGCCATACACCACACTCAACGTCGGCATCATCAAAGGCGGAACGGCGAAGAACATCATCGCCGGCGAGTGCCGCTTGACACTAGAATGGCGTCCCGTGCCGGGGCAGCGAGCCGAGCGCGTGCTTGATCTCGTCAGGGAGGCGGTTGAAAGCGAGAAGCGGCGTGACGCAGATTTTGAGTGCGAGGTTGTGCCATTACGCATTGATAATGGCGTGGAGACGAGCGCCGATTCTCCGCTCGTACGTCTGCTCGAAGAAGTGACCGGGCAATCTCCGGGCACGATTGCTTTCGGCACCGAAGCGCCGCAGATGATTGAGCTTGGCGCGGAGGCAGTCGTCCTCGGTCCCGGCAACATCCGCGTCGCACATCGCACGGGAGAGTTCGTCCCCGTCGCGGAACTTCACCGGTGCGTGGCGATTCTCTCTCGCGTCATCGAACGCTTATGTATGTGAATTACTCTTACATACAAGTGCTGGTTGAAGAGCTCATGGGCTTTTGCCGCCGGAAACTAAATGGAAACCACACGAGATCAGCGTAAATAAAATTTGCTCTAGAAA
The DNA here is from genome assembly GCA_964383905.1 of uncultured Blastocatellaceae bacterium. GTDB lineage: Bacteria > Acidobacteriota > Blastocatellia > Pyrinomonadales > Pyrinomonadaceae > CAYLJO01. The sequence goes on from CAYLJO010000180.1 coordinate 11,557, forward strand.
GAAATCCTCTTCACATTATATTCTTTCGCCCACTTCGTGGGCTCAATCGATTATGGGTGCGGTACCCCAGGGTTCCGCTTTGCTCCACCCTGGGCTAAAGTCTGCCGCCCGCTGTCGCGGGCTGGGTGAGTGATTCAACCATACCCTTCTATCCTCTCTCGCAATTCGCTGTTAGCTTCTTACGTATCAGCAGGATCGGCAAGGGCTTACAACTATCTACCGCCCGCTATCGCGGGCTCTGTCTTTCCTACTAATCATCATAATTTCACATTTACTTAGCGTGGCACCGGGGCAGTCACTATTGTGTCTCCTTGAGTGAGCACCTCAAAGCGTTTGCCGGCCGGAAGAATCGCGTTTTTTCCTTTCCTGAATCCCTGTAGGAGAATCATCGGCGCGAGTATCGGGGCAATGGGTAGAACCGGGATGAGAAGGGCACCGGTCACTGCCGTCCTCGCGGTGACCTCCGCTGCTCTGCTTTCGCCCTTCGTTCTGCCACTCAAGGATTGAATCGGGATATGCTTCCCGTCAACAGCGACAACATCCTGCATGATCCAGGCGAGTTGTCCCGCGCGCCCCCAGTGCCCGGCCTTTTTCGCTTTGACGACACGCGCGGTGGCTAATGCGCCAATGTCGATGACCGTGATCCCGTTCACCTTTACCGGGGTCGCGACCCGAAAGCTAATTAAACTCTCTTTTTGCACATCTGCGCTACTTATGCTGAAAGCCGACTCGACCTCCACCGGCGTGCCCTTTGGCAATTTGACCTCGACATTTTTCAAGGGCGGGACCAGGCCGGTGGGCTGACTATGAGCCGGCAGGCCATTTGAAGCCTTGACCATTGCGAGGATCACCGCGTCGGGTACGCCGGCTGATTTGAGCCCTTCGAGTGATGCGGGCGACGTATCAAATTTGCTGATCGAGGTCTTGATCTTGGTGACGATGATTTCCGGCGAAAGGCCCACTTTAAGCATCTGCAGCACATCCTCGTTGCTCAATGAGGTGACAGCGGGTTGCGACTGTTGGACATTTTTTGCTGCTTCCTGAGAATAGTTACCGGCTAGAAGACGAGTGGTTTGACCCGACAGCAGCAGCAATAAAAGTAGAGAAATCATTTTTCTCATGCGGTAGGCCCCTTCCAGAATTATCTTTGATAAAAATTGCGCGGCAATCCAAATGCCGCGCAGGCAAAACCGACCCTGCGCGCTTGCATCTCTCTTCTTAACGAGTCAAGATAAACGGGCCGGAGGGGCAACTGACGACCAGCTATAA
>CAYLJO010000181.1:0-12730 GCA_964383905.1 uncultured Blastocatellaceae bacterium
GGGGAGAAGATGAGGTCGCTGACCTTATCGGAGACGCTCAGCATGCGCTGGAGAACACTCATGAAGTTCGGCGCCGGAGGCGTCGGGCCCGCCGGTGAGGGCGTGGTCGGCTGTTGTGGCGTACTCATAAAGGTGCTCAGTACTCAGTAATCAGTGGTCGGCAACCGGCAGCCAGCCATCAGCTTTTACTGATTACTGACGGCCGATTACTTATCAGCTCAGTGTGTCAGTGCGTAAACTACGATATTGACGCCAAAGCGCGTGTTGTCTTTGGCGATGAAACGTTTGTTCTCCCAGTCATAATTCCATTCACAGCCGTAATCTTTATTGGAGTAGAGCACACTGATGCGCCCATCTATTTCGACCGCCTTCAGGTAGTCGTGCACCAGATTGTCGCCCCAGCCGTTCAATTCGTGAGAAGTAGGTGGGGGGCCCTCGGGGAACTCGAAGAAAGAGTGATAAAGCGGGTGCCCTTTTGGAATTTTGCGCAGAGTTTCGCCCGGCCGGTCGAGAACCGCTTTAATCTCGCTCTCGAAAGTTTTGGCGAAAGTGCCGTCCACGTCGTGGTTGCAGTCGTCAACAAACATGAATCCGCCGTTGCGAAGGTAGCGACGCAGGTTGGCGCGTTCGGCGGCTGTAAAGCGGACGAGCTTATTACCGGTCAGGTAAACGAAGGGGTACGCGGAAAGCTGCGCGGAGCCGACATCGACGATGCGCTCGTCCGGCTCGACGCGGATTGAGGTGTATTCGACGAGGGAATTCAGGAGATTTGATGGCATTTTGGGGTCAGCGTCCCAGTTGCCCGAAGCGTAGCGCAGGCGCGCAAAAGTAAAACTGCTGACCGTACTTAAGGTGCGGCGGGCGGGCGGTGTGGCGAAACTATCAAGGGTTTCTCCGGCCGCGCCCATCAGCGGAGTGGCAGCCGTGGCGGCGTAAGCGGCAACGACCGAATGACGGATAAATGCCCGGCGATTCATAAAATAAACTCGAGTTCAAACTTTTACGTGGCACGCAGCGTCAAACTTTCGGTGAAGCTTTGTGACCAAAAATATACGTTGACAGTGAACAACCACGACACGGTCAGCGTACATCAAATGTTAGGTCAGGGAGCCATTCCTGGTGTGGTCGGGAAGGCGTCCCGATTATTACGAAAGTGAGGCGCGAAAAGTTATGGCAACTTACCGAGACCCCGTGCGAGTATTTGCTCCATTGGAAGTGATCGAGCGCCTGCTGGAAATTCGTGCCGAAGCGGGCTACTCTCCCGCCGTTTTTCTCCTTTCGCCGAATGATTTGGCGGCCTATCTGGATGCCTACGGTTTCGATGTTTACGCTTTTTCCGATACCGAAGCTGCTTTTCACTTTGGGGATTATCGCGCGCCGCTCGCGCCGGGCGGCGATCATGCGCACAACTCCGCGACGGCGCACTGAGTTAAGGGCAAAGTAAAAGGGCGAAAGGCAAAAGTGAGGCGATAACTCTGCTACACTTTTGCCTTTCGTCTTTTAATTCTCATCCTCCGTCCCATAACATTCAGCATTTACCGTACTTTTGCATTTTTCCTTCCACCTTTTGTCTTCATTAGAGGGCCTTGATGACAAAAAATGTAATGTCGTCATTCGCGCCGCGACCGCCCGTCCATTGCAGCACATCCCTATAAATAGCTTTGATCAGTTCGCGCGCGGGCAGGTGACGACTCGCCCCTACGGAACGCTCCAAGCGGTCGCGCCCGTACTCCTCTCCGCCCTCGTCCGTTGCCTCTGTCGCCCCGTCCGTATAGAGCACAAGTAGCTGCCCCGGCTCGATGGCCAGATAATACTCGTAATAGCGTGTATCTCTGAACATGCCGAGCGGCAGCCCGCCGCGCTCGATGAAACGCGCGTTGCCTTCCGCGTCAAGCAGGAGCGGGGGGTTATGCCCGGCGTTCGTGTAGGCGAGCGTTTTATTCGAAGCATCGAGCACGCCGTAAAAAGCCGTGACGAACTGGTTCCGCTCGATCGATTCCCAGAGCAGGTAATTCACCTTGGACATCGAGATGTGCGGCGCATAACCGATGTGCGTCGCCGCGCGCAAACTGGCGCGCAGGAAAGCCATCAGGAGGGCCGCCGGAACGCCCTTGCCCGACACGTCCGCGACGACGATCCCGATCTGGTCTTCAAAGATCCGCACCCAGTCGTAATAGTCGCCCGAAACCTCTTCGGTCGGAAAATTGTAGGCGCTGATGTCGAAACCTTCGATGTGCGGGTCGGTCGACGGAAGGAGCTCAAGTTGAACCTGGCGCGCGACTTCGAGTTGCCCTTCCAGACGTTTCTTCTCGATGAGCTGCTCATGCAGCATCACCTTTTCGATGATGATGGCGACCTGCGAGGCGAGCAGCAAAAGCACCTGCAAATCGTCGTCCGTGTAGGCGTTGAGGCGGTCGCTTTCGAGATTAAAGACGCCGATCACCTCGTCGTTAGAGATGATCGGCGCGACCATTTCGGAGCGCGTCTCTTCCCGCGCATTCACGTAGCGGGGGTCGTGGCGGACGTCCGGCGAGATCACGGGCTCACCCGTCTGGGCGACGTGACCGATGATGCCCTCGCCCGCTTTCAGGCGAAGCTCTATCAACTCGTCCGTGTCATAGCCGCGCATCGCCTCTGTGCGGAAAAGATGCTCATTCTTCGGCGCACCGTCCGCATCAGATTTATCGCTCTTAATGACGTAAATCCCCGCGGCATCATAAGGGATCAGCGAGCCGAGCGTGTCCATCACCAAGTTGAGGACTTCCTGAAGGTCAAGCGAACGACTGATCTTCTTCGTGATATCCAGCAGCATACGCAACTTATCCGTGACGGTGAGTTCCGCCACCGGCCTGGCCGCCTCTTTCATTTGCTCAGCCATGATCGTTGCCGTCTACCCGGCTTCTCATTCTCGCACACAAAAACGTCTTATCGCCGCTCTGTTGATTATACCTGCTTAAACGCCAGGGATGAAGCAGTAATAACATGGCGATCGCCTAGTCTCCCACTCCCCGCACCTCTTCATTCGCCCTTTCGAGCGCCGCTTCAGTTAACAAAGCGAATTCGAGCGCCGCTGATTGGCGGCGGCGGAAAAAATCATTGACATCGGATGGAAGCTTGAGGCGCGCGAGCGGCATCCCGCGCGCGGCGAACATTTCCCGGTAACGCGCGGTGGCCCGCTCGCCGGCAGCATCGCTGTCGAGCGCGGCGACGGTATGAAAACGGGCCAGCGGCGCGAGCCATTCTTCTTTGAACCCGCCCGCGCCGACCAGCCCGACGGCCGCAAAGCCATGCGCCATCAGAGTCAGCGTGTCGGTGAAACCTTCGACGAGGTAAACTATCTCGCCGCTGACGAGGCCGGCGAGCACATCCGCGTTGTAGAGCGACGGGACGCCGCCACGCATATTGTGCCAGCGCGGTTCGACGCCTGTGGCGGTCGTGCGTGCCTGAAGATAGACTGCCCGTCCCTCAACGTAAAACGGAAAGAGGAGCCGGTGGCGATAAAATGTCAGGTGCGCTCCGGCATTAAACAGGCCGCCCCGCTGTAGCTCTTCAAGCGCGAAGGCATTAAGCATATGGCGCATCACACGCCGGTATGCGCGGCGCGGGAAGTAAACAACGCCGGCGCGCATCATTGTTTTGGCATCAATAGCGCGGCGCGCAAGATAGTGCACGCCCTCGGCCTGTTCCTCGCGGCGGCAGACCTCCAGAAACTCTTCGCAGATGACGCTCATCCACTCTGCGTTGAGCGGTTCGAGCGCTTCATCCGGCGTCTCCAGGTCGGGCGCGGAGCGTAGGGCGAGTGCGCACTGTCGGCTCTTCGCATCGATGCCCGCCGCGCGCGCCATCTCCTGCACCGCGCGCGCGAAAGGAACATTGTGCATTAATTCATAGAAACGGATCGCGCTGCCACCCTCATCACGCGAGAAGCAATGAAAGAGGCCGCGCTGCAGGTCTAAGGATAGACTAGGGTTTCCCTTACCGCTGTGCCCATGCGCGGGGATCGGGCATCGGGCGTGAAGCTTCGTGCCGGCTGAGACCCGCACCTCCGGACAGTAGCGCAAGAAGAAGGAGCGATAATCAAGCCGTGCTTTAACCTCTTCGCGCAACTCGCGCAGCCGCATATTTCAGCTCCGTCGCTCCATATTTTCGGGTTCATGAAGTTCTAACTTCTCGGATGAACCACTCGAATGCCTCAAAAAACTTGGCTAAATCCCTCTCATTGCCGAGAATGGAAAGAGGAATGCTAGGATAAAGGCTAATTTTGTCTGAAGAAAATGGAAGTCCGTCTATAGAGTTTAACTTGTTAAATAGATCAAGTCGCTTGGTCTCAGCATCAAATGGCGGAATTTTTTGATAATCTTTGAAAGGAATCTCTACGTACCCCTCGGTATACATTCTAAAAAGTTTGTTATCATTCCCCTTATGTTGTAAGACAGGTGTGAAAGAGCCTCTTTGAGGTGCTTGGCCCCAGATTGGTGTAGTCCGAGATCGAGCCCAGTCCAGAATCTTTCGAGCAACGTTGGCCTCGACAGTTGATCGCTCCTCTAGCTTCTGAAGAAAGGATGGTTCATCCCACTGTTTCTGTGCCCTTAACACGCTCGACTTACGTTGTTGTGCTTCGGCCGTCTGACCTAAGACGTTAGGTACCAATGTTTTTATCTTTGAATCTTGGCTCACGTATTGTTTAATTTCAATGGCAAGAACTTCTGCTGGATCCATTTGTTCATTAAGAAACTCGACAATGCGTCGTAATTCAACAGGAATCACATCAGCAACAAAAATCAAGCGTACTTTGCCAGCCTGAAGGTTGGTTTTTACCTGCCGCCAAAATGATTCGGGGTTAACGTATGGACCTAAAAAGTCGGTTAACTCTTGCTCAACATCAACGCCTTTGTTCTGGCAATGCCTTTCGAACTGAGAGCGGAGGGCCTCAATTGACCAGTAAACAACTGTATTGGCCGCATAATCCAACATTTGTCCTACCACTTCACGACGTATCCGCGTGTCGCTACTCCTTTTAACCTCTACTATTGTTGGGATAGCATCTTGATCGAGGAAAAGATTATCTACTGCCCACCGGCCACCGCCTCCTTCTTCTGAAGGAAGACTTGCTTCTCGTGTAACCAACAACCACTTTCGTGGCTGAGTTGGATTAATTTCATCGCCCGCCAGAATGCGCGGGTAGTTCGCCAAATATCTTTGCAGCAGGTCTTCCGAGAGGTATGGCTGTTCTTTCATCTCTATGAGTTTATTGTCACTCTGGATCAAGAAAATGCCTCTGCTCATTTAGAACTCCTGACTCAAATTGGAGGACTGTGAAGGAAATGCGAAAATAAAGTTGTACTGTCAGGACGCGAGGCGGACTCATTTTTGAAACGCGCGCGGCGCACCCCCGTTGCTGCCCTGCTGCTCACGCCTCCGCATTTCTTCCGGGTGTCGCGCCTTATATTCGGCCCACAGGCGCGAGACCTTCATGCGGTACTCGACAAGCTCGCGGCTGACGTTGAAGTGGCGCGCGATTTCGGTGGATGTTCTGCCTTTGAGGACAAAACGGCGGAGCGCGGCGTAAGGGACGAGCGCGGCGGCTCCGACGGCGTAGGCGGCTTCTTCGTCCTCTTCGTTGTAATCGCGCGCGACAGTTTTGCCCTGCTTATTTTCCGCAACGATGGAGAGACGATTCGCTTTGTGGCCCAGAAAGACGTGACAGACCTCCTCCATCAATGTCGCGTTGTTGCGCTGCGCGCCGTGGCGCGGATTGAGGATCACGAGCCGCCAGCCGTTTGGCAGCGGTCGCGAGCATGTGCCGCCCGACCAGGCGTTTGATCCGGTGCCCAGCAGGTGCTCGCGCGTCTCTTTCGAGAGGCCCTGAATCTGCTCGAAATCCACGACCATCAGCTTGGCGAACTGGGCGAGCGCGAACGGGTCGAGCGCCTCGTCATCGCGCACCCCCGCGAAATCGCGCAGGCCGAGCGCGCGCAGCTCATACTGTCGCCCCTTAAACGTCGGTGGCAATATGTTCTCGTCCACGCGTCGATTATACCTTAACTCCTCGGCCAGTTCCGGCGCCTTTTGCGTAAGGTCATATCCCACGCGAGGGCGCAAAGATATTTATCATTTCAGCAAAGCTTAATTTAATCGAAAAATGGCCGCGTTGCCATAGTGCAACGCGGCCATTTCTTCCGAAGACCGTTAAGATTTTAACTCACGCGCGCCGCAAGATTTACCGGCGTCGTTTGCGCGTCTCTTCGCCCGGATGGCTGAACTGCGAGTAGGCGACGCGGAACAACTCCGAAAGCGCCTTGGCCGTCTCCGGCGTGAGGTTGCGGTCGGCTCTTAAGTGCGCTTCGACGATGTCCGGCATTGTCTCCTGCGGGAAATAGACGACCGGACGGGCTTCATCGCCGTCCAGTTGACGCCCGCTCATGATGCGCTCCATCGGAACGTTGAGCCAAGCCGTGAGACGCGCGATGTTGTCCGCGTCCGGCTTTCCCGTACCGTTCTCAATCCGCGACAGCGTCGAGGCGGAAACGCCCGTTTCATCCGCGACATCACGCAGGCTCAAGCCCTGTTCCTCACGCTTGCGGCGGATCGCGCGCCCCAGTTCACTCGTATTCACCAAACTTTTAGCATTTTGCGCCATTTTCAGGCCTCCTTTCGGTACGCGCGACATCAGAAACCGTAAAGCGCGCGCCCTTACCCCTTAAGAAAATAGCACATGAAAATTTTAGATGCAAGACTTTGTTTTATACTTGCAACAAAATGGGAACCATGATACACTGTTTCACGTATGAAACAGACAGGATCGAGGGTCTGTTAAAGGAAACGAGGAACAAGCGACGTGAGCGATTTTATCTGGGAAACATTCGATAGTTTGTTCAAAACGGTGCATCGCCAGGGCCAGCGCGTGCAGGAATTGGAAGCGCGTGTTGCAGACCTGGAGCTGCGCCTCAACGAGCGCTCTGCCTCACGACAGCAGACGCCACAGTCGCTCAGCGCCGTTGATGAAATGGCCGCCGAACGTGCGGCCTAGGATCTAGGAGGACAACCGCGATGTCAACAAATAGTGTAGCGACCGACAAGAAAGCGATCATGCGCGATAAGCGCGCGCAGGGCATCGCGGCGATGGGACTGGTGACGCGTGAAGGCGACCGCTTCCGCGTGGCCACGCCCACTTTGCGCGGGCGCAAGAGCAGCTATGAGGTCTGGCGCGACGACGCCGGGAAAGTCCGCTGCTCCTGCCTCGAATATGAAGAGCAGTCGGCGACGGACGCCTCGTACCGTTGCGAGCACATTCTCGCGGTCAAACATTCGCTTCTGGCGAAGAACGCAGAAGCAGTACCCAAGCAGCAACCAGAAGCCGCACAAAAGCCGGTCATGGCTGAAACGGCGGCGGTGGCTGTGCCCAACACAAACGAAAACGCATCCGAGAAGCGTGCGACCAGGAAGCCCGCCGGGGCCCCCGAAGACGTCACACGCTCCGAACGGGAGTCGAACGAAGAAGCAGAACCGGCGCCGGCCGCCCGTACCGCCGAGGCCGTGTCCAGAGTTCGTTCGCTGGCGAAACACACAACTATAGAGGAGCAAGCAATGACTAAGAAACAAGAGAAACCGGTCGCCGTTCAAGCGCCGGAAACCGAAGCAAATAGTGAAATGGCGCTCGCGGCCGAGCCTGTCGCGCCGGTTGTTCCGCTCGCCTTCACTAATACGCTGCGCGCTTTGCGCCAGCAGGTTGATCCTAATCTCATCAAGACGCGCGAGGGCTGGACAGACAGGCAGGGCAACACACACATGGTTGAATACCTTGAATGGCACGCGGTCGCCGACATACTGGACCGCGTCGTGCCCACTTGGTCGCATGCCGTGCGCAACGTCACACAGATCGGCGACATGGTGGCCGTCACCGCCGCAATCACCATTGACGGCGTGACGCGCGAAGGCGTCGGCACGGGCACGGCCGATAGCGAGATGGGTATCAAGAAGGCCGAGCACGACGCGCTCAAGCGGGCGGCGGTGAAATTCGGCATCGCACGCGAACTCTACCAGCGCGAGTCGGAAGTGATTGAGAAGGAGGGCGCCGCGCCGGGCGCAGGCCAGTTCCCGCGCGACCCGCTGGCCAAGTCCATGGCCGACCTCGTCACGCCCAAACAGTTGGGCATGATCCGCGCCCTGGCTCGCGAAGCCGGTGTGGATGTCGAGGAAGAGTGCCAGACGGTGCTCCGCTGCAAGACGGATGAGCTGTCGAAACGCGCCGCGTCCAGTTTTATTGACCATCTGAAGGGCCTGCAGCGTGACGCGGGCCAGATGCGACGCGCGAGCTGAGCGACCGCGAGGATGGGCGGTCGAGTGACCACGGCAATAGTAACGATTCGCCGGCCCTCCCCGGTCGCTTGATCGCCTCGTTCTCCCATCTGTCCGGAGGGAGGTAATAAGAGATGATGACACAGGAATTCATTCAGGAAATGGAGCCGCTGGCGATTGAGCTCGAATACGCGGACGAAGCCGAGAAGACAGTCGCCGAGCGCACGGATGAGGCGGCCGCGCCTTCTGTGGATGAGCTGCGTTCGAAGAAGGATCAGATCATTGCGCTTTATGAGAGCGGCACCACAGACATTGCGCAGATCGTGCGGCGGGTGGCGGCCCGGCCGTCCTACGTCGCACAGGTTCTGCAAAACGCCGGCCTGATCTCAGGCTATTTCGATCTTTACACGACGACGGCCCGCGAGCAGAACGTTTACTCGCGCTTCTTTCGCAACGTTCTCTCGTTCAAATCGGTGGATGCGGCGCGCGAATCCGTGAAGAAGATCGATCGCCTTTATAACTACTTCGAGCGGCTCGGCGACCGTGCCGGGCAGCACCAGGCGATGGTGCTCGCGTTGACGGGCAAGAACCGCGCGCGCTGGAGCGGCAAAAAGGAGGAATCGGAAGTTTTCAACGAGTGGCTCGCCGCACATTAAGAGCCGAGCGAATTATCAAAGCTAACACATAGGCCCTCGCAAGTAAGGACGAGCAAGGGGCGGGTTTGAAGGTGAGTTTCGGCAAGCGGGCTCACCTTTTTTTGGGAAATTACAACCAGAGGAGGCCTAGAAAATGTTCAAACAGGTAGATTACGCGATGGTCGTAGTGTCGGATATGACCCGCTCAATCCAGTTTTATCGCGACAAGCTGGGACTCGCATTAAAGGTGGAAACGCCGGATTGGACTGAGTTTCAGACGGGCACGACCACGCTTGCGCTCCACGGAGGCGGTATCCCGCCAGAGCCTTCAAGAAGTTTCGAACAGGGGAAGTCCTATGCGGGCACCTGCTCGATCGGATTTACGGTCGCCGATGTTCAGAGAACTTTCGAGGACCTGCAATCGAGAGGCGTTTTTTTTGTGATGCCTCCGACCGAGCGCGAAGGCGAAGGGATCAAACTAGCGGTCTGTATCGATCCGGACGGCCTGCCGATCGCCTTGGCCGAACCTATTCATCAGCCAAAATGAGCGGTTAATTCTTTTTGGTACGCGTCCGGGCTGTTTAGTCCGCCGCACAACCCCCTCGCCCGAATACCCCTCGCTCAAAGGTTTGGCAGTATGAGCCGAACCTCATCGTTCCCGCAGTTCGGGGAATATCAACAGCCGCCTCGCAAGATAAACGTGCGCACCGGGGCTTCCAGGCGCACGTGACAAATACGCGAAAGGAGCAAAACCATGAAGAAGTATCTCAGCTTGATCGTCCTTCTCTTTGTTGCCGTGAGCTCCGTTAGGAGCGGCATGTTCTGTATTTAATCTTGCAATATCGGCAGCACATTACATGCCGCCCCTGCCGGAGCTATCAACGGTGTCCCCTGCCTGCTTTGATAAACATGGTGCCCCTCTGCAACGCTTAAAGTGCAAAAGTAAACCGCCAACGTGATAAAATTAGACCTGGTTTCGGCCTTATTTTTGCCTTTTTACATCTACCTTTTTCTTTTGGAGGGTGAGGATGCCTGCTAAAAACGAGGACCTGCACGGTAACGTGCCCGATAAGGCCGACGTCGCGCTTCTTTTGATCGACGTGATTAATGACCTTGACTTTGAAGAGGGCGAACAGTTGCTGGAACAGGCCTTGCCGATGGCCGAGAGGATCGCTGCGCTGAAGAAGCGCGCGAGGCAGGCCGGAATTCCGGTCATTTACGTCAACGACAATTTCGGCAAGTGGCAGTCGGATTTTAATAGGCTTCTTAAGCACTGCCTCGAAGATAACGTGTGCGGGAAACCTCTCGCCGAGCTTTTACGGCCCGGTGAGGATGATTATTTTGTCTTAAAGCCGAAGCACTCCGGCTTCTTTTCCACCACACTCGATACGCTCCTCGACTACTTGAAAGCCAAGACGCTGATTCTCACCGGCCTGGCGGGCAATATCTGCGTTCTGTTTACCGCCAACGACGCCTACATGCGCGATTTCAATCTGTTCGTCCCGTCAGACTGCGTCGCCTCTAACACCGTCGAAGAGAACAGACATGCTCTCGAGCTGATGAAAAACGTGCTCAAGGCAGACGTACGCCCTTCGACGGAACTGGACATTGATGCGCTCAAGCGGGCGATACGGCAAGAGGAAGCGGCAAGCTCCCGGCCCCAGGCAGCCCAGTTCGCGAGAGAAAAGTGAGTGCGAGACAGTACCGGCGCTCCGCTCTTCTTACACCGATTGATCCAAAAGGGCGTTTACCCGCGGGTAAACGCCCTTTTTTAATGCGCGGGGATAATTTGAATTCACCCTACGGCAGGCTGCGCCCACGCATGGCGGTCATCGCGAGCTGGCGCGCGCGCGGAAGCACATCCAACGCTTTCGCCACCTGCGGGTCGTCAATCTCTTTCGAGTCTCTGCTAATGAAAACTCGGTTCGCCGTCACCGTACCGTAGGCGGCGGTCAGAAGGTTGCGGCGCAGCTCAAGTTCGATGAACGGGCGGTTGCGATCAAGCTGTGGCAATAAATATTTCCACGAGGGCTCCTTGGCCACGAAATCTTTGAACGCCTTGAAAAGCGCGTCGGTAATTGGAAAATCCGTGGGCTGCAAACTGTGACTGAAATCTATCGGATTCTGCCACTTGTAAGAATCGAAGCCGGGGATCCGGCCGTTGACAAGCTCGCGGGCGAAGAAAAAGTTTGGCCCGGTTTGCAGCCTCCCCTGGATTATGTTGACGGTACGAGCCTTAACCGCTTCGTCCGGCATGATGCCGCCGCCGCCGTAGACCGTCCGCCCCGTGTCCGTGTGGCTTTCAGGGCCGGCCGGTCTCTCCGGCTGGTTATTCTGTTCGCGACGGATTGATCCGCCGCGCGTGTAATAGTCGTAAAAGCCACCGTTTGAATAGTCGCGCTGAATCAAGCGCCCCGAAGGCGTGTAATACTTGGCGGAAGTGAGCGTTAATCCGCCCCCATTTTCCAGCGGGATGATGCTCTGGACGAGGCCTTTACCAAAGCTGGTCTGGCCGACGATCAGCGCGCGGTCGTGATCCTGCATCGCGCCGGCGACGATTTCCGAAGCCGACGCCGTGCCGTTATTCACGAGTATGACGAGTGGCGTCGGATCGGGCGTGCCGTTATTGGCCTCGTAGCTCCGGTCATTAAATGGCCTCCGCCCCTTTTGCGTGAGAATCACCTGCCCGCGCTGCAAGAATTTCTCCGCGACGTGAATCGCCTGATCGAGAAACCCGCCCGGATTACCACGCAGGTCGAGCACGAGCGAGGTCATCCCTTTAGCATGCAGTTCGTCGAGCGCCGCCTGCAATTCGTCGGCGGTCGTGTAATTGAAGCCGCGCGTCATGTCTATGTACCCGACGCCGGGCCGGAGCATGTACGCGTCCGGGATCGAAGGCTGCGGCACGGCGTCGCGCGTGATCTGGACAGTCTCTGTGCGCCCGGTCGCGGCGCGCTCGACCGTAATTTTTACGACCGAGCCGCGCGGCCCGCGTATTTTATCGCGCACATCCGCCGAGTTTTTACCGCGCATTTTTACGCCGTCAACTTCCATGATGCGGTCACCGAAACGGAGTCCGGAGCGCGCCGCCGGCGTGTTCTCGAAGGTCGCGAGGATGTAGGTGTCCGTCTGATCGCCAATCGTTTGGTTACCGATTGACGCGCCGATGCCGTAATACTCCGAACGCTGATCGGTCTTCAACTCATCAAACTCCTCGCGGTCATAATAATTTGAGTGCGGGTCGAGCGAGCGAAGCATGCCGATAATCGAAGATTTTAAGACCCCGTTGTAGTCAATTTTATTGCCGCCGACGTAGTTCTCCTCGATGATGGTCAAAGCCTCGGCAAAATCCTTCTCAACACCGGCGGTGGCTTCGCTTTTCGCACGGGTGCGACGGCGCGTGGGCGACAACGTGCCCGAAGGCGACCGGCCCACGCCGCTGCCGACAACCGGCGGCTGCCCCTGTTGTTGGGCGAATACGAAAGCGGGAAGCGCGAGGGCGACCGAAAGTAGCGCAACGAGCGCGAACGAGAATCTATTCTTCACTACGAAAATCCTCTTTAAGCAAAATTCCAAGCCGTCCGAAAAGTAGCCCAAGCCGGGCGGCCTCTTTAATGAGACCGCTCCGGGCGGGCTATTATTCATAGTAACGGATGCGGGCGGCCCGAGCAAGGTTGTGTGTGCGCACGTTGCCGCCCGGGGCCGCTATCAGCGGTAGTCAAAGTACAGTTATTTAAATATGATTGGCTCATGTTTCCTTTGACTGCGAATCTTCTTGAGAGAAGCACATCCTCTGA
>CAYLJO010000182.1:0-12727 GCA_964383905.1 uncultured Blastocatellaceae bacterium
CACGCGCCTGCACTGCTCCGACAACGATTGCGAGCGCAAATTGGGTGTGGTGCGCGATGCCAAACACCCGGACGGCTCAGTTCCGCCGAGCCGGAGGACATTGAGTCACTGCGGATCGATGATTTTGAAAATGTGTCGCTGCACATCGGCCGCGGCAAAAGCCCCGATGGGCCCTTACCCTCATGTGCCAGCAGTCCTGGTGCTTCCGTTCAACGACGTAAATGAGGACCTCACACTCGGCCCATGATTGGAATGGAAGCGCCTGTAATCGAGGCGGACTGAGGAGATAGCAGAAACAGGATCACATTGGAGAGTTGCTGGGGTGTAACCCAACGAGAAAACTCGGCATCTGGCATGTCCTTTCGGTTGGCTGGTGTGTCGAGGATGCTGGGAAGGAGCGCGTTGACCGTGATACCGCTATCCTTCAGCTCCGCTGCCAGCGCTTCCGTGAGTCTGCTTACACCCGATTTGGATGCGGTGTACGCGCCCATTCCAAGACTGGCATTTGAAGTCGCCGCGGCGCCAATGTTGACTATGCGTCCCCCCTCAGGCTGACTTCGTTTAAGGAGATGAGGCAGTGCACTCTTCGTTGCGACGACAGTTGTCCGCAGGTTCAGATTATAGAGGAGGTCCCAGGTCTCGATAGTTCCCGTCGAAATGGTTTCCCAGCGGAAGCCACCGGCAATATTGACTAGGGCGTCAATTCCTCCAAATGCATCGGCGATCGATTTGAATGCATCCTCTGCGGCATTCGGGTCGCACAGATCAACACCACCCCACGCTAGAAACTGAGATGGGTATGCGGGGGCTTTGCCTTGGTCCGCACGGTCGATTCCAGCAACTGTTGCGCCCGCTTCCAAGGCTGCCTGGGTCACAGTGGTCCCTAACGCGCCGAATGCTCCGGTAATAACCACATACTTACCTCGAAGGAATTGTTCCATAGTCGACATCCACGTGTGTGGGACAATATTCAGGTTAGCATGACTCGCGAATGGCTTGGATACAGTGGGAAACACCTGATGGAGTGAGATTACTCAGAAGCCCTGCGCGGTTGGACGAATGACTATCTCATTGACGTCCACGGTGTCCGGCTGATCGATGGCATAGGCGATCGCGCTAGCGATGGCGTCCGCTGAGATTGCGGATGTCCCGGTATATTCAACGAAGGATCTGCGGCTGACCTCGTCTGAAGTTCCGGACGCGATCGCGGAGGCCACAGCTCCGGGCGAGATCAAAGTTGTGCGGATCTTTCCGCCCACTTCATGTCGCAGCCCCTCGGAAATCGCGCGTACAGCAAACTTCGTTGCTGAGTATACGACCCCACCGGGGCTGAACACCTTGAAGCCAACGATTGACGAAAGGTTTATAAAATGGCCGGACTGCTGCCTCTGAAACACGGGCAGCGCGGCGGCAATCCCATACAGCAGCCCTTTTACATTGATATCAATCATCTGGTCCCATTCAACTGTTTTCGTGAGCGAGAGAGGGGACAGACTCATAAGGCCCGCGTTATTGACCATCACATCGAGTCGGCCATGCTGCTCCACGACGCTCTCTACCAGCTTTTCCAGCTGGTCTTTGCTGGTGACGTCCACTTGATGGGCAGACGCCTTCGCGCCGCCGCTTGTGATGTCGGAAGTAATTGACTGCAGCTTGTCCAACCGGCGCGCGCACAGCGCGACATGCGCGCCCTTTGCGGCTAAAGACCGTGCAGTTGCCGCCCCGATGCCGCTGGATGCTCCGGTGATGATGATGACTTTATTCTGCATAGTTGCGTCCACTGGCGTGGCAATGAGTTGCCCTCCCAATGATGAGCCACGCAAAACCGCTCGGCGATGACCGGTCACGAGAACCGGCCATCGGATGATCCCCCCTGACCTCAGAAGTTGACGCTTAACGTGACTCCGTAAGTTCGGGGCGCCGCCGCTCTGTCGATATCAGCGTTGCCGACCTGCTCCGAGCGTCCGATGTAATAGGTCCGGTTTGTTATGTTCCGAGCCCATACACGCACTGAATAGTGCTCGTTCGTCGGCTGCCATAGGGCCGCGGCATTGAGCAACGTATAAGACGGCTGTCTGATGCGATTGTCCGGGTAGTAGAAGAAGCCGTCGTTGTAGGAGGCGGACACAGAGGGATCGAATGTTCCCACGGCGGACTGGAACTTGTAGTCCAAAGTAGCGCTGGCAGTGAAATTGGGCGACGCAATGGTGGTATTCCCGCTGGCATCGGTCGGTCCAGCGGCGAGCACTCCGTGCTGGTTCACAAACGGCGCGTTCGGGTAAGAGACATATCGACCATGAAGATACGTTGCCCCACCGCTCAATGTCAGAGCGTTGGTGACTCGGGCCTCAAAGTCGGTTTCGAGACCCTTGATGCGCGCCTTCGGACCGTTGAGAACCTTGGTACCTCCGGGTATCGGGATCTGAGCCTGAATATTAGTGTATTCGTACCAGAACGCCGCACTGTTCAGACGCACGCGCCGATTGAACAACTCCGTTTTCAGACCGACTTCGTAGGCGTCGATCGACTCGGGCTTGTAGGGAGGGTCAGTAGGACCGGCGACATTGTAGCCGCCGCTCTTGAAGCCGCGGTTGTACGAGAGGTAGCCCGAAATGCCCTCGGTGAACTTCTGATTCAAGGCCAGCCGCCACGTCAGCTTGTTAAAGTTCTGAGTCGATTCCGGAGCCGGGACGCCCGTCCCAAATACAGTGAAGTCGTCCACTACGAACTTCTGTTTCTCGTACGTTTCACGCAGTCCGGTCGTTATGTCGGTCACAGACGTTATGTTATAGGTGCCCTGCGCGAACAGTGCGTAGGACTTCGTCCCCTGGTAGTCCGTTATGAAGATGTCGCCGACTCGACCGATCGCGACGCTCGCATTGTTGAACCCCGCCTTCTCGGAATAGTAAAACGCACCAGCCACCCAGTCGAACGTGGAACCCCTGGGCCCAAGCAGCTGCAACTCCTCGCTGAACGTCTGCACGTGCTGCGGGAAGATGTCCTCCGTCAGAGCGGCGGGCACGCCATCCTGGTTCAGGGACCATAAAGAATTGAGGTTCCGGTATGCGGAGATGCTCGTTACTTTCAGACCACCTACATCCTGATCGACCTGCAGGGAGATGCCGCTGGCGTTGAGCCTGGAGAATTCGGGAAAGTTCGAGTTTGCGTTGAAGCGTCCCGGGAAAGTCGTGCCATCGGGGCCCGTCACCCCTTCCGCAAGGCGATAGGTGTTGTTGTCGTAGCTGTGAGTATAGTCGGCGGTAAGTTTTATCCGGGTGGTATCCGTCAGGTCGACCAGCACCTTCGAGCGTAGCGCGACGTCATTGACCGCCTGTTTATCGACGCCGCGGCCATTGTAGAGATTGGTTCCCCAGCCGGTTCCCTGATTGTTATACGTACCTGCAAAATCCACGGCTACCCTGTCAGACAGGCCGGTTGTGGCATAGACGGAGGCACTGGTCGTGTCATAGTTGGCGTAACCGACTTCGGCGCTCAGTGACGGCGTATGAGAAGGATCCCGCGTGATGATCTGAATGACGCCGCCTGTGGTGTTTCGACCGAACAACGTGCCCTGCGGGCCCTTCAGCACCTCGATGCGTTCAATATTGTTGAACCCGAATATGCTCGCCTCCGGTGAAGCGTAATAAACGCCGTCGACGTATATCGCGATGGCTTGCTCGACGTTCGGCCCAACCAGGTTGGTACCGACTCCGCGGATGAATACATTGCCCTCGTTTCCCGTACGGTTGATGGTCAGTCCCGGCACGGCGAGCTGCAGGCTCTGCGTGTCCACGGCGCCCACATTGGCGATCTCGTTCGCCGTGACGGCGGTTACCGAGATCGGCACATCCTGCAGGCGCTGATTGCGCCGCTGAGCAGTGACCACGACTTCCGACAATGCCCCCGTGCTCGTGGCGGTGGACGCCGCTGCATTGGCGTCGGCTCCGGAGGTGCTGGAATTGGACTGCGCGAGCGCCATCGTGGTCATGAACAGAAGAGGCACTGTGGTCCAAGAGGCTATGAAATGCCCAGCTGCGTGTATTGGACCCCCATCGTTTGTTCTCATTTGCAACAGTCCCCCTTATCTTGTTACGTGAGTAAATTGAACGCTCGAAAATCAGCTGGGCGGCGTCTCCTCGCCATTCGCACCTGGTGGATCGGAGCGGAGATTCGTATCCGCGCTCCCAAGACCTTTGCCATACACGAGGTCAACCCAGTACACCTTCCAGGACGGATCCAGTACCTTCAGCAGGCTTTCCAGTGCCCGGTCGTGTGCCGGACTCGAGGAATGCAGATCGAACGCCGCATCATCGACATAGCGCTCGTAGAACCAGATGACGTTGGGATCGCGCCGGCAAAGGTGCATGAGATAGAGAATTGCACCCGGCTCGTTTTCCACCTGCTGGAACATCGGGCGGATGATCTCGACGGCTTGGTCGCGCTGCCCCGGAAGACAGACGAATTTAGCGATATGACCGTTCGTCTTAGACATATTGGTAGCTCTGGACCGGCGTCAGGTCACCTGTTGCGGCTGAGCGGCATGCCTCGCGGATCTGCGAGCGCAGTTCATCGAGATGCAGAAATCCGGGTTTGATGCGTGATCGGGCCATGTGGCCGACCGTTTCAAGTAAATAGGTGTTGACCGGGGTCGGCACGCCGACGAGGCGCCCGAGCAGGACGATCTCACCGCTTAGGTAAAGCACTTCATTCATCGGGCTGCCACGCTGCAAGCTCTGCCAGGAGGAGCCGCCCGGAAAGGGCAGGCCTTTGACCGAGCGGAATGGCAGGATGGGAGCAATACGCTCGGCTACTTCTGTGGGAGGTGTGCGCGCGAGCGCTGCGGCGTCCAGACACCTCTCACCTTCAAGTCGGGCTATATGCCCGAGATCTGCGACATCTTCTATGGTGCTGCCGCAGATGGCCTGGCACGCATTCAGAAGATTCAGCAGGAGCTTCTCCCGCTTCCACGCCATGATGTCGGCACGCGCGATGGCATCGAAGCCGGCGTGACGCAAATCATCGACAATGATGTGCGAGAGTGCGCCAAGCCCACGTGGAATGGAGCCGACGTCCACGATTCCCACCGAGGGCGCTGTATGTATAGCGATCGTGCCGGGTTCCAGATGCGCGCTGGCGATGAAAATGAATCCACCGTAGACATTCGGGAACTGGCGCAGCGCCAGACGCTCGTTCTCGACGCCATTCTGGGCACACAGGATTGCGACATCACGGGGAGCGGTGGCAGCATTCAGGTCATTCAGCGCTTCGGCCGTGTCCTGGGTCTTCATCGCCAGCACGACGACGTCGTCGTGATTGATTCTTGCCTTGGACGGATGATTCACGACGTTCACCCGAAACACCTCATCCTCGGTTGGCGTTTCAATCCGCAATCCACCGCTGGCAAGTGCCTTGTAGTTGGCGCCACGTGCGATGAACGTGACATCGGCGCCCGCTTGCAGGAGCCGTCCGCCAATAGCGCCGCCGATGGCGCCGGCACCATAGATCACATATCTCTTCACCCGGCGAAACTCCGCAGGCCGGGAGGTTCCGCCGGAACGCCCTTGTTTCCGACCAACTCCACGTCAAGGTCATCTATCGAGACGATGAGGTCTTTGCAGTTGCTGGCAACTTCCGCGTATGTGCTGCTCCCAAGATGCACGGCCAGCGCGGTCGCGTCACGGAATCTGGCGTAGAGCCACACGGAATCGGGCTGCTCTTTGTCCGTGTGTAGCAGATAGATCAGCGAGCCCGGCTCGCTTTCGACACAGCGACACAAGGGCATCTGCAATTGTAGGTACCGATCGCGCGTGCCTGTTTTGAGCCGGATCTGCCGGAACTGACCCACGGTGCTCATCGTTCCTCCATTGATATCTGCCCGTTCATCTAATTGACCTTGTACTTTCGGATGAACTCTTCATCGAACTCGAGGCCGTGTCCCGGGCGCTCGCTCAATACGATCTTTCCGTCCTTCAGTTCGGGAAGGCCCCTGAACAACGGCTCTGTCCACGGCATTCCCTCGACCATCAGACCATTCGGGACGGCCGCTATGCAGTGAGCGAATATTTCAGGCACCAGATGACTGGCCACCGGCACGCCAAACGCCTCCGCCATCGCAGCGACCTTACGAAAATGCGTGATGCCGCCCATGCGCAACAGGTCTACCATGAGGTAGTCGACGGCACGCCGTTCTAACAGGCGCAGCAGTGACGGCGCGTCGTAATGGTACTCACCTGAGCAAATCGGAACGTCCAACGCGCGGGCGATCGCAGCCTGACCCGCGATGTCATGCATCGCGGTTGGATCTTCAATCCAGAACAATTCGTACTCTTCAAGAGCGCGCCCGGCGCGAATCGCGCGGGACGGTGTCCATGTCTGATTGACGTCGTACATGAGGTCAACGCCGTATCCGACAGCGTCGCGTACGGCCTTCACGCGGGCAGTAACGTCAGCGATTCGCGCATGTCTATCGGGTCCCGGCCGCATCTTCATCGCCTTGTAACCTGAGGCTACGGATGCGACCGCGGCTCGTTGAAGTGCCTCAAGATCGTTTGCCAGGAGACTGCCACTGTCGTAAACCCGTGCGCGATCGGAATGTCCGCCCAACAGACGCCATAGAGGCTGGCCGCTTTCCTTGCCAATGACGTCCCAGATCGCAATGTCGATCGCGGCCGCTGCGATGTGCAGCATGCCGCCCGGCCCGATCCAATTGGCCGGATATAACATCAGAGACTGGATGTATTCCGGCCGGCGTGGATCCTGATTGATCAGCAATTCGCCCAGTTCCCTGACCATCTGAGCCAGTGATCCGGTGAACTCCGGGTTCAGCGAGAGCGTGTGACCGATACCATCAACACCCGCATCCGTGTGAATCCGCGCGATGATGGTTGTCAGCGGCGCCGCAAGGCTCTTTTGAAAGCCTTCCGGCAAGTCCGGCGGCATACGCCGGGGCACCCGGACCGTGACCGTCTCGACTTTCGTGATTCTCAAGACTGGCCGCCCTGCGGGGATGCCGTCGTCGCAGTTCCGGGACTGTAGAAGTTGAACGAAGAAAACGCTTCACGCGCAGCCGAGGCGTCCTTGAAGTCTATGATCAGTTCCCGGAGCGTCCTGTCCTTTGAGACGTTTCTGGCGATCTCCGGGACATCGCTCTTCGGAATGAAGAACGTCTGGTTGTCGGCGATGTTCAGATGAACACTTTCCCCCGTGGCCGTGAGACCTTCAATCTGCGCGCCGCCATTGACGACCAAGAGATGATCGTACGGATGGATATGCCACTGGCAGACTTCACCCGGCTTCATGATCAATTCCCACACACGAACCCGCTCGTTCTCGAACAGCAACGTGCCGGGAACCCCAAGGGAGTTGGAAACTGGCGGAGCCCAATCGTTCATATCTGTAATTCCTCGGCATGGAAACTGGGACGTCGGGGCGTACGCGTCCCTTGCCGTGAAGCAATCGGGACGCGCACCGTTGGCTGTCTAGGCGACGAGCCCGAGTTCGCCGGCCGTGGGCGCAATCCGCGCGATGATCTCTGAGTAGTCCCCGCGCGTGGACGGATAGGCCTTGGCCATGCCTTCACCCAGGAACAAGCGCATATCCCGTTCAGGAAGTCCGGCGATCAGCGGGCGCAGTGTTTTTATACTGGACGGCCAGAAACCTTCGCCATGGCCGATATCCGCGCCCCAGATCATGTTCGGAATACTCTTGAAGCGCTCGCCTTCCAGGTCCGCTCGGAGAACGAAGTTGAGGGCAGAGTGCGTGACGAAGCAGTTGCGTTTAAAATACTCACTCGGCTTCATGGCCAGCTGGTACTGATCCGGAAAGGGAGTGAACAGCGGCCCCTCGTTTTTGTGCAGCACATCGAGCTCGGCCAACAGCGGGTTGACCCAGTCGATTCCGATTTCCGTGAAGACGACGCGCAACTTGGGGAATCGGTCGAAAACCCCGCCGAAAATCATGCACCACAAGGGCCTTTGTGCATACCAGGTGGCTTCCTTGAACCAGATGGTGGCCAACATGTTGAGGTCATCCGCCACCCAGTCCGGACCGCCTTTGGAGAGGTGGATCGCAACACTCAGATCCAGCTCCTGGCAGACCGCCCAGAAGGGGTCGTAGCGGGGATGGTGATAAAGGGGCAGGTAATAGTCGAGCGGAAGCAGTACGCCGGTTGTCAGACCGGCCTTGTGCGCGCGACGCAGCTCTGCAACAGCCCAGTCGACATCCTCGAGCGTGCCCAGAATAGTCAGCCCACGCAGCCGCTTGGGATCGGCAGAGCAGAATTCGGCCAGCCATCGGTTGTACGCGAGAGCCCCCCGGCGCTGCCACTCAGGCCCATAGGTCTCGCCCTTGCTCTTGGCAACTGCGGAAGTGGCAAGACCGGATCCCCAGGGCGGGTCATTCAGATTCTGGTCGTCCGGCACCAGCACCTCGAGCACGATTCCATCGCGGTCATACTCCTTGAGACGCAGCTGCGGATCCCAAACGATGGGGCTACCCACCCCCTCCTGGAAACTGGCGTGCGCGCGCATCCTGTCATGCAGCTTGTAGGGTAACATCGAGGTCTCTTTGGCTGGAGACCACATCCACAAATGACGTTTCAGATACTCGTCAAACTGCTCGCGATATTGTGGATCCACATACTCGCGGTACTTGGCGGTAACGCTTCCGACGTGTCCGTCGGCGGACGCAAGGAACATTTTTCCGGCACCTGACATAAATTGAGTCCCCCCCTCTTAGTCCAATTTGCCGATCGCGCCTGTTCAGGCTCTACGCGGTGTTGACGATGCCCGCAGGCGACATCCATCCAGGCGAGTTGCCGGCCCGGCACGGTGTCCGGCCGCAAACCACCCACAGTACCCCGCCGAGCGAAAATCCCGGGGAATCCCGATTGAAGCGGAGCGTGGCACCCGCCCAGCCTCCGACTTTCATCACCGTGACCCGCGGATTGTCATTCGTGGCACTCTATGTATGCCGTTGGCGGCGAGTTGTCAATAGGTCTATCAGGGCCCGATGGTCCTGAGTTTCTAGGCTTACCGACTGATTTTTTCAAATTTACTGGAGAGACTCGGCTAGACTTATCAGTTAGGATTATCAGTATTATAGAGTACCCTATTGAGGACGAAGTCGAGGCGGAGTCCCGCCGCCGACGCCGCTTCTTAACCCCGAATGCACTACACCGCGACTGCAATTTCCTGGAGAGCGCCATGAACACGCAATATCTCGATGCCTATCTCGCAGCTTGGCAGGTTCACTGCGCAAAGCCCGATGAGGGCGGCAACGGCATGGCAGCGGCAGCTGACAGCGCGATCCGCTACTCCGATATCAACCTGCCGGAGCCGTTCATTGGCCATAGCGGCATCCGTGAAATGTGTCGGCTTGCATCAGGAATACTTCCCGGCGCAATATTGGCCGTACAAGAACGCGCCTGCGTTGGCCTGACATGGGCTACGAAGTGGGCACTGAGTGGACTAGGCGGGGCGAAGCGCGTCCCCTTTCGGATTGAAGGCGCGTCCTGGGGCAGCCTGGGGGAGGACGGCAAAGTTCAATCCCAGCGTGATTATTGGAACCCGTCACACTTCAAGGACCAGGTTGGAAGTGAGTTGTTCACAAGCACGTGAGGGTCAGCGGCCTGCGCTCTCTGCGGCGAAGTCTTCGGCGGCGTTGAACGTGCATGGAGCCGGAGGTCAAATTGGCGCGTAAGAAAAAGGTGGTCCCGAGCAGCGCGAAAGCCGTTCGCGCCGTCGTCGGAAAAAAAGCCACTCGAGCGGCCACGGGTCAGAGGCTTCAAGATAAGGGTCCCGAGGGAACGAGCAACAGGCTACTTGATGTTGCGATCGAATTGTTCGCAGCACATGGTTACGATGCGGTGAGCACTACACAAATCGCCAAGGCTGCCGGTCTGACTCAGTCGATAGTGCACTATCATTTCGGTACAAAGGAGCAGCTCTGGAAGTCCGCCGTCACCCGGCTGATCGGTCGCCGCGGTCTGGTATTCGAAGCCGTGCCGCCCGAGTTCAAGGATATCGAACCCATTGCGCGCTTAAAGATACTGCTCAGGCGCCTGTTCAGAGCGAACGTCAAGGAACCCAACTACTCCCGGATCGTCATGCAGGAAGCCATGGGCAACGGCACCCGCATGCAATGGCTGCTGGACCAGCACCTAATCCGCGGTTACGGGGTCATTGACTCCATGTTGAAAGACGCAATCGAGAATGGGTCGCTGCGCCGCCTGCCCTTTCATGGGTTGAGCAACATCCTGACTTCAGTAGCCTCTGGAACCGTCTTGCTCGGTCATGTCACTCGAGCGATCTACGGCATAGACCTGTCGGCCGAAGAGAAACTGGATGAGCTGGAAGACATGATCATTTCGATCGTCTTCGATGGCTTGGCGGCGCCGTCGGTGAAGAGCGCTTCGTGAACAGCCCGATTTGCCTGCGGTAGCCCGCGAGTTTGATAGTCCAACCGTCCTTTCAGCCTTTGCGGGGGGTGACATTCATGCCTCACTACGTTGCCCTCGGCCGTGATAGTAAAGATGCCAAGGAGATCCGCCGCAACACGCGTCCGGCTCATCTAGCCTATCTGGAGTCCCTTGGCAGCGCAGTCAGAGTAGCCGGACCCATCTTGTCAGAGGGCAATCCAGTTGGATCTATCATCATAATTGAAGCAGACGATCGCAAGGCCGCAGAGAGCATCTTCGGGAACGACCCCTACATCAAATCCGGCTTGTTCGCCGAAGTGGAGATCGTCGAATGGAAACCCGTGGTGGGCACAGTGGGCTCATAAAGGACGGCACTCGATTCGCTTCATTAGTTGAGCGTGTTGATCGTCGGGTGGACCGTGCCCAGGCGAATCGTTTCGCGACCGATTGCGCTTCCTGGGCGCTCGTTACTATGACCTTCGCTGCCGCCACTTAAATTTAAATTAGCCTTCCATCGGATCCCGGTGCGATGGGGCCGTCGAGAGCGGAAGAAGATGATCGGCGATCCGTGCGCGTGCTGCGAAGGGCGGAGTCCGCACGAAAGTCTGTAGTGCAACGTGTCGCACGGTCTCATCGGGCGTCGCTTATCGGCGCAGGCGTCGCACGCCATTGCAATCGGTGCATTGCGCAGCCCAGCGCATAGCTTGAATGATTCACGGGGAAGCTGGTGCCGCAGTCGGCGGACAGGGGTGGAACCCGCCGGCGACCGCGCATCGGAATCTCAAGGTATGCCGATCCGCCCTGGGTGGCCGGTGCCCGCCCGCGGCGATCGGGTCCCAACGGAGTCGCCGCCGACCCTGAAGCGAGCTGTCTGAGGCTCTAATAATCGGTCACGACTGGACCGCTTGACACTGCCGCCGCATTCGGCGACCCCCGGGGACACGATATCGCGTCGTCATGCGCGGCTCGGACCGGCTCGGACACTGCTGGATTTAGCGCAACGGGGTGCACGAAAGTCTTGGTGGAGCCAGTCGGGATCGAACCGACGACCTCTTCCATGCCATGGAAGCGCTCTCCCAGCTGAGCTATGGCCCCACGCAGAGCGGCGGGAAACTACGCACCCCCCTGGGCATTGTCAAGCCTGACAGGACCCTGGCGCGAGCTGATTCCGCCGCTGCCTTTTCAGGAGGCCGGGTGCGCCTGCGCTAGCGCGGCGTCCAGCCGGGCGAGCGTGCGGTTGCGGCCTAGCAGCGCCAGCGTCGCATCGATTGGGGGCGAGACGGCGGTGCCCGTGACGGCGACCCGCACCGGTTGCGCGATCTTGCCGAGACCGGTCTGCAAGCTCGCGGCGAGATCATTGAGTGCCGTATGGATGGCTGCGGTCGTCCACTCGGGCAGACCCGCCAGCTGTGCACGCACCTTGGCGAGCACCTGAGAGCCATCACCCGCCAGGTGCTTGGCGGCGGCCTTGGGGTCGATCTCGACGCTGTCCATAAAGAAGAAGCGGCTGTTCTGCGCCATCTCTTTGAGCGTCTTGGCCCGCTCCCGTTGGGCCAGGATCACCCCTTCGAGCAACTTTTGATCGTCGCTGTCGACCCCGAGACGGCGCAGCTGTGCGCGGAGGTGAGGGATGAGCGATGCCGGCTCGGCTCGCATCATATGCTGCTGATTCAGCCAGAGGAGCTTTTCGGGGTTGAAGGCCGAGGCGGCCTTGTTCACGTCGTGAATGTCGAATGCCGCGATCATCTCCTCTCGCGTGAACACCTCCTGGTCGCCGTGGGACCAGCCAAGCCGCACGAGGTAATTGAGGAGCGCATCCGGCAAATACCCCTCCTCCTCGTATTGCAGGACGCTCACCGCTCCATGGCGCTTCGAGAGCTTCGCGCCGTCGGGGCCGAGGATCATCGGGACGTGTGCATACTCAGGCACCGTCGCCCCCAGGGCGAGCAGCATGTTCATCTGCCGCGGCGTGTTGTTGAGATGGTCGTCACCGCGAATGACGTGCGTGACTCCCATGTCCATGTCATCAACAACGACGCAGAAGTTATAAGTCGGCGTGCCGTCCGAGCGCGCGATGATGAGGTCATCGAGCTCTTTATTCTGGAACGTCACGGGGCCGTGAACCACATCGTTAACCACGACCGCTCCATCCAGCGGGTTGCGGAAGCGCACCACGGGGTCGACTCCCGGACGCGGCTCCGATCGATCCCGGCAGATGCCGGAGTAGCGCGGTTTTTCCTTGCGCGCGATCTGCTCCTCGCGCATCGCGTCCAGCTCCTGCTTCGTGCAATAGCAGTAATACGCCGTGCC
>CAYLJO010000183.1:0-12591 GCA_964383905.1 uncultured Blastocatellaceae bacterium
GGGATGCTGGTAAATCTCCCAATAGATTTGATGTTCGTAAGTGCTGAGTCTATTTGTGGTGGTAGATGCTGCCCGCTTGACGGATGACCGCTTATAGATCAAAATTTTTGACACGCTCTCGCGCGGCAGAGAAGGAGCAGCAGCCAGCGAGCTTAATAGCCTGTTCTGTCTTCCCTGAGTCTTTTGAAGCCTTATTGAGCGGTCAGCTTCTTAAGCATCTCGGCGGCGTTCGTGTTCTGCGGGTTCAACTCAAGAGACTTACGATAGTTTTTTATCGCCTGCTCTTTTTCCCCGGCGCGCATGTACGCCTCGCCCAGACTGTCGTAGGCGTTCCAGGACTGCGGGTACGCCTCGGCGTTCAGTCTGAAAATCTCGACCGCCTCCTTGATTCTACCTTCTTGAATGAGCCGGTAGCCTAAAGCGTTGAGGATCTCCTCCCGGAAGAGGACGTATCCGTGGTCGGTTCGTTTAACCTCCCCGTAAACTTCCGCCGCCCTGCCGCTTCCTTCTTTCAAGATTAGCTCTACGAACTCTCTTTCCGAAGGCGGCGCTTTCACGCCCCGCCTTCTCTCCAACGTCAGAAAGCCTTCCGGCAGGCCCTCGGTGTCAGATCTATTTTCGATGTAGCTTAAAACGCGCCCGCTCCGCTTCACGTAAGCGTCTAAGAAGTTCAGAACGTAACGACAAGTGGTCTCATATTCCATCCTCTTGCCCCTTCGCGAGGTGTCACCCGCGTCGAGTAGGGTACTCAAGAGCATCCCGAAAGAGGTGAAGTCTTGATGATTCATGCCCTTCAGCCGTAGCAAAAATCTCTCGGAATATTTCGCCTGCTCGAAGAGGCTCAAGTCCTCTTCGGGGCCGTTCTCCGCTTGAGTCCTGGTAACGAGCATTAACGGAACACGCAGATTTGTAACCTTGTAAGAAGGCGACTGCTTCAAGAGCACGCTGTTGTGAAGGAACATGATCCCGGTGTCGATTCCGACCACGGCGTCCACGTCCGTGTTCCGCATCTGCACGAGGAGCGCCGCCATTCCACCATAATCGAATCCGATGACGCCCAGACGGTCATGATCCGCGTTCGGGAAATCGTGCATGAAGGAGATGACATACTCCATGTCGCGCGTTTCGTTCTCCAATCCGACGAGGTCGTGAAAGGACTGAGGCAACGGGTAACCCTGGTAGGGAACTGCGGCGACGACGTAGCCGTGGCTCGCCAGATACTCGCAGAGAATTGAATGCGTCAGCGGAGATTCGAAGAAGTAGCCTTGGCCGAAGACCACTAAAGGGAAATGCCCGGCGTGAGGCGCAGCGTTCTTGCTCGCAGCCGTCCTCATCTTGAACAACTGGTCCATCCTGTCGGGCGGGACGTTCTGGAAGACCGGATGAGCCGTGAAGATTCTTCGACTCGCGGCACGCGCTTCCGCAGTCGGCGCGCCGCCCTTCTCTTCGGTTGCGGACAGGTAAACGTATTCCTTATAAGACATGTATGAATCGCTGCCCGTCTTCTTCGCCGGATACCAAATCCAGATCTGCATCGGACGCGCCCTTTCGCCCGACCGCGCCAGTTCTTCAGGTCGTGATTTCGTCTCGTATGTCCTAGAGTAGTCGTACCTGTTGACGGCTTGAAACCCGACCGCGTATTCGCCGGCCCGCAGGTCTCCCCAAGCGGGAGACACTTGCGCGGGTGCGCCGGCCTGAGCAAGAGAGAATATATGCAAGACGCTCAGGACCACTACGCTGCCGACTAATCTCCGCAAGCCCTCTCGCAGGAAGCACCCACACAGATTCATGAGGATGTATGGATTAAGACTTTGCATCTCTCATCCCCGTTCAAGCGAAAGCTTAGCAACAACCGCCCGTCAGTTCACACGAAATGATGCTCGGTCAATACCGTAGACTAAACCTTCACGCCCGAACACCACCGCATTCCCTTCGAGCTTCTCCCCCAGCCGCTCGGCCACGCGGATTGATGCACTGTTAGCCGGATGAATGAGGCTGATGACGTGATCCCGACCCAGTTCCTCGAAGGCGTACCGCAACGCCCGCCGCGCGCCTTCCGTCGCGTAGCCTTTGCCCCAAGCCTCTTTGGCGAGCGTCCACCCGATCTCAAAGCAGGGCCACCCTTCGGGGTTGAGAAAGCCGATCCGCCCGATCATGCGCCCGCTTCGCTTCTCTTCTACGGCCCACGGGCCGTAGCCGCGCAGGTGCCAATGCCCAACCAGAAACGCCAGATGCCGCCACGCTTCCAGGCTGGTGAAGGGCCTGCCTTCGGCGAGATAGCGCATCACCTCTGGGTCGGGGCAGATGCGCGCGTAACTTTCGAAGTCGTCCTCGCGGAACATCCGCAGCACCAATCGTTCTGTTTCTAGTGTAACTACTTTCATGAAAAGATTACGCCTCGTCGGGCCACACGCCCATGAGCACCGGCTGATAGGGAAATAAGCGGGCGCTAAATAATTCCCCCTTGACGCCCGGGTCTCCTTCCATGATTGCCCGCGCCTCAGCCTCCGACTTGGCGCGGATCACCACGGTCGCGAAGCAATCTTCGTTTGTCACGAGTGTGCGGCCCGCAAAGATCACGATCCCCTTCGCGAGCAGCTCTTGTGAGTAGGCCCAGTGCCGTGCCGTCAGGGCCTTCTCCGCGTCCGTCTGCCCTTCGGTCAGCATGGCTAGACGGGTCGGTCGGAGCGTGTACATGAAGATGTCGGACGGTTTCGGTAATGGCTTGTCGGCGTCCAAGGGATTCTCCTTCGTTTCAAAAAATTCTATTACAACAGCGTGAATCGGTAGTCCTTATTAAGTGGGGCGATTGTCACCACCGACATCCTTTTACACGGAGATGGCGCCCTCAAGGTACTGCACGGCGAGGCCGGCGATCCGCACACGCTCGCCGCAGTCTTCGCACGACAGCTCGCCGCCGCGCCGGGAGAGTTGCCGCGCCTGAAGTCTGATCTTGCCCAGGCGTCTCGACCAGTACGGGATGAGCGTACAATGCGCCGAGCCGGTGACCGGGTCTTCCGGCACGCCTTTAGACGGCGCGAAATAGCGGGAGACGAAATCCACATCGCTGCCCTGAGCAGTCACGATCACGTTGCGCGGGGCCAAGGCGGCCAACCCCTTCATGTCCGGCTGGAGCGAGCGCACCTCCTCTTCCGCCTCAAAGACCGCCATGTACGCCCGCGCGACGAGCGTCTGCCGCGGCGTTCTGCCGAGTGATTCGGCTAAACCCTCCGGCGGCGCGCACGGCTCGGCGGGCAGTGACGGCAAATCGAGCACGAGCAGTTCACCCTCGCGCGCTACTTTCAACGTCCCGCTCATGATGCTGAAACGCACTTCGTCGAGCGCCGGGTCCAGACGGTTAAAGACGACGAAGGCGGCGGCCAGCGTGGCGTGGCCGCAGAGGTCAACCTCCGTCACGGGAGTGAACCAGCGTAGTTGGTAGCCGCCTTCACTGGGTACGAAGAAGGCCGTCTCGGACAGATTATTCTCGGCGGCGATTGATTGCATCATCTCCTCCGGCAGCCATTCATCCAGAGGGCACACCGCCGCCGGGTTGCCACTGAACAAGCGGTCGGTGAAAGCGTCAATCTGGTAGAGCGGAATTTTCATCTGTCTGTCGTTATCATCTCCATCTTCTAGTCATCAACCGTTAAGCAGAATGTAATACTGACAAAGCGAGGTTTATGTCGTCTTCAGTGTTATAGAGGTGTGGCGAGAGACGCAAGCAGCCCACACGGTATGCGACGTATATCCCCTCGCGTTGAAGCGCCTCGTAGATTTCCGCGTTGCGGGCCGGTCGCTTGTGGGTGACGAAGACCAGAGTAGAGCGTGCAGCGTCCGCGCGCGGACTAAGCAACTCGTACTTACTCATGTCCAATCCTTCAATCAGCCGCGAGACGAGTCGGTTATTATGCTCCTCGATCCGCTCAATGCCACGATCTAATAGATACTCGACCGAAGCCGCCCACGGCTTGAAGTTGAAGAAGTTGGCCGTGCCGAAAACGTCGTAGGCGCGTGCGCCGAGGCCGGTCTTCAACGTGACTTCGCTCTGCTCTTTCGCCAGATCATCAGCCGTCTGCATGGCTAACCAGTACGCCTGATTGTATTCTAGCGACTCGCGCAACTCAGGGCGCATCCAGCAGAAGCCCGTCCCGTAGGGGCCGCACAGCCACTTGAAGCCAACGCACGTGATCGCATCAACGGGATGTGTCGAGACGTCGAATGGGCGCGCGCCGAGCGCCTGAGAGCAGTTGAGGGCGAAGGTGACGCCTTTGGCGCGGCAGAGTTCGCCCAAGGTTTCGATGTCGGCGGCGTAGCCGGAAAAGGAATGAACCCAAGTCATGCAAAACAGTCGCGTGGCGGGTGTAATGTGCGCCGCCAACTCGTCGGCTTGCGGGACGTGTTGGCGAGGTTGAATCAATCTGACATTGACGCCTCTTTTAGCTAGCGCGAGCCATGGCAGGATGTCCGCCGGGAAGTCGCCTTTGACGAGCAGCACCTCGTCGCCTTCGCGCCAGCGGATGCCATTCGCCAGCAGATGCAGGCCGTAGGAGGCGCTGTTGCCCAGGATGATCTCTTCGGCGGGAGCGCCCGTGAGCCGACCGAGAATCTGTCTCAAGCGCTGCGGGACGCTGTCGAAACGCTCGCTCGTCAGGTGGTGCGGGGCCGTCTTCCAGCCGATAGCCTCAAGCGCCTCCTCCGCGGCGACGCGCGGAAGCGGCCCCTGATGCGCGCAGTTGAGCCAGACCTTGCCCTCGAATGGCCCGAAATCTTGTGAGAAGTCTTGCCCCATCTTTTTAACCGATGCCGCCAGCTTCGAGCTTCACGAGCGGGGCTCAGCACCCGCCCGTCCGAGAGAATCCCAATATTCGCGCCAGCGGCTGCTGACTTCGGCTTCCGAGAGGCCGCGATCATACGCCGGCGAGATCAGAGGCAGCGCCCGCTCGACCTTCACCAGCACGACCGCCTCGATATGATTGACCACGCCCAGCTTCCGGTAGAGTGCGACGACCTCCTCGAAGAGTGGCCCCTCGGTGAAAACCTCACCGCGGCCTTTGAAGCGATAGCCTTTGCGCAGGACGGTATCCACCACGTTGATCTCGACGGAAGGGTTGGCCCGCAGGTTGGTGACCGTGCCCGGCGAGCGGATGTCTGCGAAGACCAGATGGTCTTCGTCCCAGACGGCCGTCGTCCCCTTCGGCGAGAGGTTCGGCGTGCCATCTGGGCAGACCGTGGCGACGAAGCCGAGCCGCTGCTCGCGCGCCACCCTTTGCATCTCTTCGGTCAAGATTCCCATCGCACTTAACCTCCGCAGCGATAATCCATTTGCTGCCTGATCTTTTCCTTGACCTCTCGACCGGCGAGCTTCTCGCACAGGTAAAGGCCCAGATCAATTCCGGCTGTAACCCCGCCCGCAGTAATCACGTCACCCTCGTCAATAATCCTCTCCTGTGCGACGGACGCGCAGAACTGTTCCAGCTCTCCGAAGGCTTGCGGGTGTGTGGTCGCCCGTTTCCCTCGCAGAAATCCAGCAGCGCCGAGCAGCAAAGAGCCGGTGCAGACAGAAGCTTTGATTTTGCAATCCTCAGCCGTCCGCAGCCACGCGATGAACTCTTCGTCGCCTATCAAATTTCGGGAGCCGAAGCCGCCCGGAACGATCAACAGGTCGTATGCACGAAGCTTAGGAGCGATGCGCGAAGCGTTGAAGCGGAGTCCGGTGTTATCCCGCGCGGTCTCCGAAAGGGCGCAGACATCCCACGCCAAATCGGGCACGAAGTTCATGGTCTTGAGGCGGGTGACGGGGTCATAGATGCCGACGAAGTCGAGCGCCGTCATCCCGTCGTAAATGACAAAGGCGACTATCATAATGGAGCAGCCACGTTCCTCAATCTCGAATGCCCGTGCGTAAGCTGCACGCAACATACTGTACCTTAATCCGCGGGCTCCAAACTCTTCACCATTGTGAAAAGCGGCGTCCCAAATAACTCGTGCGGCCCTTCGCCGCTCCGCCTGAAGCCGCAGCGCTCATAGAGCCGGATGGCGCGAGAGAGAAAAGGCGTCGTGCTCAGGAACAGACGCGCGTAGCCCCTTCGGGACGCGAAGTCTTCCACCTGCTTGAGCAGTGCTTCCCCGATCTTCCGGCCCCGTGACGACGGCAGGACGGCCATGCCCCGGACGTAAACGGCGTCACCTTTGGTGACTGCGGAGACGGTGCCGACGATGACGCCCTCGTGCGAGGCGACCCAGACCGGGCCTTCCACCATCCGACGCCGTACCTGATCGGCTGTCGGCGTCGTGGCCGAGAAGCCTGCCGGTGTATAGAGAGATTCGTACTCGACGAACGACTCGCGCATGACGGACGCGATCCGCGAGGCGTCCGCGGGCGCGGCCGGTCGAATATCTACGTCGTATTCTTCTCGTTGCATCTTAGGCGTCCGAATCCGCGCCCTCTTCTCCTGTGTCTAATCTTTTAATAAACAGCACCCGGTCGCCGCCGCGGCCGTCGTAGCTGCGACATACGGGGAGGCGGCCGTCCACCTCCTGCTCCTGCGACTCAAGCCCGAAGCCCATCCGCAGGTGGAAGGCGACGGAAGTTTTATTGGCGGGCGACGTAATGCAGCGAACCAGATGGCATCCATTTTCGCGCGCGACCTCAAAAAATCTCTTGTAGAGCATTCTCCCGACGCCCGCCCGGCGGAAGTCCGGACGCACGCCGACAAAATGTATATAAGCCTCGCCCTTGAAGGTCTGCGAGAGGAAGCCGACGAGAAAGCCGATTAACTCTCCGCCCTTCTCCGCGACGAAACTCGTCTCGCGGAAATGGATGAAGAACAGCCGGGGCAGCATCCCGCTCATCTGCCGCCCGCCGAACCACTCGTTGATGACCTCGATCACCGGCTGATAGTCGGAAGCCTCCGCGTGGCGGAGCGTAACGTCTTGCATCATTCACCTCCGGCGAGAGAGTTCAAATCTCAAGACAGACCCGCCCGCTTTGTGAGCCTGGTGTAGTCACGCACACATGACGGCGGCTCGATTCCAGATGGTAAGCGGGGATCAGGAAGCGGCGCGCCGGGTGCCAGGCGCAGCGGCAGCTCGCCGGCCCAAACGGGCAGTTCGTAATCGGCCTCGTCGTCGAGCGGAGGGCCGGTGCGAATCTTCGCCGACGCCTCGACGAGCGGCAGCCGCAACACCAGCGTCTTTTTGAGTTCGGCCTCATTAGGCTGCCGCACCTCGCCCCACCTGCCGGGGATGATGTGCTCAGAGAACAAGCGTAGCGCTTTCAGTTTCTCCGCCGTCTCTTCCACGACGGACGCTCTGCCGAAGACGACGACCGAGCGGTAGTTCATCGAGTGATGAAAGGCCGAGCGCGCGAGCACCAGACCGTCCACGAGCGTCACCGTCAGGCAGACCTCTACGCCCCCGGCGAGAGTCCTCAGCATCCGGCTGGCCGCCGACCCGTGGATGTAGAGCGTGTCGCCTGCGCGCCCGTACCCGGTGGGGATGACGAAGAGTTGGCCGTCAGCCGCGAAGCCGACGTGGCACACAAGGCCTTCATCGAGAATCCGGTAAATCGCCTCACGCTCATAGACGCCTCGTTTGGGCAAGCGCCTCAGCGTCGTCCGCTCGGTTGGGGAACATTCTTCCATCTTTACGTTTAATCAATCCGGCCCACAGGTGGAGTTCTGTGGGGGTATGCGTCTAATGTCATCCGAACTCCTTGGCTAAAGATAGGGGAATAAGTGGCCTACCACAAGTGCCAGTTCTGTGATTTAATACCAGTCCACTTCAGGACTGCTCGAGATGGATTTTGCACTTGCTTTCGACAGCACCAGCCCTGTGCCCCTGCACCGCCAGCTTTACGAAGAGCTGCGGCGGTCAATCCTTGCGGGGCGGCTCCCGCCGGGCCAGCGCGTCCCCTCGACGCGGGCGCTCGCAAAGCTGCTCGGCGTCTCTCGCACCACGGCCACTCAATGTTATGAGGATTTGATTAGCGAGGGATACCTGCAGGCGGCGCAAGGCTCCGGGACTTTCGTCTGCCGCCACCTCCCGGAGGAGTTGTTGCGGCCCGCGCCGGCACGGTCGGAAGTTACGGCGGGACTGTCGAAACGGCGCGGCTTACGTCTTTCGACCTACGGGGCGCACATCGCCCGCAACTCGCTCCCAAAACCGACTGGCAAAGAGTCGGCCATCAGTTTCGCCTACTGGCGGCCCGACTTCAAGCGATTGCCGCTGAGAACATGGGGTCGGATTGTCGCGCGTCACTGCCGCTCGTCTAACCGTGCGCTGTTCGATTACACCGATGATCCGTTCGGCCATCTGCCGTTGCGCGAGGCCATCGCGCTCTACTTAGCAAGGGCGCGGGCGGTCGAGTGTGACGCGAGCCAGGTGGTCATCGTCGGCGGGTCGCAACGCGCTCTTGATCTGCTGACGCGCTTGCTGGTTGACCGGAATGACACGGTAGCGGTGGAAGACCCGGGGTACATCGGCGCGCGGCAAATCTTCCTCGCGCAAGGCGCTAAGCTCGCGCCTGTGCCTGTTGACGGGTCTGGAATTATCTCAGCGCGCCTAAAGTCGCGCGCGAGGTCGAAGATTAGACTCCTCTACATCACGCCGTCCCACCAATTCCCGACCGGGGTTTCGTTGCCCCTGCCGCGGAGACTGGAGTTGCTCGACTGGGCGAGGCGACAAGGGGTGATGATTATCGAGGACGATTTCGACAGCGAGTACCGCTACGGCGGCAGACCCGTGCCGGCGCTGCAAGGGCTTGACCGAAGCGGCTCTGTTATCTACGTCGGGACGTTCTCGAAGGTGCTCTTTCCATCCTTGCGCATTGGTTACATGGTCGTGCCCGCGGCGCTCAAGCGCGCCATCGCCTGCGCCAAGTGGTTGACGGACCGCCAGGCGCCGATGCTGGATCAGTTCGTCTTAGCCGATTTCATCAACGAGGGGCATCTGGAACGGCACATCCGGCGGATGAGGACGCTCTACGAGGGCCGGCGCGGAGCGCTCGTGCAGGCGCTCTCCTGGCATTTCGGGGAACGGGTCAGCATCTTAGGCGAGAGCGCCGGGATGCATCTGATGGCGCGGTTGCAAACCAAGTTCGATGACGGAGAGGTTATTAAACGGGCGGCGCTTGCCGGGGTGGAATTAGTCAGCGCCCGACCCTATTATTTGCGGTGCGGGCGGACGGACGAGTTTATCCTCGGCTACGCGGCTTTAAGTGAGCGAAGGATCTGGGACGGAGTGCGCAGACTGGCGCAGGCGATATCCTGAAAGCCGATTCGTCGCCCGTTGAATTTATAAATTCCATGACATTGATGGTCTTGATCGGCATGGGGAGACGATCTCGATGGCGTTCGCTGAATCAACAGTGAATCAGGTGATTGCGTGAAACGGAAGGTCGTGATCAGAAAAGAAATTTGTCAATGCGCGGCCTCTTATTCCGGTGTTCTGATCAAAGTGCTGGATACCTAATGAGGAATCTTTGGTAGTAATACCGGCGCGGACAAGAGATATATACTAATACGTCCACGTGATTGAATAGGGAGATACTAACCGCTTTAGGGTATGATCCGCGTATACCCAACTCTCGGCTCTCAGATCCACACTTCTTCTCCATCAGCAGTTCACAAAAATAGCCATGCATAATTTCTGCATCACACCTGCGATAATACTAATCGGGGCAGTGGTGATTCACTGCTGATGACTTTCGCGTGATCTCTGGTAGCGCTGGCTCTCACAGCCGGCCGCTTGATCAACACGGGTGCACCAGGTTGACGAAAGCCGACGAATCCCGACGAAATTTATTGTTAAAGACGAAGAAGTGTTACCAATAGTTACGGCTTCCAGGATGGGAAAGTATGCCGAGCGGTGATCGCAGGTTGGAGTCCGGTTGTTCAGCTGTCAGATTGAAACTCGGCAAAGACAAGATCGCCGGCCAAGAGAACAATAGCTTCCTTACTTGGCGAGTACCACACTACCGGTGCCCACCTCCCTTGCTCTTATAGAAAGCCTCGAAGATCCGCTCCCCAATGAAGCTATCGAGATGGCCCTCGACGGCAACATGACACACGCCACAAGTTGCGTTCTCATCCTGGGGGCCTGTAATTATACCAGGCAGTAGCGAACTGCCACCCGTAACCGGGAGGAAGTGTTAAGCAGGAATGGCCGATCAAAACACCGTGGAATTAAAGCTGATACACAGCATATTCTAACTTCAAAGGAGAAGAGTAATGGTGACAAAAAAGGAGAAAGAGCAAGCAAGCGGCAGCAGCGGAAGCGGCGCGCGGGGAAAGCCCCACACAGGAGGCGGAGGGCAAAAGGGCGGCGGAAAGCGCGGCAGTAGCGGCGGCACAAGCAAGGGAGGAGGTCAACCCGGCGGCGGAAAAACAGGTGGCCAGGGAGGCTGAAACTTTCCGTACATCTTTATGGCTTCACTACCGCGCAGTCGCACAACTTAGCAGGCGTGCGTGATTCACGTCCGTAATAAATACGTGTTGGTCGAATGACAGTGGCCGACGATAAGAACACGAATCAGGGCTTGAGTTCTGATGAGGCGAAAGACATTCATGTTAGGATACAAGCCGGCGCGCGCGATGTGAAAGAGCGAAGGGCGGTGACCGGATCCGCGGAGAGTCGCAGAAGGATGCTCATCATTAGGGAGCGGAGAACCGAAAACCCGCCGGGTAACAAACCGGATTAGAACCCGGGATGCGTGGCGGAAGGGAAATATCTTCTGAGCTTTACAAGCTTAGCGGTCAGCAGTGACAGCGCACGGTATTGGCTTAGACCCCAATACCGTGCGTTTCACAATGGGCTTTGAGATTGAATAAGCTATGTCTGTCAGGCAAGATACACAGGCCGGAGCCAGACAGCCATTGCGCCCATTTCTGCGCACAACCGGATGAGCTGAAGCAGCCGGAGGAACAATTCATGAAACAGGTAGAGGAATTAGCAGCGTTTGTCGTCGGCGCATCCTACGGGTCTCTTTCAGAGAAAGCTCGGCGGGATATAAAAATTCGTGTGCTGGACTCGCTGGGCTGTGCCATCGGCGCCCTGCACGGCGGGCCGGTCGAACTACTCCGAGCACAGCTCGATGAGTTTGGCGGAGCAAGCCTCTGCACCCTGATTGGTGGGGGAAGCTCTGCCCCTGATCGAGCCGCCTGCTACAATACGGCGCTGACCCGATACCTTGATTTCATGGACAACTACATGGCCAGGGATCAGACTTGCCACCCCTGTGACAATATGGGCTCTGTGCTCGCCGCGGCAGAGTGCGCGAAGCAGGACGGACAAGAGTTAATGACCGCTTTGGCCGTAGCGTATCACGTTCAATGCCGCCTGACGGATGAAGCCCAGATCATGCAACGCGGATTCGACCACACAACCCATTTATCATTTTCCATTGCGGCCGGAGTCTCGCGCGCTCTCGGCTTGGATGAGCGGAAGACGGCTAACGCCATCGCCATCAGCGGCGCCCAACTCAATGCGTTAGCCATCATTCGCGCAAGTCCGACCTCCCAATGGAAAGGCCTGGCTTCCTCCAACACTGCTTTCGGCGCGACTCATTGCACATTCCTCGCCGCGCGCGGCGTAACAGGACCACCGGAGATTTTTGAAGGGCCGAAGGGTTTTATGGAGGCCTGCGGCCACAGGTTTGACATCGATTGGTCGAAAGAGGACCTTGAGCGTGTGACTCACACCAGCGTGAAGAGATTCAACGCCGAGGTACACAGCCAATCTGCCCTGGAGGGAATTCTGGAGTTGAAGCAGCAGCATAAACTTAACCCAGAAGAAGTGGAGCGCGTCCACATCGAAATCTTTCACGAAGCTTATAATATCATCGGCGGGGGTGAGTACGGCGACCGCACCCATGTCGAAACGAAAGAGCACGCAGATCATAGTCTCCCCTTTCTTGCCGCCGTCATGATTCTCGACGGGCAGGTCCTACCGGAGCAGTTCAGCCCGGAGCGTATCAGGCGCGCAGACGTGCAGAATTTGCTCAAAAAAGTTTCGGTGAGCCCGCACTCTCTGGTACCGGGCGTGAAGTCTGAGACATTCAATACCTATAGCTGGCGCTACCCGAAAGAGATGCCGTGCTCGATCACGATCACTTTGAGCGACGGCCGCGAATTGAAGATCGAGAAGAAGGATTATGAAGGGTTTTACGCTCGACCCATGCTGTGGGAACGCGTGGTCGAGAAATTTGAGCGGCTGAGCGCGCCCTTTACGGACGCGCCTCTGCGGCGCGACATCACCGAGGCGGTGTCCGGGTTAGAATCGATTCGGGTAACAGATTTGACGAGACTACTGGTTAAAGCCAAAGGCTAAACAATCTGGACCGACCACGCAAGCGTCAGAACATCAAGCGGTTTCTGAGGCTGGTGACGCAGGTGCGGATCATAGAATTAGATATATTACGCTTCGGGTTAAACCCGCCGGCCAAGGAATTCTGGAGGGACTCTCTTCCACCGATCAATATCCAATCCCGATTGTTTCCTGTCTCCATTTATCTCAATGCGCCGCTGCAAAAAATCTCTAGAACTCATTTCAAAACTTCCTTGCCAGTGGCAGAGGCTTATGATTTTCTCT
>CAYLJO010000184.1:0-10529 GCA_964383905.1 uncultured Blastocatellaceae bacterium
GATCAATCGTTCATTCATTCCCTCCTTATGCTTCTTGGCGCACGGGGATGTCGTGATAGTATCTGCCCGGTTGAACAGATCAGAGAATTCAGGAGAATTCTAAGAGACGCGGCCCGTCGGGCCACTCCATATACCTTCGGTACGGAGAGGGCGGCACTGGAAGTGTACCGCCCTATACTCATTGAATATCAGAGTGGCTGGTGCTTTTATTGTCTCAAGCCGTTAAAAGAGAAGGGCGATGTTGATCATTTCATCCCGTGGTCACGCTACCCTGTTGATTTCGGACATAACTTTGTCCTCGCCCATAGTACCTGTAATTTTCAGAAGGCGGATCGTCTTGCCGCGATCGAACATTTGGAGAGGTGGTGTAACCGTCATGCGAAGTATGGTGACGAGATGGCCGTCCAATTCCAGGAAAGTAATGTCATCCATAATAAGCAGGCCAGTTGGCAGGTCACTGAGTAGGCCTATGCTCCAGGAAGAATCGACACAAGGCATGCAGTGGCCTGTAATCTGCATTGAGCCTGTTGTAGAGCCGTCCGGCGCAGGCCTGTGGATTGAAAGGTTTGATCGCTACCGAGCTTTGTAATGCATGGCAATCGACTGCCCTCCTCCTCAACCATTGGCGGAGAAGGCATGAGACATTACGGTTAAGTTTCTCTGACCAGTTATCCACAGAAAGCTCAATTCTTTGTTAAGAAGCTGTCGTACTCATCCCTGATGACGCTGTAACACCGGCATGAGACGGCTTCTAAACCGGTACGGTTGAGGATCGCGATGCGCCCGCGACCGTAGCCGAGGGTCTCCTGCTCGCGGAGGGCGCCGGCAGCTTGAGAGACGGCCTCGCGCCGCAACCCCAGCATGTTCGAGAGGAATTCCTGCGTCAGTCGAAACCCGTCTGCTCCCAAACGATCCCGTGTCATCAAAAGCCAGCGTGCGAGGCGCGCCTCCACCCGGTGGGATTGGTTGCAGGCCGCCGATTGCGAGATCGGCGTTAAAAGTGCGGGCGTGTAACGGTGCAGCAAGCTTTGCAGCGGGCCACCCCGTTGGCACTCCTTCCTGAGCGCCCCAGCCTTCATTCTCATGGCGGTGCCTTCACCCTGCACGACCGCGCGGTTGATCAACGAGCGCGCCCCGAGTAGTACGGGGAGTCCGGCCATCCCTTCGTTACCGACAACCCCTGTTTCGAAGGCTTGGCTATTCTCAACCGGGGTGAGTAGAGAAATGATCGAGTCGTTGGGAAATCGACATACCGGATCCGCTCGCCGGGCTCGTAGAGGACTTCCGCGAACGGCCTGGCTTTTGCGCCCTGCCCATGACGCTCAGCGCCGGTCCGACCACCATCGCGCACGGCCCGGCTACCTCCCCGCCGCGCGCGTCTGCGAGATCTCCTCGACCACCTCGGCCGTCTTCCTCGGCTCCTCGACCTCGGTCGCCACATCCGCCTGCGCGATGATCCCGACGATCCGATCGTTCTCGTCCACCACCGGAATCCGCCGCACCTGGTGCTCCCCCATCACGTTGAGCGCCTTCTGCAGGTCGTCACTCGCCCGGCACGCCTTCACGCCGGTCGTCATCACCTCCTCGACCGTGGTGAACGTGGCGTCGCGCCCCTCAGCCACAACTTTCACCGCCAGGTCGCGATCCGTGATGATGCCGATCAGCCTCTTCGCCTGCTGGTCGTTGACCACGGGGATCGGGCCCACGTCCGCGCTCTTCATCAGTTGCGCCGCCCTCTGCACCGTATCACTCGGCACACAGCAGATCGGGTCTGGGGTCATCACCTCGCTGCACCTGACCGTCTCCCTGCTCGTGCCCGATGACCCGGTACTACTGCGAGCGCCCTTGCTCTGTGTCCGAGATAAGGCGTTGGCTGGCGCTGACTTCGACGATTTAGACGTGCGCTTATCAGGCGCCGCTTTCGACGCCGCCCTAGCCGCAGACCTGGAAGCCGTCTTCCGCGGGGCTTTGGTTTGGGAGCGTGCGCCGCCACCGGCTTTCTTTGATTTGGCGCCGGTCGAGTGGCTGCGTAAGGTTTGAGAGGCCTTGGGAGCGGCTTTGCGACTTGTCACTTTGCCTTTAGCCATGATCTTCTCCTGTTAAGATTGGGTATGGACAACTAAGCCGGTAGATCAGCGCCTGTGGTGATTGGTTCGGTCAGAGAAGCCGTCTACCTTTAGCTCGGCATCATAGCACAGGCGAAGGCGGGGAGCCTCTTTCGCGTCGTTATTAGCCGAGTCCGTCCTGATTCAATACTGGCCGGCCCTTGGTTTGAGATAGTCTGCCGAGGGGAATGAGTTGAGCGAGGCCAGGTCGGAGAAAGAGGGGGCGCAGGGAAGCGCTTATCGCCTCGGCGTATGTGCGGG
Organism: uncultured Blastocatellaceae bacterium; assembly: GCA_964383905.1. Classification (GTDB taxonomy): domain Bacteria; phylum Acidobacteriota; class Blastocatellia; order Pyrinomonadales; family Pyrinomonadaceae; genus CAYLJO01. Next base: position 2,367 of record CAYLJO010000184.1, read on the forward strand.
CGTGGAGTCGCTTCTGAGGAGCAAACGGCGCCAGATCATCGGGCTGATTTGGCGGAGCCAGACGTGGAACAGGTAGATTTCGGTGGATCCATCGTCGGTCACAGAGCGGCCCAAGCCTATCACCTCAGCCCCCGTTTTGGAACACTCTCGATGAGAGTCTGATTGCACGTAAAGATGCCCCGCCCAAGGGATGTTGGTTAAGTGATAAGACGGCAAGAGGGGGTGAAACATCTCCCCCCTCCTACCGTTCGTGAGCAGAAGAAACTCGGAAATGCTGCTCACGCCTACCGGGTCACCAAAGCTTACTAATTCCTGTTGTTGGTGTTCCCCATGTTGCTGTTGTTCATGTTGCCCCCGCCACGGCGATGGCGGCGGCGGCCGCGACGGTGGCGGCGATGCCGCCGCCCCGAACTCCTTCTCGTGGTCGTGGCGGTCGTCGTGGTGTTAGTAGTCGTGGTGTTGGTGTTCTGCGCGAGGACGAGGCCGCCCAAGCACAACACAAAAACTAGTGCCGTCACAAGGCTGATTTTCTTACCCATAGTTTTGTTCTCCTTCGCCAAGGTTAATATTGAGAAAACGAGTGGGGATTCCTGCACACAGAAAGCCCGCCGTGCTTTACCGATTAACATGGTTTTCTCAGCGGTACGTCTATAAAATAGCAATTATTAAGCCAGCCACAGGTGGCAAGAAGGATAACCATTTTCAGGCAGTTTTTATGTGCCGGCGTTTGTCGAAGACAGAGCTGACATGGGGCGATTATGTCTGTGAGGCAAAGTCGCCACACAGACAAGAGGCATTAAGACTCAAGCAAAATTGTCAGATGTGTCTTACCACTATGGGTTACCTTGCGCGCCCAAGTTGAAAATCAATGGGGCTTACGCCGCGCCCCCGAGCAGCAGCACCGGTCAGTGTGGCCGTGCGGGCGGTTCCTACCGCGACTCCTGGGGTGGATGGTTCACCTCTACCCTTATGAGAAGACCTCGGAAGCGATGTGGTCCGTAGAGCCTCAGATGGCGTCCGGAACCGATTACGTGCATTGACAGTCAGGCTTCGTGAGAAGAATTCTTAACGGGTGATGAATAGTCAGGAAGGCGATGGCGAAAGCCGCATAAACGGGTGATGAATAGTGGCCAAGCGGTAACAGCTGCGAGACATAGGCGCCGAAGACGAATGCCAGTATCGCGATGGAGCCCGTTTGAATGACGGTCAAGCGCGCCCACGCGAAGAGAATGGCGATGTCCGTGCGGAAAGAGCGGGCCAGGTAATGATAATCCCCGCCGGCATGTGGGTAGGTAGTTGCTAACTCCGCATAGCACAAGGCGCCGACGAGCGATATGACACCGCCGACCGGCCAAACGAGTAAAAAGGTGATGTCGCTTCCCACATTGGAGGCGACAACGGAAGGGGACTTGAAGACGCCGACGCCAATAACGATGCCGACGATGACAGCCATCGCGTCGATGACGGATAGCGTCGGCCTAGGTGCCGCCGCTTTATCTGCCACGCCGTTGACCGCCTCCGTGGGCATAACCTTAACCTCATCTGGTTAGCTGGAACTGGTTGTGCAAGCTTACCTCAGGATACAAAAAGCCGCCGGGGAGCGCACCCGTCTCGCCGACAGCGATCACGTCGAACTCCGCCGCCCTAGTCTAAAATGAAAGGGTGGAACTCCGTGAGGCGACCATGAGAAGATTCTACGTATGGTTATGGCTATTGGTGCTCCCCGCCTTGACTCAGGCCCAGTCCTCAGACCGCGCGATGTTTCGCGCCGACTTACAACACACCGGACTCTACCAGACAAAGGGCCTCAGGCGTCTCAGAGGAGTAAGGTGGAAGTTCAAAACAGAACGTGTCGTCGAGGCGTGGTTCTCGTCGCCGACCGTGGCCGATGGTGTGGTCTATTTCGGCAGTGACGACGGGAACCTCTACGCCGTCGACGCTCTGGCCGGGAAGGAGGTCTGGAGATTCAAAACCGGAGACGTCGTGTACTCTTCCCCCGCCATCGCCGACGGGGTCGTCTACGTCGGTAGCCACGACCATCACCTTTACGCGGTAGACGCCAAAACAGGGGGAGAGAAGTGGAGATTCCCAACCGGATACCGCGTTTACTCTTCGCCCGCGGTCAGTGACGGGGCTGTATACTTCGGGAGTGCTGACGGCCACCTCTACGCGGTTGACGCCCTGACGGGAAAGGAGCGGTGGCGTTTTACAGTCGAGAGCTGGGTCGTCTCTTCGCCGGCGGTCTCTGGTGGGGCGGTTTACTTCGGGAGTTGGGATCACTACCTCTACGCGGTGGAGGCCGGGACGGGACGAGAGAGATGGAGGTTCAAAACCGGGGGCAGAATTCTCTCCTCCCCGACGGTCGTCGAAGGGATGGTTTTCTTCGGCAGCATGGACGGCCATCTCTACGCGGTGGAGACGAAAACAGGGAGCGAAAAGTGGAGGTTCAAGGCAAAAGACCTAGTGAAGTCGTCGCCGGCGGTCGCCGACGGCACCGTCTATTTCGGAAGCGATGATGGTTTTCTTTACGCGCTTGACATGTACACGGGCCAGGAAAGTTGGAGGTTCAAGACCGGAGGGGCGGTGATCTCATCGCCTGTCATCGCCGAGGGGCTGGTCTATTTCGGGAGCACGGACGGTCGGCTCTACGCCGTCGAGATTAAAACGGGGAAGCGGAAGTGGAGATTTCAAACAGCCGGTGGCTGGATGAGGTCTTCGCCAGCGGTCGCCGACAAAATGATTTATTTCGGGAGCGATGACACTTACCTCTATGCGATAGGGTGAGACCACCGTAGGGATAGTTCAATCTTGCCGTAACAAAAGAGGAGGGCCGCCAGGCCGATGAAGAACTTTCCCCCTTGGCTATTGGACTGGCCCAGCCGGTCAAGGATCGATCTTCTTTAAATCGAATTACGCTACGGAGGTGTTGATCAGCAATCATCTCTTGCCGCCTTTCACAAAAATAAACCGCTTTCACTATCAGTCAGAATTCATCCAAGCTCGCAGCCGCCCGCCCGCCGGAATTGAGAAAAAGCAGTGGGCGCTTGCGCGTACCAGATTGAGAGCGACATCTGATCGCTATCTTCGCACGAAGTTGTATGTGATTACTCCGCTCACTTTGACAGGTTGACCTGATAGCGTCGTGGGCGTGAAGCGGGCTTGAGACGCCGCCTGTTCGGTCGCCTGCCACAGGAGTGAGGACCCGCTAATAGCGCAGGCGTCGATTACTCTACCGGTCTCGTCTATCAGAACCTGCACAGTTACCGTGCCCGAAGCACCCGACGCCCTCGCCTCCTCCGGGTAAGGTGGTCTGGGTAAGCTGATCGCCTTGCCATTTAGCACCCCGCCCTTGACCGGCGACTTTACAGACGTAGCACTTGCGTCCCGTGAGGGTTGACTGCCCGTGTCTGCCCCGGGGCGGGCTTCAACTTCCTGAGATCCGATTGGTCGATTTAGCTTGCGCAGCATACACCTGTCACGGTATCTCGTGATCAGCGAATCAGCATGGTGGGGCCCTAGCGCTTTTACTCTAATGGCGGCCGCACGCGCGTATAGTGGCTCTGCTTTACCGTAAGCGCTCCTGAGCCGATACAGCTCGGCGAGGTTGAAAAGCGCTTGGGCGACCTGTACATGCTCCAGCCCTAGCCTCTTTTCCCTGATCTCGATAACACGCTCGGATAAGGCTTCGGCCTTAGCGTAGTCACCCTTGACGTACTGCAGCAGCGCCAGGCGGGCGAGAACGTCACCGGCTTTCAAACTGTCCGGCCCTGATGCTTTCTCGTAGATGGCCAAAGAACGCTTAAACAGTGGCTCCGCCTCTGTGTATTGTCTTTTCATGACGTACAGCTCGGCGAGGTTTTCCAGCGCAGTGGCCACAAACTGATGATCAGGTCCGAAAGCCTTTTGGCCCTCTTCCAGCGCCCGCCTGGCAAGCGGCAGTGCCTCATCGTATTTACCCTTACTGTATAATTCCACAACTGAAGCGTTCAACCGGCGTGCCTCAGCTTCCTCGGCGCCTGTTTGTCCCAGGAGGAGAGAGGAGGATGCTGCAAACACTATCGAAAGAGAGATGAGAAATTTCATAACGATTTTCTTAGAGAGGTTGATTCTTTGGTCAAAGAGCAGACTTTAACTACTCCCGCGGCCATGAAGAAGCCGGCGACCGCCTTGTTCCTCATTCACTCACCTCGTGGCCGCCTTTCTTTACTATCCACTTTCCGAAAGCTCAGGGTGCCACTCGTAGAGCGTGTGACAGGCGACGCAGGGGTATTAACCACATTCATCGGATTCCATCCGTTAAGAGAAATCAGTGGTCGGATTTTATGCGCCCTTCAATTTTGACCACGCAGTTTCATCAAAGAAGATCCAAACACTCAAAATCAAAGGATCAGAGTGAGGAAAGTGCGCTGTATCAAGATTCTGTGCAGTTTCATTGAAACAGCGAATTCTTGCTCCAAGTCATTGAATAGCAACCATTTTCGGCTTAACAAAGCTTTTCTGGCGAATGTGGTTAAGACCCCTTATTTGCCTTCTCGGTGAAGATTAAACTAAGTCGGTCTTTAATACCGAGCTATCTCTGTAAATCTTGGCGATAAACGGGGGCGCGTATTTGAGAACGATCCGCTTCATCGTTGGCAGTGCTTTAACGAAGATAGCGGCCATCTCCTGCCCGGTCAGATTCCCGCCGATGAGAATGAAGACACGGACATTCGCATTGGCGATCGCGGTCTTCTCAATTTCGCTGTGCTGCATCCCCTTATCTTTGGTAAGGACAACCCACCCCTGGTGGCCGACCAACGGCAGCCACTCATAGTCTTTCGCGTCCGGGGCAAAATGATCCCGGTGGCGATGAACAGCCTCACCCGCAGTCGCGAGGGCATTGTATAAACGGTCAAAGTCTAGCGCCCGGTCAAGAAAGAGGTGGAATTCAGGCGGCGAGCTCGTAGCGGATCGCTTCTTCGATCTCGAACGTTTGGCGGCCATAATCGCCTGCTATATCCCCAACAGACTCCCCGCTGTTGAACCGTTCCACGATGATTGAGGTCGGGATCCCGGTGCCCGCGATGACGGGCTTTCCGAATGAAATGTACGGGTCGATAACGACGGACCTGTTCTCCCGATGACCTTCCGCCCTGAGAAAAGGGTACAGCCGGGCGGCACGCCCTGAGGGATCATGCTCTATTCTACTCAAGTACTTTTCAAGGACGGCTTTCATCGCCAGTTGACCGCCCTGGGAAATATTAATCAGCTGGCCGTAGCGATGGATAAACAGGTCAAGCCCATCGGTCTCGAACTTCTGGTCCGCGAGCGGGTGCTTAAAGTTGAAATAACGTTGCAAAAAGAGCAACGCGGTCCGTACCTTCTGCAGGTCGATGTGGTGCTGACGCCGGATCGCATTCAGCACATGGGCCTCGACCAAATTGGTAAACGACAGTAAGGGTTTGTCTTTCTCAGGAAGGGAAAAGACCGGCTTGAAAACCTTATCGCCGGATTTTGTCGGGTAGCTTCTTCCGCGGATCCATGACCGGAGAGTCGCTAGCGGGATTCCTAAATATTTTGAGGCGTCGCGAAATGTATACGCGGGCATCCCGCGCGGGTCGCGTCCCCCGTACAAGTCGCGTTCAGGTGATGGGCGATGTGTCGGCATGAAGGAGTCGCAATTCTAATACAGGTTCCCGGTAAGCGCCACTACCAAAACATTGTTTGGTTAGGGCATCTGGAAGGGAATATTGAAGCGATAGCTCAATCGTTTCCGTGTTCCTTCTTTCCCGTTGCTGAAATATCGCTCCACGACACCAATAAGGATGTTCAGCCGGCTGTCAGTCTCCGCCTGCGATCGACCCTCATCTGTTCGAGCGCCACCCCCTTCGGCTTCTCTCAGAACTCGACGATGCGGCCGGTCCGGTCTGCCTTCAACAGCCCGAAACTTGAGGCGACTTCGGGCGCGCACGCGATGACCGAGATCGTCACATCGGCGTTCGTCTCCACGTGGCGCGCCAGAAGATCACGGTAGTCCATGTGGTAGAGGTGGTCGCCGGAAAGTATCAGCAGCATTTCCATACCCAGATCCTCCATGTGCGGCAGAACCTGGCGCACGGCATCGGCCGTTCCTTGGAACCAATGGGGGCTTTCCGGCGTCTGCTCGGCGGCCAGGATCTCAACAAAGCCGTTCGAGAAGGGCAAGAAGCGATAGGTGCTGGCGATGTGGCGGTTCAATGAGGCGGAGTTGTACTGCGTCAGAACAAAGATTTTCGAGACCTCCGAGTTGATGCAGTTCGAGATCGGGATATCGACCAGCCGGTAGTTGCCGCCAAGGGGGACGGCTGGCTTGGAGCGCCTGGAGGTGAGGGGGAAGAGGCGCGTGCCGGCGCCTCCGCCCAGGATCAAGGCCAACAGATTGTGTCCCACAGTTCGCCGCATCTTTAATCACCGGGGGATGAGTGTCGAAGCACATTCAGTATAGGTGCAAACGGGCACACGCTCAAGACAGACCAGTATCCGCCTCAGCTTCAATCAAGAGCTAAGAGTGCGCGTGCGCGATTGGCGATACGTTGGATTATCTGTCTATCAGTCACGATCTCTTGCAAATGTCGGCGGTCATCGGCATGAAGTCTGGGCGCGGGTACCTTTCTACCCTTCATTCGACTTGCTTTCCTGAATGCTTCAGCAGCGGAGACACAACCATGCCCTCAAGCGAATCCGCTCATAGTGCTTCTTACTCATTACCTGTTTCTCCACCTCGACGGTCGTTTAATTGATCTAGTCGCTCCGGCCCACGGCCAATCCTGGCAAATACCGCTTACATCCGACCTCCTTTCTCCTGTAAGCCGGGTTACAGAAGGGTTGTCGGTTAATCACCTAGAATTAGGTTCGCAGACTGAAGGGCATGGCGGGCATGCCTGAGGGCCGTCGGCACTATTTTGTAAGTAGGGTGGTAACAGATGAGCGTGGGTGGAAAGATGCCGGTTCTCAGAATCTATGTTGCGGCACACTGCTGGTCATGCGATGAGGCGATTCGGCTCGCCGCCGAGGTGAGACGGAGGTTTACGAATCTTAAACTGGAACTGATTGACCTTGACAAAGAAGGCGATCAGAATGTGGATGATGTCTTCTGTGTGCCGACTTACGTGCTCGACGGGCGCACCTTCTCGCTCGGCAACCCCGCGCCGGATCAACTCTTCGACAGGCTGGCCGAGGCGCTCGGTTGAAGACGTCTCACCGGATAGACAGATCGGCTATTCGGCGGGAGAATGCCCAAGAGAAAGAGAAACGGAGATGCCGGGCAGGCGAATGGTGAAAGCAGAGCAGCAGTTGGAGGAGGTCGCCTTCAAAGGACTCATCCCGCGTCCCGCCGCGTTGCTCTTGCGTGAAGCCGATGGCGAAGAGGTCAAGGGACTCTCCCACCAGGACATCGCCGAACAACTCGGCGTCTATTGTGAGACCGTGACGAGCGCCCTCAACGAGCTCCAAGCCCGCGGGAATTATAGACATCGGCAGAAAGAGGATCACCATTACGGATCGTAAACGGTTGGAGCGCGCCGCAGGTGAATGAGTAAGTGCTTCGGGTTGGTATAAGGATTTGGCCAAGCAAACAACAAATATTGAGCGTAGCGCCGGGTCGCAAGGCCATACTTCTGCGGAGTTGCCGCCAAACCACACCGCGCTTCTTAAACTCCTTCAGGAGTACCTGCGAATGACCCACAGCAGGCCCGATATAGTAGCGATACGTGCCCGCAGAGGCCCACAAGCCCTATGGCTCTTACGGCCTGATGTGCCAGTCCTATTGCCTTCAAATACTCCCTGGAGTTACTTGTATGGCGAGTATTCTCCAAAACCGGCTTTCAAGACCTCAAATGAGTCAAGCCATCTCTGGTATGTGAGGTTATCTTCTGTACCTAAGCGGCACTGTAACCAGCAGCCCCTTGTTGCTTTTTCCTTCGACCAGATAGATCGTCTGCGGCGACGGCTCTTCCTGCGTTAAGTACCTGCCGGTGGCTTGAGAGGCCGTTTTCTCTTCTCTGGTCCAGGTCTGTCCGGCCCCGCCTTCCAGATCATATCGCTCTACTTGCGCGCCCCACTGCTTCTCCCATTTCGCGATCTGCGTCTTTGTCGTCGAAGTGCTGGGCGCCACCAGCGAATCCTTGACTTTGGCGATCCCGAAAT
>CAYLJO010000184.1:10629-12536 GCA_964383905.1 uncultured Blastocatellaceae bacterium
GTCGTCGAAGTGCTGGGCGCCACCAGCGAATCCTTGACTTTGGCGATCCCGAAATCAATGATCTTGACCTGCTCCTCGCCCGCGCCACGATTTTGCAGCATGATGTTCTCGGGTTTGAGGTCGCGGTGGTAAATGGTTTTGTCGTGCGCCGCGCTGAGCGCCCGCCCCGTCTGTTTGATCAGTTCGGCGGCGCGTTCCAGGGCGATGCCTTCCGGCCTGATGATCGAGCGCAGGGTGTAGCCCTCGACGTATTGCATCACAATGAAGGGCTGGCCGCCGGGGAGTTGGCCCGTATCCGTGATGCTGATGATGCCGGGATGATCGAGGCGGCTGAGGGCCTCGATCTCTTGGTGAAATTTATTGACGACCCAATCATTGCGGTAAGCCTCTTTGAGGAGGACTTTGATGACGACAGGCTTGTTATGCAACTGCCGGTCGCGCGCCAGGTAGACTACGCTGAAGACGCCGCGCCCGAGCTCGCGCTCGACCAGATAACGATGATTGAGCGTCTGCCCGACCATCTCCTGTCTGGTGGGCAGCATTGTCGGATTTAATGCGTCGGAGGCTACTTCGGTGGGCGCTGTCGCATTCGTTTGCTCTTTCTCTGAAGACATAAGTGCGTTGACTGTTTAAGATTGGAAGAACTGAATGAGCACGCGCACGCCAAAAGTGTAAAGACCAACGAATACGCTCACGAGTCCGCGCGAGACCTTATATTTGGTTAGCTGGCGGATGGTAAGTGCGACCGCCACCACTGCCGGAAGGCGGCCAAAGCTAGGGTCTGCCCGTGCGTCTTGCTCTGCGCAATGAATTCAGTCAATGCGATGGCGGTCAGCGGAGGGAAGGCGCGACTTGCGGTCGCTTCCGTGTAAGCCTCATCTACGAGTTGATAGACGTGCGCCTGCTCACCGTCGTAACGCCAGATCTCCGGCACACCAAACGCCGCGTAGATGCTGAATTTGCTGAGCGATTCGTTCGTCATATCTATCTCCACAACGACATCGGGCGGCGGGTCAACTTCCAGATCAATCGTCCGCTTCCCGATCACGCGCGAAGCGTTCTGCACGTAAAAGCAGGTGTCCGGCTCCGCCCCTTTCGCCAGGCTCTTCCGCCTGAATGTCGCCGAGCCTCTTGTCTCAAGTGTGATGCCGCTCTCTTCAGAGATAACGCGCGCGAGGCTATAGATGAACTCTTTGTATTCTTCATGTTCGGGTGAGGGACTCATGAACTCTACTTTCCCCGCGTCATAGCTGACACGCATGCCGGGCCAGTTAGTCAGATCGGATAGCAAAGCTTCATACTCTTCCCAACTGACGCAAGACAGCCGCAAGATCGCTCCCGCCGGAAGATGCGCTATGGCGTCCAGGTAATCAACAACTTCGGTGCTCATAGTTTCTATACTTTCAGAATCAACCGCACAACGTCAAGCAGATTTCGCGTTTTATCTGCGCGCGTATCATAGGGTGACCCCGACGCCCATCCTCTACAGGACATGAATTGTTCACGAGCCACTCATCACATGAGATGTTGACGACGGCCAATCACCACAGTCTTGAACCGGAGGGGGATGCCATGACAAGTCTTCAGCTATTCATCGATCTCACTGATCGGCTTGACCTTCGCGAATGTTCGGGGGCTCCAAGGCCAATTCTAATCGATGCCTATCTGGTGGAAAATGAAAGGGATTTGGCTCGCTCCCCATTGTTCATCGATCTTATCGATCACGCTCATCTATTTCATCGATGAAACAGGCGTGGGGCTTCGCCTCATCTCCTTGTAATCGGCTCAAAATAATGGAGATCGATAAAAGATGGCTTCATCTATTTAAGCGGTGCCAGGCGGTGTTTCGCCATCTACCTATAAGTCGCTTGTTTTCAATGAAATCGATACATGGATGGGTTGATCGA
>CAYLJO010000185.1:0-12448 GCA_964383905.1 uncultured Blastocatellaceae bacterium
GCAGGCGCTCAAGAGGCAAAAACAATGCGTTTTGAGTGCCTGTCCCTCAGACCATTCCGGACTTGCATAAACCTGCTTTTGTAACTATAATAGTTACGAAAGCGGAGCTGTTAGGGTTTTATAAAGGGGTTATGTCTACAAGCAGCCGGTTTGCGGTTGCCGTTCATGTGCTTACACTGATGGCCTGGAGTGGCGATGGGCCGGTCAAGTCCGAAGCCGTGGCGGCAAGCGTCAATACGAACCCGGTGGTAATCCGCCGCATCTTGTGCGCACTGGCGCGGGCGCGCCTGGTGACATCACAAACCGGCGCCGCCGGCGGGTCGCGGCTGGCGCGCGGGCCCGGACAGATTACATTGTTGGACGTATACCGGGCCGTGGAAGGCGGAGATATATTCTCACTCCACCGCCAGCCCCCCAACCAGCATTGTCCGGTAGGCGTAAATATCGAGACGGTGCTCGAAGATGTGCTCAGTGAAGTAAATTCGGCCGTCGAGCGCGTCCTCGCGAAAATAACCGTGGAGAATGTTCTGCAGAGAATACGGCCCTGCTCGAACAGGAGACGGGCGGGCTGAACCGGAAAATCGAAAATTTTCGCGAGAATCTGTAACAGAATTGGTCACAAATATGTGAGGGGAGAGGATTCGATTATTTCCGGACGATGAATTGAAAGGGGATACGGCAATGCAGTTCGATTATGAATTAGTGACGGGCGGTGACTTTGTGGCAGAGGGCGTGCGGGCGCCTGCCGACCCGTACGCTTCCGACGACGCTCTGTTGGATGCGTATTCACGTGCGGTCATCAGCGCGGCGGAGGCGGTCAGCCCGTCGGTCGTCAATATTGAGGTTCACCACGTGATAAAGGGAAGGCGTGCGGGCGCCCAGCGCCCTCCCCAGGAGGCCCGTGGCAGCGGCTCCGGTTTCATCTTTACGCCCGACGGATTCATCCTGACCAACAGCCATGTCGTGCACGGTGCCGACAAAATCGAGGTCACCCTCTCGGACGGCCGTCGTTATCAGGCCGAATTAATCGGGGATGACCCGGACACAGACTTGGCGGTGATCAGGATCGGCGCGCCCTCGCTCGTGCCCGCGCATCTGGGCGAGTCGTCGTCGATCCGCGTGGGTCAACTGGTCGTTGCTATCGGTAACCCTTACGGCTTCCAGTGCACCGTCACCGCCGGCGTAGTCAGCGCGCTCGGGCGCTCGCTCAGGGCCCAGTCCGGCCGGTTAATGGATGATGTTATCCAGACGGATGCGGCGCTTAATCCCGGCAACTCAGGCGGGCCGCTGGTCACGTCGCAGGGAAAGGTGATCGGCGTCAACACGGCGGTCATCCTTCCGGCGCAGGGCATCTGCTTCGCCACCTCGATTGATACGGCCAAGTTTGTCGCCGGACGCCTCATCCGCGACGGTCGGGTCAGCCGCAGCTTCATCGGGCTGGCGGGACAGAACGTCCCGCTCCCGCGCCGCATCGTGCGCTTCTACAGCTTACCCGTTGAGAGCGGCATCCTCGTGGTCTCGTTTGAGAAAGAGAGCCCGGCGCGGAGGGCTGGCCTCCTTGAAGGAGACATCATCGTTGGTTTTGATCATCACCCGATTGCCGGCATAGATGATTTACACAAGCTTTTGACGGAAGAGCGGGTTGGACGCAAGTCACAGCTCGACGTCATCCGGCGTACCGAGATGGTCGCGCTCGATGTCGTCCCGGAGGAATCACGAGGTGGAATGAGTGAGTAAACTCCCACGTTCCACTTGATAACCAGCAGATAAGCGTCATTACGCACCATCAGGGAATAGGAGAATAAAGGAAATGAGTGAGCACGTGAGCGAAGTCAGTGACAGCAGTTTCGAGCGCGATGTCCTGCAGGCCGACCGCCCAGTCCTGGTCGACTTCTGGGCCGCCTGGTGCGCGCCCTGCCGCATGCTGGCCCCGACGGTGGAGGCCGTGGCGGAGAAGTACTCGGGCAGCGCGCGGGTGGTCAAGTTGAACGTGGACGAGAACCCCTCTGTGTCGCAGCGGTACGGGATCAAGGGGATCCCGACGCTGATCCTGTTCAAAGGAGGGAAGGAGGAAGAGCGGGTGGTGGGGGCGACGAGCAAGGAGGCGATCTCCCGCATGATTGATAAGCACGTCACCACCGCAAGCGTATAAAGAGATCCTTTTTCGGGCTACTCTCCGAGAGCCACGCATATGGCAAAGATGCTCGACCGCATAGAGAAGTTGGTGCGCGGTGAGATTCCACCTCCGCCGGTCGCTTTATTGGTCGGGTTCAGCCTGACTTCGATTCAACCGGGCCGCGCCGTGATTGAATTCGAGGCCGGCGAAAAGCATGCCAACCCGATGGGTACGCTTCACGGCGGGGTTCTTTGCGATATCGCCGATGCCGCGATGGGACTGGCTTACGCGGCCGGACTCGGCGAGGATGAAACCTTTACCACGCTCGAACTGAAGATCAACTTCTTGAGGCCGGTCTGGAAGGGCAGGCTTCGAGCCGTCGGCAAGGTCGTTAAGCAAGGTCGAACGGTCGGCTTGGTCGAATGTGATGTTACGGATGATCGGGAGAAGCTGGTCGCGCGGGCCAGCAGCACCTGTATGACGCTGAGGGGAGAGCAGGCGCGTGGACGATAAAGAGAATGCCGCCAATTGGCGCCCGCTATCGAAGCCTGTTAACAGTTGAGGAGAAGGAGAAACTTATGAAGGCGATTCGCGTACATGAATTCGGCGGGCCGGAGGTGATGCGGTTGGAGGAAGTGCCGGATCTGGAGGCGGGGCCCGGACAGGTCCTGGTGCGCATTCACGCGGTTGGCGTCAACCCGTTCGACACGTACATGCGGGCGGGCACATACGCAATCAAGCCCCCTTTGCCCTACACGCCCGGCGCGGACGCGGCCGGAGTCGTAGAAACGGTCGGCCAGGGCGTCAAAAGCGTGGCCGTCGGGGATAGGGTTTACACCGGAAGAACGATCACCGGGGCGTATGCGGAACAAGCGCTTTGTCTGGAGTCGCAGGTCCACCCGTTGCCGCAGTCCATCTCGTTCGCACAGGGCGCGGCCGTCAATGTCCCCTACGCCACCGCTTACCGCGCTCTTTTCCAGCGCGCACGCGCTCTGCCCGGAGAGACTGTGTTAGTTCACGGCGCGACCGGGGGCGTCGGCATCGCCGCCACACAGTTGGCCCGCGCGGCCGGGCTGAGAGTGATCGGAACCGGCGGCACGGAGGAGGGGCGGCAACTGGTCAAGGAGCAGGGTGCCTATCATGTGCTCGACCATCGCGCACCAAATTATCTGGACCAACTGATGGCGCTGACTGATGGCGGCGGCGTCAATGTCGTGCTGGAGATGCTCGCCAATGTTAATCTGGGAAAAGACCTGAATGTTCTCGCCAAAGGCGGCCGCGTCGTGGTGATCGGCAGCCGCGGCACGGTGGAGATTGACCCGCGCGCGGCGATGGGCCGCGACGCCAGCATCCACGGTATGTCCCTGTGGAATGCTTCCGCGCAGGATCTTGAGGCAGTATATGCGGCGCTCGGCGCCGGTCTTGAGAACGGTACGCTGCGCCCGGTAATCGGTAAAGAGATGCCGCTCGCGGATGCCGCGCGCGCGCACAAAGAGATACTCGAATCGAGCGCTTACGGTAAGATCGTTTTAATCCCATAAGGTATCTTCTCGATTAATGGCCGATCATGGCCATTGCGCACCGACTGTGCCTTCCGCAGTCGGTCTTAGATGCAGGCTTTTGCGCGATTGAAGGAAAAGGACGGAGGTGGCTACTGTGGACATGGATAAGGCCTTGCGTGACCATCTGCTCTACCTGTTGCGCGGCGGCGGCGCACACGTTGACTTCGAATCCGTCATCGGGGACTTCCCCGTCGAACTCATCAATCGAAGGGCGGAGCATATCCCTTACACGCCGTGGCAACTGCTTGAGCACATGCGCATCGCACAGTGGGACATTCTTGAGTTCAGTCGAAATGCCGGCCATGTTCCACCTTCATGGCCGGCGGGCTACTGGCCGCCTGATGATGCGATTGCAGACCAACGGGCATGGGACAAGAGCGTTGAGGCTTTTCGCGCCGGCCTCAAGGCGATGGAGGACCTGGTGGAAGACCCGTCAACCGATTTATTCGCCCCGATTGCGCACGGCAATGGCCAGACCACCTTGCGCGAGGCGTTGCTGGTCGCCGATCATAATGCTTACCATCTGGGGGCGCTGGTCACCATTAAGAGGCTCCTCGGAGCGGTCCCCGGGTGACCGCAAGGATGCAGTAGCCTGTGATAGATTACAAGCTAAAATTGATGGACGGTGAGTGGGGGTAAACATGAGTGCGACAATTACACGTGAAGAGCTCAAGGCCAAAATCGACCGTGGCGATAAATTCGTGCTGGTCGAGACGCTGCCAAAAGAATACTACCGGCATTCGCATCTACCCGGCGCGATTAATCTGCCGCCCGATGAGGTGAGGTCGTCGGCGCCGACAGTCCTGCCGGACAAGGCGGCCGATATTGTCGTGTACTGCGCTAAGCCGACTTGAAACGCCTCCGAAAAAGCCGCCCGTGAACTGGCGGCGATGGGCTACACAAACGTCCGTGATTACGAGGGGGGCAAACAAGACTGGGGAGACGCGGGGCTGCCGGTCGAAGAGCATCAACACCCGGCAGGCTGATTCCCGCGCCGGCGCGCCCTTAATTAGTTAGCGAGGTTGCGGCGCTTCGTCATGAAAATGGCGGGAGCCTGATTATTAATCGTTCTCAGGTCCTCTTCTGGATGTGAAAGCAGCTCGGATGTGAGACCCTTAGAGCCCGAGGGGGAATGTATGAAAAGACCAGTTCGCATTCTATTGCAGACGACCATTCCGGCCACTGAAGATGATTGGAACATCGAACGATTTTCATTGCTGCGCGGGCATCTCCGCTCGCTGAGGGACGAGGCGGGCGACACTCTCTGCGAGGTGACGGCGCGCAATCGTGAGTCAAATGCCGAAGGTGATGATAAGGTTTTGAGCGCTCTCGACCGTTCAGATTTTGACGAACTGTGGCTGTTTGCCGTAGATACCGGCGACGGCCTGACGAAGAACGATTGCTCAGGCATTACGCGATTTCGTCAGCGGGGGGGCGGCATTCTTGCGACGCGCGACCATCAGGACCTGGGGTCATCCCTCTGCACGATTGGGGGCATCGGCGCGGCCCATTTCTTCCATACCCGGAACCCGGACCCGGACGAATCCCGGCGCGCGCGCGACGATCAAGATACGAAATCCATCTCTTGGCCGAACTATCATTCCGGTAGTAACGGAGACTACCAGCGAATCACACCAACCGAGCCTTCGCACCCGCTCATGCGCAATTCCGCCCCCGGTTCGGGCCGCATCGAATTCTTCCCGGCCCATCCGCACGAAGGCGCGGTCGGAGTCCCCGCCGGTGAAAAACATGCGCGCGTCATTGCGACCGGCATGAGCCAAGCCACAGGTCGCCCCTTCAACATTGCCATCGCCTTCGAGAGGCAAAAGGATGATCGGGGCAACACCTTGGGGCGCGGGGTGGCCGAATCGAGTTTTCATCATTTCGTCGACTACAACTGGGACACAAGCCTGGGGTGCCCGACCTTTCTCATGGAACCACCAGGGGATGAGATTAAACGCGACCCGCGTCGTCTCGAAGACATCAAGACCTACGTGCACAACATCGCACGATGGCTGGCGCCACCATCTTCCAGCTAAATTGAGCCACATGACATGAGCACACACTTTAGAGATATTCACCCGGGATGTGCCGAAAAGTTAACTGTACCGCTTCTTTTCTTGGCGCCTTTGCGTGAGATTCTTGCCTGAATCTCATGCGGTTTGATTTAGACGGACGCCCGTTGCTCTATGATAACGGGGGAAGAGTGAAGTCGATACCAAGTAATAAGATCATCTTACCCGCATGACGATCAGACTGTTCACCCTGCGCTCGACCTGCTCGGCAATAATCGCTAATTTCTGCGCCATTCTCCTGTTGGCGCTCTCGCCCACCGCGGGCGCGCAGACGAGGGCGACTTCCAGCCCCCGAGTAATCGAAAGCGGCAAGTTCCGCCTGCACAAATTCGAGCAGCCCATCGGGGAGGAGAGCTACGTCATTACGCGCGACGGCGACTCGCTGGTGACCCGGTCGTCCTTCGAGTTTACCGATCGCGGGACGGAAGTGCCCCTCACTGCCATGCTCCGCACACGGCAGAACCTGACGCCGGAAAGCTTCGTCATTAAGGGAAATGTTTCTCGCTTTGCCACGATAGACACTTCCATCGACGTTAAAGATGGTGCGGCGACCATTCGTGAGGGCAAAGAATCACGGCAGGCGACCGTGCCTGATCGCTTTTTCACGCTCAGCGGTTACGCGCCCGTGGCGATGCAGATGATGCTCGTGCGCTACCTGTCGAGCCGCAACATCGACGGCCCGGTCATAACACTCCCCGGCGGCCAAGTGAGGGTCGAACCGCGCGGGCGCGATGCCATTAAAGTCGGCGACAAACAGGTCGAGTTGGAGCGCTACAGCGTGAGCGGTCTGATCTGGGGGCGGGAGGCGCTCTGGTTTGACGGCGCTAAACAACTCGTCGCCGCCGTCACCTACGACGCGGAGTTTGATCACTTCGAAGCGTTGCGTGAAGGCTATGAGTCGGCGCTCCCCGCTCTTGTCAGCAAAGCCGCCGAAGACGGTATGGCGGCGCTCGCACAGTTGGCGAGCCGCATCAGCCCGGCGCGCCAAAAAGCGCTCGTCATTACCGGCGCGACACTGATCGACGGCACGGGCAGAGCGCCGGTCGAGGACGCGCTGGTCGTCGTCGAGGGTGATCGCATCGTCGCCGCCGGCCCGCGGACGGAGACGAAAATTCCAACGGGGGCTGAGGTCGTTGACGCTCACGGGAAATACGTGTTGCCGGGCCTCTGGGATATGCACGCGCACTTCGAGCAGGTCGAATGGGGGCCGGTCTACCTGGCGGCCGGGGTGACAACGGCGCGAGATGTCGGCAATGAGTTCGAGTTCATCACGTCCGTGCGGGACGCGATCGGCAGCGGGCGCGGCCTCGGGCCGAGCCTGCTGCTCGCCGGGATTGTTGATGGTGACAGCCCCACCGCGCTCGGCATCATTCGCGCCAATACACCCGAAGAGGCCCGCCGGGTGGTTAATCGCTATCACGCCGCGGGCTTCCAGCAGATGAAGATCTATAGCTCTGTGAAGCCGGAAATCGTCAAGGCTATTGCCGCTGAAGCACATAAGCTCGGCATGACCGTCACCGGCCACGTCCCCGAAGGTATGGACGCCATCCAGGCCGTCGAAGCCGGGATGGACCAGATCAACCACGTCCAGTACCTGCCCCCGGTTATGCTGCCAAAAGGCGCGAGGCCACAGCCGGACGCCACGCCTGCGGCCATCGACCCCCAGTCACCTGAAGCGCAGCACGCTCTTCAGTTCTTCAAAGAACATGGGACGGTCATTGACCCTACGCTCGTCATCTTCGAGTGGGCCCTGCATCCGGCCGACACGCCGTTCGCAACTATCGAGCCCGGCGCGGCCAAGGTTCCCCCTCAGCTTTTTGGGCCGCTTAACAATACGGGTGTGCCGGCCCAAGCGGCGCCGCGCGCGCAGGCGATCTTCCAGCGGTTCCTCTCGATTGTCGGCGCCCTGCACCGCGCCGGCATCACCGTCGTCGCGGGCACGGACCAGGTCGTCCCCGGCCACAGCCTTCACCGCGAGATCGAGCTCTATGTCAAAGCAGGGTTTACGCCGATGGAAGCGATTCAGGCGGCCACCGTTGTGCCGGCCCGCGTGATGAAGGTAGACGGCGAAGTCGGCACCGTCGAGGCGGGTAAAAGGGCCGATCTGATCATCGTTGACGGTAATCCGCTTGAATCAATCAGTAATATCCGTAGGGTAAAGAGTGTCGTGGCAAAGGGGCGTTTGTACGACTGCGCTGCGCTCTGGCAAAGCGTCGGATTTCAACCCTAACGCGGACGACGTGCGGAGAATAGATTAGGCATGACACGACGGAGGTGAAAGAGATGAATAGACTCCAGGGAAAATACGTATTGCTGACGGGCGCGTCGCGGGGGCTGGGGCGGAGCCTGGCGATTGATTTCGCACGCGAAGGGGCGGCGGCGCTATCAATTGTTGCGCGCAACAACGAGGCGTTAAGTGAAGTGCGCGAGCGCATACGCGAGGCGGCACCCGCGGCCAAAGTGCTGCAGATTACCGCCGACCTGACCAGGCAGGAGGAGATCGAGCGCGTCATCGCGGAGACACTCGGCGAATTCGGGGGGCGTCTGGATGTGCTCGTCAATAACGCGTCGGCGATCGGCCCGACCCCGCTGCCCTATCTGCTCGATTATCCCCTTGAGGATTTCCGCTCGGTGCTCGATACTAATCTTCTCGCGCCATTCCTTCTGATCAAGAAAGCGTTGCCCGCAATGATCGAGCACGGCGGATCGATCATTAACGTCACGAGCGATGCGGGCAACACGGGCTATCCCGGCTGGGGGGCGTACGGAATTTCGAAGTTCGGTCTGGAAGGGATGTCGCAGACCTGGGCCGCGGAGTTGGAGGGGAGTGGCGTGCGCGTCAACTTAGTCGATCCGGGCGAGATGAATACCGCGATGCATCGCGCCGCCGAGCCGGAAGAGGATCCGACCCAGTGGGCCGACCCGGCCGAAGTGACCGAAGTCTTTATTTACCTGGCCTCAGATGAATCGAAAGACGTCAACGGTCAGAGGTTCCAGGCACAGGAGGAGAACTGGGGCCAGACAACCGCCGCCCCGGGTACCGCGGCGCACGCCAACGCGCCGTAGTGCTTGAGAGGCTACAGATGTCGTCGCCGTTCTCATTCACTCTTCCCGCGGAGCTATCGGCGCGCGAGCCACCGGAGCGACGCGGTATTGCTCGCGACAAAGTCCGGCTGATGGTCATCAACCGCTCGACCTTCCACGCCGAGCATACCCGCTTCGACCGGCTGGGCCAGTACCTCCATTCCGGCGACCTGCTTGTTTTCAATGCGAGCCGCACCCTTCCGGCCTCACTCGAGGGCTGCGCCGCCCCCGGTGGCCCCTGCATCGAGCTGCGGCTGGCCGAACATCTGCCCGACGGTTCCTGGCTCGCGCTTCTCCTCTGCCGGAAAGGCGACCCGTTCTCCTGCGGCCTGCGCACCGGCATGCAGATTAGCTTCGGCGAAGGTCTGACCGGCACGGTCGAAGACCGGGACGCGAGAATTCCGAGGTTGTGGAAAATTCGCTTCTCAAAGTCCGGCCCGGACCTGCTGGATGCGATTTACCGACTCGGTCGGCCCATCCGTTACGAATACGTCTCCGCCCCCTGGGACCTGGATTACTACCAGACCGTCTATGCGAAAGAACCCGGCTCGGCCGAGATGCCCTCCGCCGGCCGCGCCTTCACCTGGCAACTCCTTTTTGACCTGAAGCGCAAAGGCGTCGAGACCGCCTACGTGGTGTTGCATACGGGCCTCTCCTCATACATGGATGACGAACTGGATGCGCTGCACCCGGCGTCCGAAGAAGAGTATTTCATTAGCGAAGCCGCCGCCGGGAAGATCAACCTCACCCGCGAGCGCGGCGGCCGCATTATCGCCGTCGGAACGACCGTGGTCCGCGCGCTGGAATCGGCAGCGGGTGAGGGCGGGAATGTTCAACCCGGCCGCGCCTATACACGGCTTCGCATCACAGCCAATCACAAGCTGAAAATAGTGGACGGGTTATTAACCGGTCTGCACGAGCCGGAAGCCAGCCACCTCGATTTGCTCACGGCCTTTCTTCCGGCCGAGAAGATACGCGAAGCATACGAGGAGGCCGTACGGCAGAACTACCTGTGGCACGAGTTCGGTGACTTGAACTTGATCGTCTGATCGAACACCCTATCCGGAAAAGATATGGAAGTAGATTTCAGAGCCGCGGGGACCGCGGACATCGACTTGCTGATCGGATTAATGAGAAAACTCTACGAGTTTGATCATAACTCCTTCGATCAGGAGAACGCGCGCCGCGGGCTGGTCAAGCTGCTCGATGACGAGTCGCTAGGGCGTGTCTGGTTGATCCGGCACGCCGGCGAGACGGTCGGCTACGTTGTCCTGACGTTCGGGTTCAGTCTGGAATTTCATGGGCGGGACGCTCTCGTTGACGAGATTTACCTCACGGAAGATTATCGCGGGCGTGGTATCGGCAGGCGCGCCCTGGAGTTTGTCTTCGCGTTTTGCCGCTCCCACGGGATCGACGCCGTCCATCTTGAGGTGGAAAAGGCCAACACCCGCGCCAGAGCCCTATATCTCAAAGCCGGTTTTGCCGATCATACTCGCCATTTCATGACCAAGTGGATTTCCGGGTGAAGTGGGTGTCAGCTATTACGGAGCAGGAGTTTAGGAGGCTTTGCGATGATCTCTATGCCGGCCGGGAAGACGTCTACCCGCTCAGCCCTTCCATGAGCAAGAGGGAAGCACTGTTGTGGATGCTTTACGGCAGTCTCGTCAGCCTGCTCGATGTGCCTGCGGATTACCAACCACCCTTGACTCCGGAAACAAGCGCTGACCCATATTTTTATGCGATCTGCGATCTCTTACCCCGTCACATGGAACCGCCGTTCGATGCCGGAGCCATCCTCGCCGAATTTCTTGAAAAATTAGAGGATGAATTGCAGGTATACAATACACACTGATGTAAATGAACGACGGTGCATATCAGGTTTATCAAAAAATAGCCATGCCTATTCTCCGCCTCACATCTGCTGTTCAACCCGCCTTATCCTATCCTGACAGCTTGCGTATAGCCTTATGTGGCAACTAGACTTCACCCGCCGGTTGGCTTCGCTCAGAATAGTCCGGAGAGCTTATGCTGAGAGCTTTGACCCGCGCCGTGTCGCCAAACATTGGGGCCTGTGAGCTGACATTTAGGGACCGTGAGCGGATTGATTACAAACGGGCGGTGAATCAGCACGAAGAGTACTGCGGCCTGCTCAGCTCGCTAGGCGTCTGGGTGATCTTGCTTGAGGCCGGCGACTCGTACCCCGACTGCTGCTTTATCGAGGATACGGCGATTGTCCTTGACGAACTCGCCATCATTACCAGCATGGGAACCGCATCACGCCGCGGCGAGACCTCGGCGGTTGAAAGGGAATTAGCCGGATACCGCGAGACGGCTTACATCAGGCTCCCCGCCGCCATCGAAGGCGGCGATGTGATGCAGGTCGGGAAAAAAGTGTTCGTCGGCCTGTCGCACCGCACCAACGCGCAGGGCATCGAAGCCCTCACACAAATACTGAAACCATTGGGGTATGAGGTGTCCCCAGTCCATTTGAGAGGCTGCCTACACCTGAAGACCGCCTGCACCGCGATTGATGATGAGACCATCCTCGCGAACCCGCATTGGATCGACCTCAATCCGTTTAAGGCCTTTAATGTCCTGCACACGCCGGAAGATGAGCCGTGGGCCGCCAACACGCTCCGCATCAGAGATAGGGTGTGCCTCGGCGCCGATACCCCTCGAACAATCAACCTGGTCCGCAAGCTGAATGACGGCGTTGAGATTCTCGACATCTCGGAATTTCGTAAAGCCGAAGGGAGCCTGACATGCCTCAGCATCATCTTTCAAGATCTTAATCCCTTCATTCAAAGCGAAGCCGCACGCCCGCTTGAGAATTTCAACCGTACACCTGAGAGGAGGCGCTCATGAAGAAAGGAGCCATCAGTATCTTGGTTCTCTTCTGTTTTCTACTCAGCTTGGCTGCGCGCGCGCGAAAAGAGGCGAGCCCAAAGACTTCCCTGTGAGAAAACCGCTGTCACGCAATTGGAGATGAATGATTGTGCTCACCAGGAGTATGTCAAAGCCGACGCCGAAATGAACCGGGTCTACAAACAGCTCATCTCCGTTCTGGCGGCAGACCAGGCTAAAGATCAAACGAAATTAAGGGAGGCGCAGCGGGCATGGGTCAAATACAGGGATGCGAACTGTGAAAGCGAGTCCTCCCTTAACGAAGGGAGAACTATATACCCGATGGTTTATGACATTTGTCTCACTTCCATGACCGAGGAGCGAACTAAAAGATTGAAGGACATGCTGGCAGACAGGCAATGATTGAAAGCGCCTGCACATCACCTGGCTAGCATAGCTGCACGAGCCATGCTAGCATTTCTTATCGCTAACCTTCGATTAGTTACGAGGTACCCGGGCCCTGCAACCCCCTGGTTTGCCTACATGCGGTAATGGTGCGTTTGGATAGCAATAAGTGATTTCACGGGCGGCACCGAATACGGAGGAGAAAATATGGCATCGGAAGCTTTGGTCAAAGCAATTGAAAAGCAGGACTGGTTGGAACAGGCCAGCGAGGCCATCCAGCCGGCCGTCACAGAGGCGTTTAAGGCGGGTGGCCCGGCGGGGCAGCAGGTCAAGAATTTTCTTCACGGCACGTGGCTCGGTCA
>CAYLJO010000186.1:0-5252 GCA_964383905.1 uncultured Blastocatellaceae bacterium
CAAGGCGTTTGGGACCAGACGTTCCGGTCTTACTACATTCGCCTGCAGCACGACTACACCATCTCGCCGACGTTGCTCAACCACCTCAACCTCGGCTGGAATCGCACAGACGTGCAGAACTTCAATTTCGGCAGGGGCGCCGGGCGCGCGACCGCGCTCGGTCTTCCCGTCGGTTCGACGCAAGACCTCGGTCAGCCGCTGATCGGGTTTCCCGGTTATGGCGACCCGGTAACTTCGGTTGACCCGCGCGCTTATCAAGCGGGCGGGTCAACGTTCTTCGATAACCGGGTCGGCGATAACACCCCGGAATTCACCGACATTGTGACCTACACGCGCGGGCGCCAC
This sequence comes from uncultured Blastocatellaceae bacterium, assembly GCA_964383905.1. Classification (GTDB taxonomy): domain Bacteria; phylum Acidobacteriota; class Blastocatellia; order Pyrinomonadales; family Pyrinomonadaceae; genus CAYLJO01. The sequence continues at coordinate 346 of CAYLJO010000186.1, forward strand.
ACCTTAAAATTCGGCGGCGACGTGCGCCGTCAGCAGCTAAACGTCAATTTCCACTTTGACATCGGCGGCAACTTCAACTTCCGCGCTAACCAAACTGCCAATACGAATGATTTCGGTCAAGGTTGGCCGATCGCCAGCATGCTCACCGGCCGCCCCGAGTTTTCCTTCAACAGCTTGCAGACGGTTGCGCCGAGCTGGGAATACCTGTTCGCGGCCGGTTTTGTCCAGGATGACGTCAAAGTCACGCCGAAGCTGACGCTCAATCTCGGCGTTCGTTACGATTACGACCGCCCGCGTGATGAACGGCGAAATAGATACCGCGGGTTCTACACGGACGTGCCGAACCCGGCGGCGGGCGGGCGCCTCGGAGCCATCGTCGGCGCGGCCGGTCAGGGCGGTCTCCCGGCAATCAATCGCGGACTCGTCAAACCCGACCGCAGCGACATCGGGCCCCGCTTCGGCTTTGCCTACGCGTTCAATAGCAAGACGGTTGTGCGGGGCGGCTACGGACTCTACTACGCCCCGCTCTTCTACAACGCTAACGGTCAAGACGGACTGATCGGCTACGCTCCCGGTTCGCAGAACATCAACTTCGGGCTCGACGCTTTCATCACGTTGAGCAACTATCCTCATTTGCCGATCGCCGACCCGAATGGTCAATACGTCGGGGAACTTTCGCGAAACGACATTGACTTCTTCGACAAGAATTACAAGCTCGGTCGCACTGCGCAGTACGATTTCGGCATCCAGCGTGAGCTGCCCTACAACTTCGCCGTTTCCCTAAGCTACATCGGCAACAAAGGAACACGCTTGCGCTCCGGCTTTGTGGCGGTTAACTCCCTGCCGATTGAGGCGTTGAAGCTTGGCGACGCGTTGTTGAGAAAGAAATTGGTTGATGTAACGCCATCGGATCGTGCTTACGCAGCGAGCGTCGGATTCACGCTGCCGCCATCTGATGACGTGTATCCCGGTTTTAATAATCAAGGGGGCAGCTCCCTTCTCGAAAGATCGGTCGCGCAGGCGCTCAGACCGTTCCCGCAGTACGGGCCGATCAACAACCGTCTCGAGAGTCAGGGGCAGAGCTGGTACAACGCGCTCAAGGTTGAACTGCAGCGCCGCTTCACCAAGGGCGTTCAGTTCGGCGCCTCCTACACCTTCTCGAAGCTTATCACCAACGCGGCGGAGGACTTGTACGGCGGTTCGCCGCTGACCGGCGTATTACAAAACCCGGCTGATCGTCGGTCGTTGCGCTCATTGTCGCCGAGCGACGTTAAGCATTCGTTGGTCGTCAATTACCTCGTTGAATTGCCGTTCGGTAAGGGTAAACGTTTCTTGAATCGTGGCGGTCTTGTGGACCGTCTCGTCGGCGGCTTCCAGGTCAGTGGCATCCAGCGCTACCGCTCAGGCACGCCGCTGACCCCCATCATCACTGGCGGCCAGCGCGACTTCTTAGACCTGATCGGCGTCGGCGGTAACCTGCGGCCTAATCTTACCGGGCAGCCGTTCTTCCTCGATCAATCGGCGCAAAATGCCTCCTACAACGCCAACGGAGGCGTCAGGTATCAAGTCCTCAATATTGGGGCGTTTTCACGTCCGACGGACTACAGAAATGCGCCAACATTTGCTGATCCGACTCCTACTGACCCAAACCACAGAACGCCTTTCCCGATTGGAAGTCCTGAGTATCGTGCCTTCTACGCCAATCCACTCGTGTTCATCGGCAGCGCTGCGCCGACCTACGACAACCTGCGCACACTTCCGTTCTATGGCGAGGACTTAAGCATCCTCAAGAAGACGCGCATCTCCGAAACAACAGCTTTGGAACTACGCGCCGAGTTCTTCAACTTGTTCAATCGCGGTCGCTTCGCCGCACCTGGTACCAATCTTGATGATCCCGGCAACTTTGGTATTCAGAGCCGCTTCAGCGACATTTTCCAACCGCGCCGGATTCAACTCGGAGTGCGGTTCCTGTTCTGACACAGCAACCTGGAAGTCGAGCGGCGCGGGGAAGGCTATCATTAAACTTCCCGCGCCGCTTGTTTTAGTAACCTTGATACTGCTTTAGCACTGAAATGATTTATCATTACAAGTTATGATTTTGGCCTGCCTGTCGCGCCGTAGCATTGGTTTATGTGCCGTCCTCGCGCTCACTTCCGCGACACGAGAACCCGGCGCAATATACCGAGCGCAAACCTCTCCTGCCGCAAGCCCGCAGCAGCGCGATAAGTCCAACGATAAATTGCTCGATGAAGGCGTCGCCGCCCTTGAGCGCGGCGACGCTTCAACCGCACGCGATTTTCTTGAGCGCGTGCTGGCGGCCGACCCGCGCAGTGCCGAAGCGCATACTTATCTCGGCGTGCTCGCCGACCGCGCCAATGATCTCAAAATGGCCGAACGCCACTTCGCCATTGCCGCCCGCCTCACGCCGCAGTCGGCGCGGGCGCGCAACAATTACGGCGCAATTCTCCTTCGCTTAAATCGCACGCGGGAAGCCGCCGCCGAGTTTGAGGCGTCGTTGCGCCTCGACCCGAATCAAGCGAAGGCGCTCGTTAACCTTGCCGAGATTCGTTTCGACAGCAACACTCCTGAGGGCTTACGCGCCGCCGATGATCTCTTCCGGCGCGCCGACACACTCGCGCCGGACGTGGAGATCGCACGGGCGCTGACCGTCATCGCACTGCGGCGTCACGACCGCGCACAAGCAGCCGGTTACTACCACGCCTATGCCACGCGCTTAGCCGGCGCGGACGCCACCGTTCCTCCTGCCACTGTGCGCTCCGAACTTGGTAGTGCGCTTTTGGAAGCCGGGTTGCTCCCAGAAGCGGAAGCAGAATTGAAGGCTGCGCTCGCTCTCGATCCATCAAATGCGAATACGGTCGTGGGCCTGGCCCGCGTTTATCTCGCGCGCAAGGATATTCCTGCTGCCGGTCGCACACTCGAAGCGGCACTTGCGCGCAAAGTCGAAGCCGCGCCAATCTACGCTCTGCTTGCCGTGGTGTACCAAAAAAGCGGCCACATCGAGAACGCGATTCCAGCAATGAGGCTGGCCATTCAACATGATCTGCAATCTGAAAAGTACCGTATTCAGTACGGCATCCTGCTCACCGATGCCAACGCACCTGCCGCCGCGGTGATCCGCATCAACGAAGCGTTGCAATCGTTTCCGAAGTCGGCTCGGCTGTGGCTGGCGCTCGGGTTGGCCAATTTGAAGATGAGCAAGAACAATGAAGCGGCCCAAGCCTTCACTCACGCCATCGAACTGGATCCGGCGTTTGCACAGGCTTACGCCTACCTGGGGATGACGCGCGTCGCTGTCGGGCAGTATGATGAGGGGGCCAGGCTTTACGAGCAGGCGTTGCAAAGAAATCCGGGAATCGCCGTTGTCCACTACCTGCTTGCCGACGCACTCCTCAAAAAAACCGACGCTGATCTCGCGCGCATCGAGTCGCACCTCAAACAGTCGATCGGAATAGACGGAGCCTATGCTCCGGCACGGCTCGCTCTGGGTAAGCTCTACGCGCGGACGGAACATCTGCCGGAAGCCATAAGTGAATTTGAAAAAGTCATCGCGCTCGACCCGAATTTAGCTGAAGCGTATTACCAGATCGGTCGCGCCTTTAGTCGCCTCAGGCGCAAAGAGGAGGCGCAAACGGCGCTCGCCACCTTCAAGCGCTTGAGCGACTCACAAAAACAGCAGGAGCAAGACGAGCAGCGCGACATCGTGCGCCGCCTTGCCGACGTGCTTTTCTAAAATCGCACGGGAGTTGAGTGTATGAAGCCCCTTATCAAGTCAGACTACGTGCTTCTCATTGCCCCGCTCGCGGCGATTTTCTGTGCCGCGACAATCGGGACCGCACAACAATCCGCCGCGCCTCAAAATCAGAGCGCCGCCCCCGCGCTTCAGCAATGGGGAGATACCTTCGACGGCAGCACGCTCGACTCATCGAAGTGGGATAAATTCGCCATTGAAGGCAGCGCGGCCCAGGCTAAGGTCGAGAGCGGTCAACTCAAGCTTCGAGTCGAAAACAGCTCGCGCGCCGGCATCCGCAGTAAACAGAGGTTTGATGGCGAACGCTTTCTCGTCGACGCGACCATCGATAAAGCGAACACACCCTCCGACCACGCCACGCTCGCCGTGGTTTTCGACGACGCGGGCAAAAACCGGATCGACTGGACGCTAACACCTGACGGGAAGCTGGAAGCCTATGACTACACCAAAGGCGAATCCGAGCGTCTCGACAGCCGTCCGGCGGGGGCGCCAGTCGGCAATCCGAAACTCGGCATCGCACGACGCGATAATGATTTCTACTTCACGCTCAACGACCAGGTCGTACTTCACCGCACCATCAACGGCGTCCCCTCTAGCTTCCGCTTGATGCTCTACGGCCCCGGCGCATCGGAAACCGCCTGGAGCGCGCCGCACGTCACCGTGCAGAAAGTCGCCTCGTCCGCCTCAACACCATCTGCGACCGCAGAAGCGGCAGGGGCCTCAAGCGCAGCTAACGCTGCCAACGTGTGGAGCGATGATTTCAACGGCAACAAGCTCGATGAATCAAAGTTAGAACAGTATACCTTCGAGGGTGGTGGCGGCCTCAAAGTCGAAGTCAAGAACGGACAGCTCAAGATGCGCGGTTCAGGTGAATCGCGCTCCGGCGTCCGCAGTAAAGAAACGTTTAACAGCAATGATTTTTATGTCGAAGCGGCGGTCGCCAGACCCAACACGCGCACACCGCAACCGGGGGAAACAGGATTCCCGCCGGGCTTCGCCATCCTCACCGTGCTTTTTAACGGCGGGGCAGACAAGCGTATCGAATGGATTTTGACGAGCGACGGGCAACTTCAAGCGTGGGCGACAATCAACGACCGCCTCGAACGTCTCGACAACAACCAACTTGGCACACGCGAGA
>CAYLJO010000186.1:5352-12400 GCA_964383905.1 uncultured Blastocatellaceae bacterium
ACAATCAACGACCGCCTCGAACGTCTCGACAACAACCAACTTGGCACACGCGAGAAGTCGCCAAGGCTCGGGATCGCGCGCCGCGGCGACCAAATCCGGTCCCTGATCAACCGTCAGGTCGGCTTGCAACGATCAGTTCCTTCGCTGCCGGTCAGTTTCAAAGTCATGCTCTACGGTTTCGGCTCAACGCAAAGCGATTGGGACAACGTGCTGGTCCAAACCACCAAATAGTAATTGTCCCGCGCCAGATCAAGGGAAAACTTAAGCGATGTTAAGCGGCCTCCCTCGTTGTGTCCGAAGATCGCCGCTTCCCCTCTTGAGACACGAATTGTGATGAAAGTGGTTTTGTTTCAACTCATAAAATGGCTGTTGATCAGCACCGTCTTCTGCGCCACCGTGTTCACGGGGGGCGCGGCGCATGCTCAAAACGGCGATGATCATTCAATCATCTGGGGCGCAACGGTTACCGTCAACGAGTCTCCGAACGGGGCAACCTACGGCCGGATGATTAAACTCGCGGACGGCACCTGGCTGGCGGTGACGACCATTTTTTTGCCGGGCCTGACCAGCCGGCTTGAGTTCCTTTCAAGCACTGATGATTGCCGTCATTGGACATCAGTTTCAAAGCTCGCCGAGCCGAACCGAAAACTGGATAACGGTCAGCTCGTTCAGTTGCGTGACGGCAGCATCCTGGTCGCGATGCGCTCGCTCATTGACGGCCAATCTTATCGCCTCGTCGTCAACCACAGCCCGGATCGCGCTCGCTCCTGGCGATACCTGAGCACGATTGATGCCAACGAAAGCCCGGGCGGGAGAAAGGACCGCGGATTGTGGGAGCCGCACCTGAGTGTGCTCTCTGACGGGCGGCTGGCGGTCATGTATGCCAATGAAAAGCATGCCGGCGAAACGCCCTCTTACAACCAGATGATTTCGCAAAGAGTGTCGAACGATAACGGCGCGACGTGGGGCGAGGAGAGACGCGTTGTTGAAGAGCCGGGCGGCGGTAGCCTGCGGCCCGGAATGCCGGTCTGGACGCGAATGGCGAACGGCAGGTGGATCGTCGTCTATGAAATCGTTAACCGTAACGCGGACGTCAACTACAAAATTTCCGATGACGGCCTGACGTGGGCGCGAGGTCTCGGCTCGCGCATCAGTGAGCAACACTGCGGGCCCTACGTGCTTTCGCTCACCGATGGTCGCTTGCTTGTCACTTCCTGCCAGAACGAAGTATCGATCAGCGACAACTACGGCCAGACGTGGCGGCGCGTTGACCCCTCGCCATGGACGTTCGGCTATAGCTTTTCATGGGCGAGTATTTACCAGATTTCAACTAACGAGATTGCAGTGATGGCGGCGGTACCAGGGTCAAACGAAAAGCGCCGGGTCGTGCTGCGGTTCGGCACGCTCGTGCCGGCAACTCGGCGCGTCTGACCACCGAGGCGGAGAATGAAGTCAGGATTAACGAAGAGACTTCGGATGGTTACTGGCGGTTTTTTGCTTGTGAGCATGCTGCCCGGCGCGTTCCCCCTTTCAACCCAAGCGCGGTCAGTAAGGCGATCAGCCAACACTCGCGCAAAGCCTTTGGCGGCCGCACCGGAGCATTTGCGCATCACGCGAAATCGTGCGCCGCTTTCGGCAAGCAAGTTTTACCAGCTACCGCTGACGGCGATTAAACCCCGCGGCTGGCTGCGTCGCCAGTTGCAGGTTCAAGCTGACGGGCTGACCGGATACCTGGACGAATTTTGGAGCGACCTTTCGCCCAACAGCGCGTGGCTCGGCGGAAGCGGCGAAGGCTGGGAGCGCGGCCCTTACTACACCGACGGCCTGGTTCCCCTCGCGTATCTGTTGGACGACCCGAAGCTGAAAGCGAAAGCCGATAGGTGGGTCGGGTGGACGCTTCAAAACCAACGGTCCGACGGGTCGATCGGGCCGGAGAAGAACAAAGACTGGTGGCCGAACATGATCATGTTGAAGGCGCTCGCGCAGTACTACGAGGCAACGGGGGACGGGCGCGTGCTTCCCTTGATGCAACGTTATTTTCGTTATCACCTGCAACAGTCGCGGGAGCGGCCGCTTTTTGAGTGGGCGAAGTACCGCTGGGGCGAAGAAGTCTGGAGCGTGCTGTGGCTCTACAACCGCACAGGCGATAAGTCACTGCTCGACCTGGCGCAGGCCCTCCACCGTCAGGGCTTCGATTGGAAGCAGCACTTCGCCGATTTCAAATACCCGGCGAAGGTCACGCGCGAGCAGATCGGGCTGGTCAATAATGTAGGCAACACCGACCGGGCCATGAGCACTCACGGCGTCAACAACGCGATGGCCATGAAGTATGAAGCGCTGTGGTCGCTCGTCTCGCGCGACGAGTCTGACCGCCATTCCGTTTATCAAATGCTCGACCGGCTAGATAAATACCACCTGTTACCGAACGGGATGCACAGCGCCGACGAACACTATGCGGGCGCGAACCCGTCGCAAGGCGTTGAGCTGTGCGACGTGGTCGAGACAATGTTTTCGCTGGAAAACCTGATCGGGATTCTCGGCGACGCGCGGCTCGGCGACAGGTTAGAGCGCATTGCCTTCAACGCCTTGCCGGGAACTTTTACCGGAGACATGTGGGCGCACCAGTATGACCAGCAGCCGAACCAGATCGCGTGCGACATCAAGCCGCGCAATTGGACGACGAACGGCAACGAAGCAAACGTCTTCGGCCTGGAGCCGCACTTCGGCTGCTGCACGGCCAATATGCATCAGGGCTTTCCGAAACTCGCGGCGAGTCTCTGGATGGCAACCGCGGAAGGTGGAGGACTCGCCGCCGTCGCTTATGCTCCGTCTGAAGTCAACACATTTGTCAAAAACAGTGTCCCTGTTTCCGTTATCGAAACCACCGAATATCCGTTTCGCCAGACCATCAGCTTTACTATTAATCCGGCACACACGGTCGCCTTCCCCTTGCAGCTACGCATCCCGACGTGGGCCACGGACGCGAGCCTGACCGTCAACGGCGTGAAGCAGCCGGGCGTTAAAGCAGGAGCCTTTCACACCATCGCCCGCCAATGGAAGCGCGGCGATCAGGTAACATTGACGTTGCCACTGCACGTGCGCACTTCGACGTGGCTCAACAACTCGGTGGCCGTCGAGCGAGGGCCGCTCGTCTTCTCGCTCAGGCTGGGCGAGGAGTTTCGTCGCATCAATCAAGGCATGTCCAAGCCCGCGCCGCCCCCGGCCGCGGATTGGGAGATCGAGCCAACTTCGGCCTGGAACTACGGGCTCCTAATTCCGGCGGCAAACTTTGAGCAGGCAGTGCGGGTGATCGAAAAGCCGGTCGGCGATCTCCCTTTCACCGCCGCCGGCGCGCCCGTCGAAATAAGACTGAAAGCGCGACGTGTGCCGCAATGGTCACTTGATAATAACTCGGCTGCGCCGCCACCGCCGTCTCCCGTGTCAACACGCGAGCCACTGGAGACAGTAACGCTCATCCCCTACGGCGCCGCCAAGCTTCGCATCACCGCTTTCCCGCAAATCGTTGGAAGTGCGCAACGGCTGAAGCCATGACCTGTACCACTGATCACAAACTTAATCAAGCCATGCTTGCCGACAAAAGTAACATGAGCGCAACGACCGGCTTCAGCCCGCCTTTGCTCCTGCTCATGACCACGCTGCTATGCGGCACCCTACAGTTATGCAGATCAAAGATGTCGCACGCGAAGCCGGCGTGTCCACAGCGACCGTTTCGCATGTGATCAATAAAACCAGGTATGTGTCGGAGGAGACGCGCGAGCGGGTGTTGCGCGCCATCGAACGGCTTAACTATTACCCGAACGCGAACGCGCGCCGTCTCTCTTCGGGGCGCAGTTATACGCTGGGCTTGCTGATGTCCGACATCTCGAACCCTTTTTTCCCTGAACTGGTCAAGGGTTTTGAGACGGCCGCGTTCGAGCGTGGCTACGATCTGATTCTGTCGAACACCAACTATGATGCCGAGCGCACCGCGCATTATGTACGGCGGATTATCGAAAGCAAGGTGGCGGGCGTGGCGCTCATGGTCTCAGAATTTGATCGCCCGCTTATTGTTGATCTGGTGCGGCGCCGCGTGTGCGTCGTCTTGCTCGACCATGGCGCGGTCGGTCAGTGCATGAGCAAGATCGAAGTTGATTATGCCGGGGGCATCGAACAGGCGATCCTGCATCTGCTTACGCTCGGCCATAATCAGATCGCTTACGTCGGTGGCCCGCCGTGGCTGCCGTCGGCGAGCAAAAGGCTTCAGGCCTTTTGCTCTTCTGCTGCCCGCCACCTGCCGGAGATGGGTCAGCCCGTACTCTATGAGGGTGACTTCGGGTTGGAGGGGGGACGGCGCGCAGCGCGGGAGTTGCTTTCGACCGGCGCATCGCCGTCCGCCGTGGTTGTGGCCAACGACCTGATGGCGCTCGGCTTCGTACAGGAATGTCACTCCGCCGGCTTGCAAGTACCGCACGACATCTCGGTCGTAGGCTTCGATGATATTGCGTTTGCGGCACTCTCCGACCCGCCGTTGACGACTGTCTGCTTGCCGCGCACAGAACTGGGGCGGCAAGCGTTTAAGGCGCTGGTGGCTTGTATTGAACACCCTGAGCGACAGGGGATCGAAATTAAAGTACCGACATATCTCGTGGTCCGCGCCTCCACCGGGCCACATGGCAGTTTGAAATAGGCTGACAGGCCACGAGAGGTCGCCTGTTAAGGCGGCGCGAGAAGAGAGTGAGCATCAAACAATCACGATGATGGCTGTACCCTGCGCAGTGCCCCTTCACTTGCGCATGACAGCCGGCGACGGCGATTGGCTACGCCGCGTTTGACAGGATGAGGGCGAGGAATTAGAAGGCGACCGCCTGCCGCCATGGGGTCGCGGCGTGCGCTCCCCGGTAGCGGCGCGAGACTTTAGCCCACGGTGCACCCGCGGGTGATCTTTACACTGAAAGTTATCGGCTTACCCTTAGGCGAACCCTCATCAGTTTCCGCAAACTTTTTAGTTGAAGCGATGGTTTGCCAGCACGGCGCGCATCCTGACGTGTCCGAGCAGCATCTCAAGATAGCAGCCAACTCGGTGTAGCACAGGCACGACCGAGGTCGTGCCCCGGCTTGCCTTGAATTCTTCGATCATCCGCTCGCACGGCTCCCAGTCCTTATACATCAAATACCGCAAGCTCCCGGCGCGAAACTCCTCCAACTGGTCGGTCAATACATTGATCGCGCGCTGGTCATGCTCTTTCTCCGCACCCTTTATTAATTGAATGAGCGCGGATAGATCTTTGCACAGCACAAGCGACTCCTTGAGCCTGGTCTGCGTATTATTGAAAAGACGCGCGTCATCCAGTGCCGGCTCGAAGACCCGGGCGAGAACGATCATCGACTCTTGAAAGCAGTTATGCAGTAAGCCGTAGGCATCTTCAATTTTACCCCGGGACAGCAAAGTCTGCTCAAGGGCGTTCTCTTCCAGTAGATTGCTGCCGAAGACCCTGTGCAGTTCGTGGTTGATGGCGTAGCTCGTACTGTCGAGAGCGTCGCGGAGGGCCTCACTGAGGCCCTCCATCGTCAACGCGCGGGTCTCAATGAAACCAAGCAGGGCGCGGGCTTCCTTTTGCACGAGCGTGAATATCGAAGGGATTTGTTTGAGCCAACAGTTTTGCCGGACGTCAATTTCGATCAAACGTAAATAGTCGAGTAAGCGCCCCAAATCGTCGAAGATGCGCCGCATTACTTCACCCAGAGTGTCCGGCTCTAGGTGCTTGGTAAGCGCGCGAATGGGCACGGGCAGAGCGGTCGTGGCCGCTTGATCTAAGTCGGAGTCTATTAATTGCTTGGAAAAAATTTGTGCGGACATATCATCAGTACCACCTAGCCCGACCGGCTAATGCTCGTATTTTAGGCAGTCAGAATCGCGCCTCGCGCGCACCCGTAATATGGCAAACAACATGCCATATGGGTATTGACTTCAAAGTGATTAGACTCATGGGGCCATCCCGGCGCGGCAGGGCGGAAAGGGGCTAGGTCAGTCAGTTTGAGTGCTCCGTTTGGTCAATTTGATACGCATACTAACCCGACAGTAAAAAGGAGAGGATATTGATAGCAGGTCGCTGCGGGGTGCAACTTTTTGTCACTTTCTTAAAACTTTGTGTCATACATCTGACACGCTCAGGCGCGAAGGTCACAAGCCTTGCGCGCGCTTAGCTATAGTGTGATGAAGAGGTGGTCGATTTCACGTGGTCTTCGCTCCGCTTATATACGGGGCTGGATAAATGACAATATTTGCGCGCCATTGACAGGCTGAACGGGCGCAGGGGGTGTCGATACCTGATAATGTTGATTTGCGTTCTTTTATTGACAGACCTTGGTGTATTACTCAGGCCGAGCCGGTTTTTGTCCCGTCGTAAGTCGTCAATCGTGATTAGGTGAACGGCCTCCTTTTTCACTATTTATAATCCACGATTGACGATTCACGACTAACGAATCATGCTCCTGTGGCGCCCGCAAGCGGTATGGCCTCGTTGACCAGCTCGTGCAACCGCTGGAGGCCGGCGAGGGTGTCCGCGCCCAGGTCTATGCGGACTGCGCGCCGGTGACGCGATGAGAGAGAACGAAAATCACCGAGCGCCTGCGCCTGCTTCAGAATGCTGAAGGTGTAGGGCTGTCCGGGGATTGGCAGGTCTACCTTGTCCGGCGCAGTCACCTGGATGAAGATGCCTGTATCGGGGCCGCCCTTGTGCAGTTGCCCGGTCGAATGAAGGAAACGCGGCCCGTACCCGGTCGTCGTCGCGCATTTAGTCGCATCGCGCAGGTGCGTGCGAATCGCTTGAATTGTCGCTTCGTTTTCCGGCGTCTCCTCGATGTAGTCGAGCATCGCGATGTAATCGCCAGCCTTCGCTCCCGCCAGGTGCGCACGAAGGGCGTCGGCGACGGACGAAGAAGGCAACACCGCGCGCGTGCGCTCATCGGCGTAAATCGTCAGCGTGCCGTCGGTGACCAGAACTGCCTGCTCCTCCAGCCTGCCTTCTCTGGTGAATCTCTCCAGTAG
>CAYLJO010000187.1:0-12283 GCA_964383905.1 uncultured Blastocatellaceae bacterium
GTCCGGAACTTGCTTGGCGAGTGCCGGGGTCAAACTCAACGATCAGCTTCACAAGTGATTGTGTTTGTGTGTTCTCTGTCGAGAGCCTGATTCTTCCCCCGCCCCGAACGCGCAGTGGATAGCTGGGCGCCGCCGCAGCAGCAGTAGCCACGAGGGAGAGGACGAGGATCAGAATATATGTGGTAGGCAGCAGTTTAGTTGTTCTCATCGGAATGTTCCTTTCATCAACGAAAGTGTCACAACCTGTTTGTTCATTTCTTCCCTCCTCAGTTCAATAGATATTTAACGCGAATTCTTCTCACCGCTTCGGGGGTCTCGCCAAAATCAACTTCTCGTCCTTTCGCTCCTTGAAGAAATCCGGGCACTTTCCATCGCCCATTCCGGTCAGCCCACCATCAGGCTCACAAATCTCCTTTCCACTCTCATCAAACAACTTGCTGGGTATGTCACAACAGCTTCGCTGGAGGAAATAGACGGTTTGGTTGCGGTACGAGTATCTCGTGAGTTCGGCAGGCGGATCGGCGAGCGGCGCGGCAAGCTCATCGTCAATCAGCTTCCTCAGCCATTCTGGAACATCCATCTGCTGTTCAGCAAATTGCCTTTGTAATTTAAGAAGCGTTTCTTGCTGTTTGGCTGTCAGTTCAACGTAGTCTGTATCGCGATCCGAATTGCCTTCAATCTCGAAATCCTTTCCGTCGAGGGTAATTGTGAAACCTGAATAAAAGGCGTCAGGTCCCCCTTCCCCACGCACTCTTTTCAGCTTTGCGCTCGGCAAGTCAAGTTGTCGAAGTAATTCACCGATCTTCTGCACAACCGATTCTCCGACTTTTTTACTTGTTTCCTTCATTCTGTCGCGCTGTTTCAAATTGCCGTCGCTGTCGAGCGAAACTGTATGAATCATTCCAACAAAGCCGCCGCTGCGAAAAGCAGTGATTTTCCACGATTTGAAATCTCCCGTGTTTTTGGCGACTGGCGTTTCTTGGGTTCTTCCGTAGATTCCAAATAAAATCAGCCACCCGCAGACCAGCAACAGCAGGCCGCAGAGCATGGCTGGAGAAAATCTATTCGTGCTCCTCAACATTTTCACACCTCCATTTTTTAGAGTGAGTCGCTATCAAGTTATCTGGGCGATGCTGAGACAGGACGGTAAACCATCTCAAAATCCACCGTCGCGTGCGGCGCGGCATCCGTTAAAATGACGCTCTTGCTGCCGATGAACACACGTTCATAGCCCGGCGGCGGTTGCGGCTGGCTGCCGCCAACCCAAGGTGTCGTGTGATAGAGAGATGAGGGATCGACTTCCGGCAAGAGCAAAACACCACCCATACCAGCCATCATGACCAGGCCCGTGTTTAGAGGTAGGCCAGTAATGAGGTAGCGGCAGACGTGGTAATCTCCCTCGTCAGGCCCGACAATCATTTGGTTAGCCGAAAAGTCCGTATAGGCTACTGTAGTGAGCTTTCCAAAACTTCCCGCTGCCACAGTCTTCATCGCCGCAGCGAAGAATTGGCCGCACTGTAACGGAGACGCCTCGTTGTCAAACTCGCCGAGAGGAACCAACCCGTAGTCTTTCTTCCAGCGTATCTTCCCGCTCACTGAATTGGGCGGATTGGCGATAGAGTCTTCAAGGACTCGAATTCTCTCGTCCTCGACCTTTCGGTCATAGACATCTCCTCGCGGCACAACCTTGATTCTGTCCTTCGTCTCAGTCGGCGAGGCCCTCACCGCTGAGGGCTTCCAGAATCGGCCGTAGGAAGCCGCGAAGTAGCCCTGGCCATTATTCTTTACAAAGAAACTCCAGTAATGCGCCGGGGACTTCAGATACTGGGGCACGTTCTGCGCGTCGGGGAAGCGTTCGGCGGCAGTGGGAGAAGTGTCGACAGCCGAGCCGTGCAACTGTTGCCTGAGCTGCGCGAAGGAAACAATCTCCTGTTGGATTAAGGACGGCATGGCGCCGGGCATCGTCCTGTCAGCAAAAGCGCACTGCCCGGGCCGCAAGTTGCTGCCCGATTGGTCAGTGGGTCCGCTCACAGGGTCGATCGTCACCACCATGTTCATCATTTGCTCGCCCGTGGTGGCCGTACGACCTTCTCCGACTTGGATCCGCATCGCAGAAGAACCGCGGCAACGCAGCTCCCGGTACTCCGGCTCGGCGGGCGGTCGCCGCCTGGGTAATTGGCGTGTCATGACCGCATCATTTGTGTTGGTGGTTCTGCTCGCGGCCGAAGGTATCTCGTCTTTCTGCTCACGATCACCAGCGCCGTTGTTGGTCGGGCCGGCGCTATCTTTCTGCTCAGCACGCATCGAGACGCGCGCGTCCTTGCTTTCTTCGCGCTCGCCGTTCGCGGCCAGTGTAAAGATCAACTCTTTGAGCTGAGTACTCTGCGGCACGCTGAAGATAACTGGGAAAGTTATCGTCTCGTCCGGGTAAAGGAATTTAGTCTGAGTAGGCCCGCCCTTAAAGTCATAGCCGATTGGCGCATGCGAGCTTCCTTCCATGCCGGTCAATGCGGTGCGCACGTTGCTGCTGTCACTGGCGGCCACCCACAATCTCTTCTGGGACTTCTGCGTGTTGGTTGCGCGGCATTGAATGACAACGAGCGTGTAGCCGGCCTTCGGAGTGAAGATGCGTTTGATTACATCGAAGCTGGAGAGGTGTTCATAGCCGTAGGGTTCGGCATCAGTCTTCATCGCGTAGGATTCCGGCGTCTCCACGCTCAATACTTGAAAGCGCCACCGGCCATCGGAGAGCACATCGCCGCCCTTGCCCTCCAAGCCCTGAACGGGCATCGTGTCGACGGCCTTCCTGATTTCGTAGCCGCCGCCGGTTTTAACCATGCCCATCACTGCGGCCGATCCGGCCAAGCGAAACATTCTTATACTTATAGGGTCTCCTTCCACGATTGTATTGGTCGGAATGACTTCGCTGTTTATGACCAGTTCGAGTTCGGCAAATGCGGGCCTCGCGCCGAAAGCCAGCATCAGCGACAATGCGAGCGTCAGCAGTTTGATTGTTCTCTTTAATGAAGACATAGCGGCTCCTCTTCCACCGTTGATTCCAAGATCTTGCCTTTGCCTCAGTCCACTAATAGATCTCCCCACCAACTGACCCCGGCTAACCTAGCGGCTTCTCGAACGTGAATAAGAGGAGTGTGTTTCGGTACCTGACGGCCTTGGGGCGGTTGCGGTAAACCTTCTGAAAACCGGTACCTCGTGGGCCTCAACCGTTGTTTCCTTTCTTCTCCTGCTGCAACTTGTCGACCACTCCTACTAAGAAGTGGCAAAGGGCAGGCAAACGTATCGCAGAAATTGTTAAGGCGGGAGGAAGGGACGTCTGCGGCTGAATTAGCTCGGCTGATTGCTCGAAAGGTAATGAGGGCGGGAAGGATTAGTGTTAGATAGTGTGTCGAAGGGCTTTACCCAAAAGAATCATCTTTTTTCGACGCGGAAGATAGACTTGCTCACGTCTTCAATTTCGCCGCTCTGACTAACGCCTTTCAGCGTCAGCATGTAATCACCGGTCGCGAACTGGCGAGCCGGGAGGGTGAGGACTAATTGGCGGCCGCGCGCTGCTGTTAATTTGGGTCTCAGACCCTGGCGGCCAAAGATTTCACTGCCTGCGATTGCCCGCAACGCTACGCTATAGCTCGCATAGTCCTGCTCCTTCAAGTTGAGTCGGATCTGCACCTTTGGCGTTCCTGAGGGGATACGGAGTGTAGCGGGCGGCCCTCCTGTCTCGGCGCTTCTGACGCCGCCAATCGTCAACGACAGAGAGGCGAAGGCGGGCATCCGCCGCACCATCGGAACTGAATTTGTTTGAGCCATCCGTTCGCCGGCGCGCAGGCGTTCAAGTTCGGCAGCTAACTGGTTGGCTCGCGCCTCCTCGCCGGCTAATCCGGCGGCTCCTCGCCTCCGCTCGTCGGCGAGCTGCTGTTCGAGTTCAAGCTCACGCTTGGACTGAGCGTCCCGCGCCGCTTCGGTCTGAGCCAATTCCAGACGCAGGCGCTCGTTCTCCCTGAAAAACCAGATGCCACCCACGACAATCAACAAAGTGGCCAAGGCTGTCGCCAGCCCTAATAGCGGCCTCTGACCGCGCAGCATCGCCAGTAGTTTCTGCCAGCGCGACACAGGCATAACAGCCGACCGCCCGGCAGCATCTCTTGTGTCTTCGATTTGGTCGAGCCTGAACGCCAAAGCCTCGGCGAACTTCACGCGCTCGCGGCCCCGCGGATAGGCCATGTATGACCGCTCGACGCGCTCGCGCGCCTCTGTCGAGAGCCGCCCGCGCGCGTAGCTGTCCACCAACTCGCTCTCGGCCTGCAACACCTGCTCGAAGGCCTGCGAATCAGTAAAGTATTTTTCCTCGAACGCGGCCTGCTCGCCTTCGGACAATTCTCCGAGCAGGTAGCGCCTGGCAATTCTCCCTAACTCATCCATTAGCTTTCTCTGCTCCATGCCCTGAACTTAGTAAGAATGAAGTAGTGCGGGCTTTCTACTAAAACAGTGGTGAATATGAGCCATTCATATCGCCAATTTCTTCTTGAGACATTCGGTCACGCATTGCTCCAGCCGGTCGCGCACGCGCTGGGCGCGGTTAGCCAGCGCGTCACGGCGCAGCCCCAGGCGCTCGGCCAAAGTTTTACGGTGGTCGATCCGGCTACGTTTTTCGTCGCGGTAATATTCCATAATCAACTCGCGGCTCTCAACGGGAAGCAGGCGCAGACAATCATCCAGACAAGTGAGCCGCAACTCTTTCTCGACCGCTTCTTCGGTCGCGTCCGCGGCTTCAGCCTTCGAGTTGACTGCTTCGAGCGGCGAGCGCCTAGCGTCCGGCCCCTTCAGCGCCTCCAGGTGAACCAGCCGCGCGACCTCGTAGCAGTAGCCGCCGAAGTTTTTTACCCGCACCCCTTCGTCCAGCCTTCTGGCGACACGATTGAAGGTCTCGTCCGCGTGCTCTTCCGGGAAGGGCGCCCCGCGCCACTCAAAGAATCTGATCAACGTGCGACGCTGCTCCTCATACTTTTCCCCAGCCCGTTCCCGACCCGCATTCAAACAGTCCAGCAGCTTCGCGAACGCCTCTGCGGTCAAACCTGGGTTCATCGGCTATCTACCTTCCAGATTGTTCCACGCCCCCGAGTGGATGAAACTCGCCCAATAGTACGGATGATTATGAGACTTGCTCCGCAGCATCTGCAATTGCACTTGGCGGAGAGCCTCGCCCCTGCCCTCTCCCCGCATCAGCCCTTTGTAGTAGCCGATCATCAGGTCGCGCGTGCTGCGGTCCGAAACGGGCCATAGACTCATCGTCTGGCTCTCTGCCCCGGCCAGCACCAGCGCCCGCCTCAGACCGTAAACGCCGTCGCCGTTTCGCACCTCCCCGACTCCGGTGTCGCAGGCCGAGAGCACCACCAGCTTCGTGCCCCAGAGGTCCAGTCCCGCAACTTCCAGCGCCGTCAGCAACCCGTCGTCGCTCCCCTCGCCGACTTGGTTAGCCCCGGCCAACGCCAGCCCCGAACGCAGCAGCGGGTTATCCACATCCGCCGCCCACTTGCCGAGCCGCGTGGCCTCTCTGCCTTGCCCCGCCGCGCGCGTATCGTCGCGCTCCCTCCGGGCGTCTTGCAGAAAAAAGCCGTGCGTCGCGATGTGCAGGATGCTGGGGCCGCTGACGCGCTTGACGGCGGCTTCGGTCGCCTGCTCTTTGAGTAAAAAGGTCGCCTGCGGCAGCAGTTGTCTGAGGGATCGCACTTCGTCACCGACTCCGGGCAGCGGTCCAAAGAAGACCCGCGAGTAATCTACTCGCGCCCGCCCGCCCTTTCCGCCACCACTCTGCGCGTTCTGCGCACCCGCCACGTCGGACGGTGCGAGCGTCGCCGGCTCGCCGAATGCGGGATCGGCCACGACCACCGGCAGCCTTTTACTCTTGCGTGGGACTTGCAGCCGCAACAGATCGCGCCCGCTCGTCAAATAGGTGATCGTGTATCGCTCGACCAGATAACTGCTACCCTCATCAAAGAGCGCGGCAAAGGGGATCAGGTTGAGCGCGCCGTCGGGAGAAATTAACAACTGCCGTGACGGGCCGAGAAGAGTTCGCACGGGCTGCATCACCTTCGCGTCCACGGCGCGGGCCAATCGCTTGACATCAGTCCGGTCGGGGTCGCGCAGTGCCTGGCGCCATGCCCCGACCGCGCGATCAATACTTTCAGCCTCGCCCAGGTCCATCCATCGCGCCTCGCCTTGACGGGCGAGCACGTAAGCCGCGTAACGCGGCGGGCGCTCTTTACCTGCTTGACCATCAGTTGGGTGGTAGAGAGCGAATTCGACCAGCGCCGCTCCTTCGGGGATGGCAGACTGGACGGCTTCGAGCGTAACCGGATGGGACTGCGCGCGGAACTCCGCGCTGCGCGCGCTGATTTCCTCTTCGAGCTGCTCCAACTCTTCTTCAAGTCGCTTGAGTTGCGCGCCGTAAGTGGCGGCGTTGGTTTTATCCGGCCCCTTGAGCGTCAGCATCGCCAGGTGCGCGCGCGCATCTGAGAGTTGAGTGAACAACGCCTGGTCTTGCGCGTCGGCGCGGCTACGCAGGAGCGCAATATTGTCTGTCGTCGCGTCTAGGCCGCGCCCCTTACGACGTAAAAGGGTGGTCAGGGCGAGCTGAAGCGCGCGTGCGTCGTGCGGTGCCGACTGGATGTGCAACGAGAGAGCGTTGTCCGTGTCTTCGGCAAAGAGTTTCAGGTAGCTGAGCTTCTGCTGCTCAGAGCCGAGCGGGAGATTGTGTTCAAGATTGCGCTCGCGCACTTCGTTGTAACGAGATAGAAAAGCGAGGGACTGCTGTAAATCTCCTTTCGCTTGGTACAAGACCGCGAGGCCTTGAAGCGTTATGGCGACGTCCGGATGAATTGGGCCAACCGATTTTTCGCCTATCTCCAGTGCGCGGCGGTAGAGCGGCTCAGCCTTCGCGTAATCTTGCTCTTTCTCGTAAAGTTCGCCGAGGTCATTGAGCAACTGAGCGACATCCGGGTGATCCGGCCCTAAAGCCTTCTCCAGAATTGTCTTCGCGCGTTGGTAAAGCGGCTCGGCTTTGCTGTACTCACCTCGGCGGGAAAAGTGACTGCCGAGCTTTCGCAGGGTAGCGGCAACGTCCGGGTGATCGGGGCCGAGCGCCTTCTCCTGGATGCTCAGAGCGCGTTGATAGAGAGATTCGGCCTCGGCATACTTTCCTTGGGCTTCGAGCAGTGAGCCGAAAGTGCTAAGCGACCAGGCAACGCGGGGATGGTTTGGTCCGAGGGTCTTTTCACGAATGGCCAAAACACGGCGGTAAAGCGGCTCGGCCTGCGTATAGTCTCCCTTTCTCGCGTAGAGATCAGCGAGGTTATTGATCCCTTGAGCGAGGTCCGGGTGCTCTGGTCCTAACGCCTTCTCCCAGATCGTCAAGGCGCGTTGGTAGAGCGGCTCGGCCTTCACATAGTCTCTCTGGCGGTCGTAGATCACCGCCAGATTGTGAAGCGCCTTGGCGACACTCGGGTGATTGGGTCCGAGCGTCTTCTCCCACACTTCGATGGCGCGCTGATAAAGTGACTCGGATTTGCTGTAATTGCCTGTGTTGTAGGCGAGCACTGCTAAACTCGCGACCGTCGCGGCGACAACCGGATCGTCAGCTCCCAGTGCCCGCTCTTGAATTGACAAGGCCTGTTGGAACAACTGCTCGGATCTCGTGTAATCTCCTTTGGCCCAGAACAACTTCCCAAGGCTGACCAGCGCAGTTGCGACGTCCGGGTGGTCTGCGCCGAGAACCTTCTCCGAGATTAACAACGACTGCTGCATGAATGATTCAGCCTTCGCATACTCACCCTTGGAGTAGAACACGACGCCGAGGCTGTTGAGCGATTCAGCTACGTCAGGATGTTCCGGCCCCAACACCTTCTCTCGTATGGCCAAGGCCCGCTGAGTCAAGGGTTCAGCCTTCGCGTAGTTGCCTTTATCGATGTACAGGACGGCCAGATCGTGCAGTGATTCGGCGACCATTGCATGATTAGGGCCAAGGACTTTCTCTCGAATCGCCAACGCGCGCTCCGCTGGTGGCAGCGCCGCATCGTATTTTCCTTTTCGCCTGAGGTCCCGTGATTCCTCGGACAATCTGCGCGCATCCTCCAGAGCGCGGTCTTCCGCCGTCGGACTCCTGAGCGCGATAACCTTAGCCTCATACCGCCCCGGCGCTGCATTCCTCTCCGCCGCGTGCACCTCAAGCCTGTAAGTTCCTGCAACCTCGGCGATGAATGTTAATTGCTCTGATCCCTGCTTTCCTTTTGCGCTGTCTGCTTCTAGCAGCTTTTGGCCGTCAGGGCTGAACAGCGCCAGCGCCAGGTTAATGTCGCGCTGCTCAACCACCACCTGCAGATATTGATCGGCGGCAAGCCTGACTTGGTATAAATGCGACTGGCCGCTCTTCAACTCTCGCTCAATCGGCTTTCCTAGTTCCAACGGGCGCACATCCACATTCTCTTGGCTGGCATCATCTGTGCTGACACTCGCTGCCGGCGCAAGCGATGAGAGGGCACGCGCGTTGTTGGCCCTCATCACCAGCCCGACCAAAAGCGACAGGCCAAGAAAACAGGCGACGGCGCGGCCAGAGGAAGATTGACTCCGATGATCCGAAACCAAGCTCGATGTGCCTCTATTAGTCATAGCAGCAACTCCGTCCTCACAAGCAACTGCTGCCAGATGGCTGTTACAACTCAGGAAGGTCTAATGATCTCTATTGAGTCCCTCTGTGTCCATCACAGCATCGGCTTCGCCCAGAATCTGAAAGGGTACGCGCGATTGGCAGGCATTGAGCAGATTCACCTGCATCAGCTGCGGCACTCGTTCGCGAGGATGGTGGCCGAGGAGAGCGGGTCAATTACAGAGACCAGAGGAAGCGCTGATGCATCAGCATGTCTCGACCACTCGTGTTTATGTGCAGCGAATCGCGGTGAGGCGAGACAAGCACAGCCGGAAGATCAGTCAGAGATTGAAGAGGGTGAAGGAAAGATGACTGCCCCTTCCACTTCGTCGCCAGTATTGGAACAAGCCAAAAAGGGCCTGGCGGTAGCTCCAAAGACAGGCTTCGCGCGTGACGCGGAGTCATTCTAAGACCTTGTCCTCGACCGAAACTCAATCCAGAGATCAAGAATGCTGTTTCCCTGCTGCCCGGAGCCGTCATCAGCCTATTCATTCGATTGCTTATTTCTGTTAAAAAAAGTCCATTACTGGCTTTGACTGGGAAAAAGAGAGAATTTTTTGCCGTGCTTCCCTCCAACCAGATAGAAACTGGTCAGCCAGACGTTCTCTGCCTACTCGCAATACATCTCCGTCAGCTTCCGAAAGTGGTAGCCGAGGGCCGCCAGCATCAACCCGTCTTCGATCTTGTCGCGGTGCCTCGAGACGACACGACGCATGAAGCGCCAGAACTCGCCGCGCGACTCGTCGCGGACGCCCAAAGCGAGAATGATCCGCACAAAAGCGGCGATGTCTTCTCGCGTCACTCCGCCTCCGCCCACCTCCGGCGCACCCTCGCGCGTCACCTTGCCGAGGCTGTCAAACGCCCGGCCGTAGAACTCGCGAGGGCTGTAGATATTGCGGATGATCGACTTGTAGCCCTCGATCAACCGCCCGGCATCCATCTTCGGGACAAAGTTGAGCACACAGTCCGTATTGCTTCCCGTATGGTCTCCCGTCAGCCGCCCTTCCCTCCCCAGCCGCCGCCAGAGTTGCGTGTCGGGGATCGCCACCAGTAAGCCGACCATCGCTACAGGGATCGCACTTTCACGAATAAAGTTGATCTGCCGCTCGAAGATGTCCTCGGGATCGTTATCAAAACCGACGATGAAGCCGGCCATCACCTCCATCCCGTAGCCCTGGACCTTCCTCACCGACTCGATCAGATCGCGGCGCGTGTTCTGGCCCTTCTGCGCCTCCTTCAAGCTTTCCTCCATCGGCGTCTCGATACCGATGAAGACCTGCCTAAAGCCAGCCGCCCGCATCAGCTTGAGTAGTTCTTCGTCGTCGGCCAGATTTATGCTCGCTTCGGTGGTGAAGCTGAAAGGGTAGTGGTTGCGCGCCGACCATTCGGTCAACTCCGGCAGCAGATGGCGGACGTTGCGCTTGTTGCCGATGAAGTTGTCGTCAACAATAAAGACCTCCCCGCGCCAGCCCACCCGCACGAGCGCGTCCAGCTCTGCGATCATCTGCTTATTACTTTTCGTGCGTGGAACGCGGCCGTAGATCTCGATGATGTCGCAGAACTCGCAGTTGAATGGGCAGCCGCGCGAGTACTGCACCGACATGTCGCTGTACTGTGGGAGTTCGGCGAGACGGAAGTCAGGGATCGGCGTCGCGGAGAGCGCTGGCCGCTCGGCAGCCTTGTAAACACGTTTCGCGCAGTCATGTTCCAAATCGTCGAGGAATTCGGGAAGCGTCGCCTCGACCTCGCCGACGAAGATGTGGTCGGCGGCGATCATTTCGTTGACTCCCATCGAAGCGTAGGGGCCGCCGACCACGACTCTTTTCCCGTGCGCCTTACACGATTCGATGACTCCCTTTAGCGACTCCTTCTGGACGTACATCGCGCTGACCATCACGACGTCGGCCCATTCAATATCGGCACTCCTGAGCGGCCGGACGTTCATGTCAATCAGCCTTCGATCCCACGACGCCGGCAGCATGGCGGAGACGGTCAGCAGGCCCAAGGGCGGGAAGGCCGATTTCTTGCCGATAAAGGAGAGGGCGTGCCGAAAGCTCCAGTAGGTGTCCGGGAATTCTGGATAAACGAGTAGCGCGTTCATGGGTCATCTTCCTCTGCCCATCTCCAACCAATTTGCGAGCCCTGTTCTCTGGCTAAATCGCCCTTCCTCATCAAGCGCCACACCGACGGGGCTGCCCCCTGCTCACCTTCGTCGATAGCCATCAACTCCTAGCCATGACGAGCGGTGGCTCGCGACTCAAATGTCCCAGTAGTACCGGCATCGGAGAGGCAACCAGACCGACGGGGGATAGCTCACCCCGTCGGTCTGGTATGCTACCGGAACAAGTTTTAACGCGATGCGCGACCAACTCTCCTCAGACCTTGCCGCGCTGTCAATGAGTTTCTGAATTAGCCAATTGTCAGTCGTGAGGCTCTACGCTTTGGTGCAGACTATCGAAGGCGGAATGCTACCGTACTGCTTCTAAGAAGCGGAAATCAGACACCCAGCCATCTCCCCTGTCGTCGCTAAGGATGGCGATCCGACCCGTGGAGATGAACGCCAGCTTCAAGATCTCCCATTCGTCATCCCTGCACTTTGCCTCCCTTCTAAATCCGCCGCCATACTATTAGAATGATGACCATCAGTAGAGCCACTCCGAACCCACCCTGGAGCAGCCTATAGCCCCGGTTTTACCTATTCTCCCTTTGGATAGTGTGATATGAAGCCTGGATTGTTCCTAAAGTGCTCTTCTACCTTCTGCCGCGTTGGCCTCTCTTCAAACTTGTGGATAAACATATTGCCAGTGACATGCACTTCTGCCGAGAACTCACCATCCTTCTCATAAATCCTAAAGGGGACCCGATGCCCCCAGATCGGACTTTGCCAGGCTTCTATCAGCATATCCTTGTGTTCCATCTGCTCCATGTAGATGACTACTGTTAAGACTTTGGCGAATGGTGACAACTATACGCTGATCAAGCTCAAATAGATAGGTATATTCTACATACGGAATAAGCGAACAGCCACCTTCCGGAGCGGAGCATCGTTCTGTGGCCGCGAGTGAGAGACGCCCGCAGGAGACGCGAGCGCGACGAGTACCACACAGATGATCCACCGGCGCATTCGAGGCAGATAACTCTCCCCGCATTCATGACCTAACATCCTGAGACCTTAACTGAGGGAGCCATGATACGAGCTTAGGTCGTATCTGTGAATCTACCCAGAGAGCGACCGCCTTCTTAGTGCCAACTCTCTACCGTAGAACGGGGCGCGCAATTAAACCGGCGCGCCGGAAAGACCTCAGGCCGGCAGCGAGTACGCCGCCGGTGTGCCCCTCTACCACCGTCGTGATCATCGCCTCTTCGGCTCCGGCCTCTACCACCCCTTCTTATTCAGCCCTTGCTCCGCTCAACCGAGCGTCAGCAGGTATTCGGTGATTCGGCGCCGATCCGACCATACGATGCCCAAAACAGTTCCGGGGGCGATTCTGCGCGAAGTTTTAGGGCGATCAAGCATCTCCTGACCCAACCCTCTAGTTTCTGTTTCACATAAACACTGTGTGCAAC
>CAYLJO010000188.1:0-11995 GCA_964383905.1 uncultured Blastocatellaceae bacterium
GGCCTTGGGGGCCTATGCGCATCAGGACCTGCCGTTTGAGAAGCTGGTCGAGGAGTTGCAGCCGGCCAGGGATCTGGGTCACACGCCGCTCTTTCAGGTGATGTTTGTGCTGCAGCATGCGCCGCGCCAGGTGCTCAAGCTGCCGAATCTGACTCTGAGCCCGATGGGGCTCGATCATGAGACCGCGAAGTTCGATCTGACTCTCGAAGTGGTCGAGGGACCCGGGGGGGGGCTATCTTGCTCGCTCAGGCACAACGTGGACCTCTTTGATGCGGCGACGATTGTCCGAATGCTGGGGCACTTCCGGATGCTGCTCGAGGCCATCGCCGCTGATCCGGACCGGCGGCTCTCAGAGTTGCCGCTGTTATCACCGGCGGAGCGCCACCAATTGCTCATCGAGTGGAACGACACGGCAACTGACTACCCTCGCCAGCAGTGCCTCCACGAGCTTTTTGAGCGGCAGGTCAAACAGTCGCCGGACGCTATTGCGTTGGTCGATGGCGATGAGGAGATCAGTTATCGTGAGCTTAACGAAAGAGCCAACCAAGTGGCCCGTCACTTACAAAAGCGAGGCGTCGGACCCGACGTGATGGTCGCTACCTTGACGGAGCGCTCGCTCGGGATGGTCATCGGACTGCTCGGGATTTTGAAAGCAGGTGGGGCCTATGTGCCACTGGACCCCCAGTACCCGCGTGAGCGACTCGCCTTCATGATGAGTGACTCCGGGGTCAGGGTGATCCTCACACAGGAGCCGCTCTTGGGGTGTTTGCCGGCGCACGCCGCAGAGATTGTATCTCTGGATCGAGACTGGGAGATGATAGCCCGTGAGGATGTAGGGAACGTCGAGAGTGGGGCCGGAGGGGTGAACCTCGCTTATGTGATCTACACCTCGGGCTCGACCGGCCGACCTAAGGGCGTGGCCATTGAGCATCACAGCGCAACCGCGCTGCTGTATTGGTCCGGAGAGCGCTTTGCCCCGGAGCAGCTGGCCGGGGTGCTGGCCTCGACCTCGATCTGTTTCGATCTCTCAGTCTTTGAGCTGTTTGTGCCCCTCTGCTGGGGCGGAACGGTCATCTTGGCTGCGAATGCTATGCAGTTACCGGCCTTGCCTGCGGCCCGGCGGGTGACGCTGATCAACACGGTGCCTTCTGCGATCGCGGAGTTGATGAGGAGCAAGGGGATACCGGCTTCGGTGCGGACCATCAATTTAGCCGGTGAGCCGCTGCAGAATAATCTGGTCGAGCAGCTCTACGAAGAGGGCGGGATCAGGGAGATTTACAACCTCTACGGGCCGACAGAGGACACAACCTATTCGACCTGGGCCTTGATGAGGAGGGGGGCGGCCGGCCCGCCGCCGATCGGGCGGCCGATTGCAAATACACAGATCTACCTTCTGGATCGTTACTTGCATCAGGTGCCGGTGGGTGTGGTCGGCGAACTCCACATCGGTGGGGAGGGCCTCGCGCGCGGCTACTTGAACCGCCCTGCGTTGACGGCCGAGCGCTTCATCCCGGACCCCTTCGGCCGAGGCCCCGGCCGACGGCTCTACCGCACCGGAGACCTGGCGCGCTACCTGGAGGATGGCCGTCTCCAGTATGTGGGGCGCATCGACCGCCAGGTGAAGATCCGCGGCTTCCGCATTGAATTAGGCGAGATCGAAGCGGTGCTCACAGAGCACCCGGCCGTGAGTCAGAGCGTGGTCCTGGCCAGAGAGGCGGAGGAAGTGGCGGCGGGCGAGAAGCGACTCGTCGCCTACGTGGAGGCCAAGACGGGGCGAGAAGCGCCCGCGGTGAGCGAGTTAGTGGATTACCTCAAGGGGAGGCTGCCACGATACATGGTGCCGCAAGCATTCGTCGTGCTCGATGAGTTACCCTTGACGCCCAACGGGAAGGTGGACCGCCGGAGGCTGCCCGCCCCGGACCAACCCCGACCCGAGCTGGAAGGAAGCTTTGTCCCGCCTCGCACTCCCATCGAGGAGAGGATAGCAGGGATCTGGGCCGAAGTGCTCAGGCTGAAACGAGTCGGCATCCATGATAACTTCTTCGACTTGGGTGGCCACTCCTTATCGGCCATTCAGGTCATCTCGCGGATGCGCGCAGCCTTCCAGGTGGAGGTCCCGCCGACCTGCTTGTTTGAAGAGCCGACCGTGGCCGGGTCGGCCTTGGTGGTTTTAACGAAGATAATGAATCAGGTGGATCCGGAACAACTGTTGGCTGAGCTCAAGCAGCTTTCGGGTGAGGAGGTAGATTCATTGCTTAACCGTATGTTAGCTGAAGCGGAGACTGCCGAGTCAGGTCCCACCAGCTAAAGCCGGCGGCCTGTCGCTGGCGGCCGGAACAGTTGCCTCCGCCTGGGCGGAGGCAAGCCCCCGTCAGGCGGCTTGGAGAGGAGCCCCTGATCGGATTACTCCGGCCCTCGTAGTGACGAGGATGGTTGGTCCCGACATGGGACATTTCACGCAACGGATGTGACGCCGTTGCCGCAATCCGATGCCCGGTTGTCAAGCAGCGTGGAGACTGTTGCCCCCGCAGGAGAGTGGCTGGACTGTCTGCTCGGATGATATCACGAAAGGAGCAAGAGGGAGACTGAAAGCCTTCGGCACGAAGCGTTCAGGTTTCAACCCTCCCCGACAAAGACAATGAGCCGTACCCCGGAACGTATCGCTAAGCTTTCCCTTGAGGAGAAGCGTCTCCTTCTCGGAGAACTCCTTCGCCAAAGGGCCAGCCGGGTTGACGCTATCCCCGTGGCCACACCTTCGCCGGAAACGCCGTCTCACTTTCTTTCCCGTGAAGTGATCAACCAACGGTTCACCGAATTAATCAACTCCACCTCAGACGTTAAAGTTGTGTACGCGGATGTCCTCGGCGAGGGGCCCGATGGCTGGGATCCGTATCCCCGATACCCCCAGAAAACCGTCAATTGCCTGATCTGGATTCAACTGCTGATCAGCGAAATCTACGGAAAAGGCCTCCCGGATAAAACCCCGATCATGGACCGTGTTCGGTACTACGGGGGGCATGTCGGGTTCAGTCTGCGAAAGCATTACATCGATCAGTGGATGGCATTTGAGCCGGAACCTCTCAGGAGGGTGGACTTAAATGGCAGGGGGATCACGGAGCGAATGCTGGTTCAGATAACCCCCCGGGTCTTAGTCAATCATCATCGATTCCCATGCCCGCTTTACCGGATGGATCACACTTCTTTCACCTTAGAATACACCACGCGAGAGGGCCTGTTGCGGTGGGCCAAGAGTATGCGGGGCGGCTACTATATTATGTTCAGCGTGGCAAGTGAGGCCTATCTGGAGCTATACGGGAAGAGTAGTGGGCCAATGGGTTTGGTTCATCCGATGGTTTTGAAACTAGATCCGATGCCTCAGGGGGCGCCGGAACGGTCACTCCACGGTGCGATGATTTACCAGGCATCGATTTCGACGCAATGCGTTCACGCGGATGGGTTAGAGTCCTTCATTGAGCGCATGAAGGAACTGTATCTGGGATTTGCCGTTTATGAGCTCGACCCGCATTGGGATTTCCACAGACCCATGCCAGTGAATCAGGAAATCCAGGCACTGTTATGCTCCGAAGCGAAGATCCCTGGGAACAGGCACGACAGCACGCGTGCCCTCAGACCATCCTTCACCGGCCCCGGATGAGTTACCTGAAAACCACCGCTTATCGATTTGAGCTTTTCGCGCAGGTACGGAGGGGCCGCTCGATCCGGCGTTCCCCACCGCAACTCTCATGATGTCGCCCCGATCTTGCACCGAATGTTCAGTGAGCTAGGCCTGATGTTAATTCTTTCAACGGGGTATCTCCCATATGGCTTCAATGCACGCCCCTAAAAGCGTCAGCGAAAACCGATCACCGGTCCGGTGTCGCTCAACGCTATTTCTGGCCGCTTCGCCCGGGAGAATGTCTCGTGGGGTGATGGACGCCATTGAGCTTATGTTAAGCGCTTCTTACCTGTTGTGGATCGAACTAATTCTTAAAGATTGGCTGATTTCCAATTACCAACCCAGATACCCGTACGTTGCGTCTGTCGCCACAAGTGGAGGGATCATTGCCGGGTTCATGGCCTTACGGCGCGTGCACCATCCTCGATTATGGCGGGATGTTGTTCTGGCGTGGGCCACGATCCTCACCACGGGCTCCGTGGCGGAAATCCTTCCCCAGAGGTTGGGCGTGCTGCCGGCCGTTGCTGTGCTGACCTGCGGTCTGGCCGCCCCCTCCCTTCTGATGGGCAGAGAGAAGATTTCTAAACGGAGGCGCTACTTCTATGGGGCCGCTCTGACAATCGGGTTAATTGCGCTAATCAATCATCCGGCCAATGAGCCGGAAAAAATATTCCGGGGGGGTATCGTGGCGCTCGTCACGTTGAGCACCGGCGCCGTTGCTGTTTGGCTGTATCGAGGCGGCGATCACACGGTGTGTGGGCCCGTGATGATTCCGCCCCGTCTGGTGAAAGCCGGCGCCATCTTGTTGGCGGGAGGAATTGTGCTCCTATTCCTCATCATCATGAGCCCTCTTCTTTCGCTCTCGATGGGGGAGACAGCATGGCTCGGATTGGGCCTCGGCTGGAGCGACCCATCTATCCTCCAAAGCGGGGACATCATTGGCGTAATTTCGTCGCCGTTCCACGCTCGGCGCGCGCTCATCCTGATGGTATGTAGCCTAGCCATCCCGCTCCTTGTGATCAGGAGAGAGCGCGTCTCAGGATCGAGGCTCGCCCTTTATGCCACCGCGGCGGTAATTGGGCTGGCTGTGTTTGCCTCAGGGCCGGCGAAACTGCTGAGCCGGGGAATGGGGGATCTGCTTCTCTCGATCGCGAAATCTGCTCAGGTAACGTCGCCCGAAACTCTGTGGTATTCGCTCACCCTTGTTAAGGAGCAGGGTCTGCTTGTCATACTCGTGCTCGGATCTACTCTGATCACCTCCCTGGGCGCCGGCGTGGTGGTCTTGACCGGATCAGCCGAAAGGCCGGAACTGGAGGCTCGCATCAGCCTTTGCGCCGGAGCCATCAGCAGTCTTTACGGGGTGTTGCTGGCCGCCCACATTGGGCCGCCGTTTCTGACCGGCGACTCTGTGGCCGGGACGTGGGCTTTAGCGACCATCATCGCCTCATTGGGCATTGCCGTGCGTCTTCCAGACCAGGCCACAGACGAGCGGCCCCTTAATAATGGTTCTGATGTCAAGAGGCGGCGATGGCATGTCAGAGGGATGGTTGGGATCGGCACCCTAGGTCTGGCGCTTGCCGTTAGCGTCGTATCTTGCCGGCATGCTCTGGACCAGAGTATCCAGCCCTATGTCGGGGCCGCCGCCCCCCCCGGCTATCAAACCTATGTTCCTTTGTCCTCCATCTCCCGCGAGATGCAGGATGCGACCGTCGCCTTTGAAGACCCGGAATTTTATCATCATCGTGGCCTTGAGTGGACGAGCCTTCATTACGCGCTCCGTGTCAATGTCCGAGCGGGGCGGGTGGTCCTGGGCGGCAGTACCATCACCCAGCAACTGGCGAAAAATCTCTTTCTCGGGAAAGAACGGACCCTCTGGCGCAAGATCAAAGAGTTGGCATTTGCCGCGGAGATCGAGCGACTACTACCCAAGCAGCGCATCCTCGAGCTATATCTCAATACGATTGACTACGGCATGGGCCAACATGGGGTGGAGGCAGCAGCCCACTACTATTTTCATAAAACCCCCGGCCAACTGACACTCGCTGAGAGTGCCATGCTGGTCGGCCTGGTCCCCCGCCCGCCTGACCAACATCTTTCCCCTTACCAACTCCTCACAGGGCAGAGGACAGCCCTGCAACGCATCGCGTATCGCTGGCCTGAGCGCTATCGCGAGGCAGACGTGACGGGCGCGGCAGAGGCCCCTTTGGAGCCTCTCGTCCGCCTTGACGAGGAACAGGTGGGGGGTCAGGGGACAGCCGGGCAGCCCCCACCGAGTGAACGGAAGAATGCACAAGCATACTGGCGCCGCATGGCCGTGGGCATCATGCTGATGGTCTTTGTGGGGTGCGCCCTGACCTCCGCCCTGGCCTGGCGGGCGTTCGGGTCTGAGTGGGGTGGGCGCCCGCCGGGCATGCCCGCGCCCCGGCGCGGCCGCCAGAAGACCATTCTGCTCACCTGTGTGGCCTTCCTGAGTGCGCTAACCATCGGGGCCACGCATTGGCAAAAAGCCAATCGCGAGCGGGCCGAGCAGACGATTATTTATCCGTATACTGCTTCCCCAAACCGTGACGATCGCCCGCGGGATGCGACCATCAACTGCGTTGTGTTACACGCCACGGCGGAAACCGAGGGGGGAACCAGTCGCTGGTTCCTCGATCCGACGGCGAAGGTATCGGCACATTTTATTGTGAGCAAGGAGGGGCAGATCACTCAATTAGTGCCGCTCGAAGAGAGGGCGTGGCATGCAGGTGTTTCAGAGCTGGATGGGGTCCCCGACGTCAATAACTACAGCGTCGGCATCGAAATAGTCAACCGGGATGATGGCACAGACCCCTACCCTGATGTCCAGTATATGGCTGTCGCCCGCATCATTCGTCAATTGCGGTCGCGCTATCGGATCCCGGATGCGCGGATCGTCTCCCACGCTCAAATCGCCCCATGTCGCAAATTCGATCCCGTCGGGTTTGACTTCGCGAGACTTCGGATGATGCTCAATCAAGAGCAATATTGATGCCTAATGGTGCCCATTGATGGATGGGATTTGTCCCCGCAAGAACCTGGCCGGGTGGCTTCCCCTTCTCAAGACGACGGGGCCCGTCCGGGTGCCGGAGCAGGCCCGTAAAAACTTGTCCCGCAAACTTTATGCGCACGAAGGAGCCTTACCATGATGAAGAACTCGGTCCACATTAGCTCTCACGGGCGGCGCGTGAGGATGGCGATCCCCGCAATCCTGGGCACCCTCGTCGTCTTCTCTGCGGCCGCCTGTCAGAAAGATGTCAAGATAACACTTCTCGACCCACTACCACAGAATGGGAATACCTATGTCATCGAGACGGGCCCGACCATGCCCGTCATCAGAGCGAAGGCTGAGGCGGTCGGTCTCACAGCAGAGGAGAACGCCGCGACCACTTTTACGTGGACCGTCAGCTTAAAAATCAAAGACGGGCCGGGTAAATACGTCAGTTACGATCAGGACATCGAGCAGAATTCAACCACCACCGGCGGTCAGCCGTTCGTTGTGAAGTTCATTAAACCTGACATGTTCAGGGGAGGAGAGCTTAAGCTCACGGCCAAAGCAAGGGTCAAGGGCAGCGAAGAAAGTGGTAGCACGCCGGATGGTCTGACGATCAAAGGCCGTAACCCGCAGCGCATCGATGTCCAAAATTATACCGATTCGTTGGTTCAGAATCAGTACGGGACGGGGTACCGTGGGTTAACGGTTTCTGATCTGCAAGATACTTTGAAGCGTATCGGATGTTGGGAGAGTTATCAGTCGGATTCGAGTCAACCCGGTCAGCGACAGTTCAAGGCTCCCCCCGGGCAAGTCGGTCTGCCGGTAGTGGCGAGAGATAATGGCGTGGGAATATTCCAGATCACGAACACCACCAGGTGCCCGTACAGTCCGTTTAACAACTGTCCGGATGCGGTATTCAACTGGAAGCTGAATGCCGATTACGCGCTCGCCGGTTTGGTCGAAAAGATTGAGGTCGCCAAAGAATATC
This sequence comes from uncultured Blastocatellaceae bacterium, assembly GCA_964383905.1. Classification (GTDB taxonomy): domain Bacteria; phylum Acidobacteriota; class Blastocatellia; order Pyrinomonadales; family Pyrinomonadaceae; genus CAYLJO01. The sequence goes on from CAYLJO010000188.1 coordinate 7,678, forward strand.
CCGCCTCCTTGAGACAAAATGCCGCGTACGGAGCCTATATTGAGAAGACGATCAATCCGCGGCGGCAAGCGGCGGGGTTGGAGCCCATCCCGGTACAAAAAAGTCCCGCCGGGGAATATCAAGACTTACCAGCCCCTGACCTGACAGACGATCAAATCTTGGATGATGCGGTGAGGGCCTTTAATGGGCTTGCCGGTAAGCTGTTTGATAAACCTTTGCATGAATTCAGGCCGGATGAGGAAGCCCTCTCAACACTAAGCGTTGAGAGTCTAAAAATTGACCCGAGGTTTTGGCGACGTGTTCTGCCCTCAGAGCGGCCGGCTTGTGAGTATTGCGGCTATCAGGCGTATGTCAATGATGTCAAATCTAGTTCGCCGCAATGCAACGCTGTTCCGGAAGGGGCCGAAGAGCCGAGATGGCGCTGACGGCTGACGATGATTCGAGGTGCCGCCAAGATTGCGGCGGTGCCGCCGAGGGCTCTCTTCGCAAACATTGATCCAGGTTGAGCCGTGGTATCGTCCACGGGGAAGGATCCGCGGGGAAGGGTTGGGAACCATGGGTCAGAAGTGATTACCGACGCCGAGCCCTGCCGAGCGGTCGCACCGCCTTTGCGCGAGAGTGCCTCAAGGAAGCTCATCATGGGGTGACGGCAAAAAACCTCAGCCTAAGTGTTCATTCCGTTGCCGAGGTGACGAAACTCGGGAGCGCGGAGCTTCCATCCTTGAGGGCGGAGCAGTTGACGAGATGTCCTTAGATCAAAGAAGTCACTCGGGATTCGCTCGGCGACGGACATGGTTGCCCGCCCTTATTCTGCTGATTGGCGCCTGTTGGCTCGGGCACATTTTGCCGCGGACTTCCGAGGAGGAGATTCCCCATCTCCAACGGGAATTCCGTGGCGTGTGGGTTGCCACCGTAAATAATATAGACTGGCCCTCAAGGCGCACGCTCACCACCGATCAACAACAGGGAGAGCTGATCAGGATTCTGGATTTAGCTAAACAGCTCAATCTGAACGCTATCATTCTTCAGGTGCGGCCGCAGTCGGACGCCCTCTATGCCTCAGCAATTGAGCCGTGGTCAGAGTACTTGACCGGGGAGATGGGAAAGGCCCCCGAGCCGTTCTATGATCCCCTGGAATTTGCAGTACAGGAGGCGCACAAGAGGGGGCTCGAACTGCACGCTTGGTTTAACCCATATCGCGCCTTGGATCCGAGTAGCACAAGCCCTCCCGCACCGAATCATATTTCGCGAACACACCCCGGTTGGGTGAAGTCCTACGGACCATACCTCTGGCTCGACCCAGGAAAAAAAGAGGTTCAGGACTATTTACTAAGTATCATCCTTGATGTGGTCAGGCGCTATGACATTGATGGCGTCCACTTCGACGACTACTTTTATCCCTATCCTCTTGCGGATAAGTCTCAGCAGACTCTTCCGTTCCCTGATGACGAGAGTTGGCGCCAGTATGCGGATTCGGGTGTGACGCTCAGCCGGGATGATTGGCGGCGTCGGAATGTCAATGAGCTTATCCGGAGGGTTTACAGAAGCATCAAAGAAGTTAAGCCATTTATAAAGTTCGGGATTAGCCCGTTTGGCATCTGGCGGCCCGGCCACCCGGCGGGCATCACGGGCCGCGATACATTTAACGAGCTATACGCCGATTCCCGCGAGTGGCTTCGCGAAGGTTGGGTTGATTACCTGACGCCGCAACTGTACTGGCCCATCGAAGATCAAGAGCATAGCTACACTTTACTGCTTGATTGGTGGATCAGCCAGAACATTATGGGACGTCATATCTGGCCCGGCGATGCGGTTTCACCAATTTGTGATCATTGCCCTCCCCTTCCTGTCGCCGAGATTGTGGACCAGGTCAATGCGACACGGCGAAGACCTGGTTCCACGGGCAATGTGCACTTCAGTATGAAGTCTTTCCTGCAGAATCGTGATCACATTAATCAAACGTTCCGGTTCGGCCCTTATGCGCAGCCCGCGCTCGTGCCCGCCCTGCCATGGATTGATAGCACACTGCCGCGACAACCCAGTGTGGCCTTAAAGAGAGACGAAAAAACAGACGAGATCGTCGTTAGATGGGAAGGGGAGGGAACAAAACAGGCTTTCTGGTGGGTCTTATACATCAAGGACGGTGCCACCTGGAGATCCTTGATTCTCCCAAGTAGCCTCAACAGCTATCAAGTTCCCCGCAGTAGCGCCGGCACCGGCAAGATCTCATTGATCGCCGTTTCCGCGGTGGACCGGCTAGGGAACGAGAGCCCGCGAACCGTCGTGCGGTGCTGCGGAACCTAGCCGGTTCCGTGGCCAGATTCTTTAGCAAAGAACTGTAGTTTGCGCGGTCTCCAGAATGCTCTACTTGCAGTTGGTGACGCTCTGACCGCGAGTGGGATTGTCCGGTTTGTGGCACGCATCATCATCGTGATATCAACGCTGCAAAAAATCTCCGGCGGGAAGGTTTCAGACTATTAGTCGCGGCCGGGCATACCGCGACTCAAAACGCTTGTGGAGCGAATGTCAGACTGGCGACGGCCAGCCGTTCGTGACGAAACAAGAATCCCCGCGATTCATCGCTGGGGAGTGTTAAGAATACCCTCCTGACCTAGCTTCCGCCAGTAGGGTGCCCCCATCTCAATCCGGTAGCCCCTGATCTTCACAACACGGAAAGGTGGATCGCCGGAGGCTGCCTGAGCCCGCGCCGCTGCGGCCCGAGCTGAGCCCTGGTTTCCTGGGGCCGCGTGACCCGCTCGAAGCGCAACTCATTCAGATCTGGGAGGAGCTCTTAGGCCCCGCACAAACATTCAAGAAGCTGGAGACAAAACTGTCACAACTCTTCACAAATGCGTCCCATGACGAAAGGTTCACTAATCGATGGCCTTTCGACCATCCCGTGCCCTCCGTAAAAAGATTGGAAGCCTTTGTTGTAATGAGGTTTAGGGATAGGCGTCGGGTGCCGGGCCGGACCGCCCATGGGTGAACTTATTGGCATATCACTTGCTATGGCATGTTCTGCGCGATAGGCAAGTCACCGTGGGCAGTAAGCCCTCACGGCATTAATCAAGTCCATAGGCTAAGCACACCCGTCACCGATCATGCGCTCGGACCATCCGAGCACATTTACTATCTTAACAAAGGCAACAGCAGTGTATCTGCGATCTAAGGCTTCGACAACCGAGCGCTGGCACTCCCTGGATAACCTGCGTGCGGTATTAGTGCTGTTGTGTCTCTCTTTTCATGCCGCGATGTCATTCACGACCTTTGCTCACCGGGCGGGATGGTTTATCCAGGATACACATACCAACCCGATCTTTGATCACTTCGTCATCTGTGGGCTCACATTCCTCATGCCCCTCTTCTTTTTTATGGGGGGGCTCTGCGGGCGCATGCTTCACCACCGGATAGATTCAGTGGCCTTCGTGAAGAATCGCATCAAGCGGATACTTGTGCCTTTTTTGATCGGGGTGTTAGTGCTGGTGCCGCTTGTTCATGCCGTTGGGGTGTTCGGACGTATTACCGGGATGTCGGTGGGAGCGCGGCCTAATCTGGGACGGGCCGTCGCCCATGACTTCTTATCCGGGGCCTTCCTTAATCGTTACGGTGCAGCCCATCTGTGGTTTCTCTACTACCTGATGCTCTTTTACGGCTTAGCCATCATGGGGGTTCATTCGGCCCGACGTTGCCTGAATGCAAGGATCTCAAAGAGAATCGATGGCATGCTCCGGCGGATCGTCCAATCCGCCTGGAAACCGCTCGCCCTCGCTGTTCTCACCACCCCCACACTCTACCTAATGCGTTTTTGGGGTTACGATACTCCCTCGAGCCTTGTTCCGGAAGCTAGGTTTTTGGTCGCTTATGGGCCCTTTTTTTTCTTCGGGTGGCTGCTGGAGAGACAGCCGGACCTGTTCTCGTACTTAAAGTGTCAGACGTGGGTCTATCTACTCCCCGCCTTATCGATTGTATTCCCCATCCATCTGCTGCTCTTAAGGTCTTATGCTCAGATGAATCACCCTCATTATCGCGTGTATAAGCTCGCAGCATTATTTACTCACGATTTAACAACATGGCTAATGGTGTTGGGTACAACTGGCCTCTTTATCAAGTACATGGACCGGCGCACCGTCAAGCTGCGTTACATCGCCGAGGCTTCTTACTGGCTTTATCTGGTCCATCTGCCTCTGGTGGGGTTTCTGCAAGTTATGTCGGCGCAAGCTTCGGCCCCTTCGCCGGTCAAGTTCCTCTCTATTCTCATCATCGCTCTTCCGCCGATGCTTGTAAGTTACCACTACGGCGTCCGGTATACATTCATCGG
>CAYLJO010000189.1:0-11859 GCA_964383905.1 uncultured Blastocatellaceae bacterium
GTCAATCATGCTGCGAGTCTATCGCTGACCCGCAGTCAAAGGAAACATGAGCCAACAGTATTATAGCGATCTTCCTTCCTTTTGCCTTTTACCTTTTTACTTTTGCCTTATTTCAGCCGCGCGGCGATAGCCTGTTTGGATTGCGCGCCGACCATCCGGTCAACGAGTGCGCCGTTCTTAAAGATGAGCAGCGTCGGGATGCTCTGGATGCCGAATTGCGCGGCCGTCTGCGGATTATCGTCAACGTTTAACTTGGCGATAAGGTAGCGCCCGTCAGACTCTGCCGCCAACTGGTCGAGCACCGGCGCAACCATGCGGCACGGCCCGCACCACGGCGCCCAACAATCAAGCAATACCGGGCGGCCCCCGGCCTGTAACACATCACGCGCAAACGTCGCGTCCGTCACCGTTATCGGTTTGCTTGTATCCACGCCGTTCGCGCCGGCCTTCATATCCAATGGCGCACTGCACTTCCCACACACGGGCCGGTGCGTGGCCGCCGCACCCTCGTCCACACGATTCTTCGTGCCGCATCGCCCACAAGTTACAACCTTCATCACTCCAGCCTCCTTGTCATGCTCGATTGCGCAGGCTTTTCATGCTATTCCTCTTTCGTCGCGAAAGTTTCGCAAAAGCGGCTAAATATTGGTTCCCGGTATGACAACCGGTTTTAACTCGCGCCCCGGAAACTCGAAACATTAAGGTTATTCGTAGTAATATGCGCGACCGGTAATTCTCTTCCCGAAGATTCAACAGGTAAAAAGGACACCGGGTCAATGTATCTTTCTCGTTCATACGCCGTGGCGGTGAGTTCCGCCCTTATCATGTTCTTCTCCGCGTCTCCTGCCGCCGCGCAAAACAATCGTGCCGGCATTCAAAGTGAGATCACTTACACCGTTTCCATGTCTAAGCCGCACACGCACCTGCTCGAGGTCGAGATGCGCGTACACCCCGTCGGGGGCGCCGCGGCGGAGCAGATCGACCTCGTCATGCCTGTGTGGACTCCCGGCTCTTATCTCGTACGGGAATTCGAGCGCCACGTGCAGGACTTTGCCGCCTCCGATACGGCGGGTCGCGCGCTTCCGTGGCGCAAAGTGAACAAAGATACGTGGCGCGTTGACGCGGGTCGTGCGCGCGATCTTGTCGTCACCTACCGCGTCTACGCGAACGAACTCACCGTGCGCACAAACGAATTGAATGACCGCCACGCTTTCTGGAACAACGCGGCACTGCTGATGTACGTGGACGGTGGATTGAGGGCGCCCGCTACGCTCCGCGTTGTGCCACCGGCAGGCTGGGCGGTGGCGACGGGCCTGCCGGCCGCCGGAGGCCAGCCGAACACTTTTCGCGCGGAGAACTTTGATGTGCTCTACGATTCGCCCGTCGAAGTGGGGACATTCCAGACCATCTCGTTTGAGGTGAAAAATATTCCGCACCGCATCGTCATCGACGGCGAAGGGAATTACGACAGGGAGCGCGTGCGGCGCGACGTGCAGAAGATAGTCGAGACCGAGTCGGCCATGATGGGTGACATCCCCTACCATGACTATACCTTTATCCTGCACCTGCGCTCGGCCGGCGGCGGCGGACTGGAGCACTTGAACTCGACCGCGCTCGGCTTCCCACGCTTCGGCTTTCAGCCCGAATCGAGCTACCGCGGCTTTCTCTCGCTCGTGGCCCACGAATTCTTTCACCTGTGGAACGTCAAGCGGATCCGGCCCGACGCGCTCGGCCCGTTCGACTACACGAAAGAGAACTACACTAAGTTGCTGTGGGTCGCCGAAGGCATTACAGATTACTATGCGGAACTGCTATTGCGCCGCGCCGGTCTCGTTTCGGAGAGTGATTATCTATCCGGTGCGGCCAGAGCAATCCAGGCGCTGCAGAACACGCCGGGGCGATTTGAAATGAGCGCCGAAGAGTCGAGCTTTGACTCCTGGATCAAGTTCTACAGGCCGGATGAGAACTTCATCAACTCGCAGGTCTCTTATTATGAGAAGGGCGCGATCCTGGGGATGCTGCTCGATCTCCAGATTCGCCACCTCTCCGGCGGCGCGCGCTCCCTTGACGACGTGATGCGCTACCTCTACACGGAGTTTTATCAGAAGGGGCGCAACTACACGCCCGAAGATTTTCAGCGCGTTTGCGAGCGGATGGCCGGGTCGAGCCTCGACCAGTTTTTCTCGCGTTACGTGCGCGGGCGCGAAGAGCTTGACTACAACGCCTCGCTCGCCGCTGCCGGCCTGCGGCTCGATACAACAGGCGCTGATCCGGCCGGGAAAGGGCCGGTTGAAAGAGCATACCTCGGCGCAGATTTGAGCCAGCAGGGAGACCGATTAACGGTCAGAAGCGTGCGTAGCGGTACGCCCGCCTACGACCAGGGGTTAAATGCCGGCGACCAGATCGTCGCCTTGGACGGCATGCGCGTCACCGAGGGATCCTTAAATTCACGCCTGGCGGAAAAGCGACCCGGCGACGTGGCCCACCTGACGGTCTTCCGCTCTGATGATCTGCGCACTTTTGATATCAAGCTCGGCGGGCGGGCCGATGCCCCCTACCGCATTGTCACTGTCGCGCAGCCGAGCGCGGAGCAAAAGCGCATTTACCAGCAATGGATCGGAGCGCCGTTGGAAGGGCAAAAGTAAAAAGGTAAAAGGCAAAAGTAGAAAGACGGCGCAAGGTGGTCACTATCTTTTACGGGGTCTCTCCATTCCCGGTGGACGGGAGCGGTCATCCTAAGTCGGAGGCCTTATCCTACAGCCCCGGCGGCGACATATTTATAGCCCGGGGGCGCGAGAGCCCTCCGGTACGGATCACCCCACGAATCTGCAAGCCCTGAAAGGGCGGCCGAATCTTTCGCCCTCTCCGGCTATCGTTTAGTTTTCCCATTTTACTTTCCCCTTTTGCGTTATACTTAAGTGGGGCCGAGAAGAGATTGGTATAGCGATGGATTTTGAGGGCAAAGTGGCGCTAATCACGGGTGCCGCGTCGGGCATCGGTCACGCCTGCGCGCTCGAGCTGGCCCGCCGCGGTGCCAGCGTCTCGGTCGTCGATCTGGCATCCGAAGATGTGATGAATCGGGCGGCACGCTTCTTAAAAGAGACGGGCGTGCGCGTCTCTATGTTCAACGCAGACGTCACCGATCACGGCAAAGCGTCACGCATCGTCTCGGAAACACGCACGCGCCTGGGCGGCCTGGACATTCTGGTCAACGCCGCCGGGGTCAACGACGATGCGCCGCTATGGGAGATGAAGGAGTCGCAATGGGATCGAGTCCTCAACATTAATCTCAAAGGGACCTTCAATTACCTGCAGGCGGTCGCGCGCCTGTTCCACGAGCAACGCTCGGGCAAGATCGTCAATATCGCTTCAATTCAGGCGCTGCGCGGGCGCTTCGGCATCAGCAACTACGCGACGTCGAAGGCGGGCGTCATCGCGCTGACCAAATCAGCCGCCGCCGAGCTCGGGCGCTCGGGCGTCAACGTTAACGTCGTCGCGCCCGGGTTCATCAATACGCCGGTGGTTGAGCGTCTCCCCGAAGAGATCAAAGAAGAGGCCGTGCGCGAGTCCGCGCTGGGGCGCATCGGCGAGCCGCAGGAAGTAGCCTACGTGGTTGCGTTTCTTTGCTCGGAGCTGGCGCGTTATATCACCGGCGAAGTAATCCGCGTGGACGGCGGGCAGAGCCTTTAGAAGTTAGCCGTGACCCTTTTTCACTGTTTGTTGCGTCCCCAGCCTCACCATACCGCCCGCGAAATTGTTATACTGCGTCGTGCTTTAAGATCAGCCGTGGGGACGGTTTAATCACCAAGTCTAAAATAATGACGGACACATACCAGAACATACGCTTCACTATTGAAGATCGAGTCGGTCACATCACCTTCGCCCGCCCGCCGTTGAACGTCTTTACTACCCCGATGATGCGCGAGATCGGAGCGTGCCTTAATGAATGTATGTACCGGCGTGACATGGTGGCGATTCTCTTCGATGCCGTGCCGGATTCGCGCGCCTTCAGCGCGGGCGTCGCGGTTGAAGAACATGTCGAGTCGAGCGTTTACCAGATGCTTGAATCATTCCACAACATCTTTCGCACGCTGGAACAGGCGGCGAAACCAGTGGTCGCGGTGGTCGACGGCTCGGCGCTGGGCGGGGGCTGTGAGCTGGTCGCCGGCTGCGATATCGTGATCGCCTCGGAGCGCGCGCGCTTCGGCCAGCCGGAGATTAAACTGGGCGTATTCCCGCCGGTCGCCTCGGTACTTTTGCCGCGCATCATCGGCGAGAAACGCGCCCGAGAGCTGATCCTGACGGGTGAGCTCTTCGATGCTACGGAAGCCCTCCAACTGGGCCTGGTCAACTACGTCGTACCGCCGGCGCAACTGGCGCAGAAGACGCAGGAGATCCTGGCGAGACTGCGCGACCTGTCCGCGCCGGCCCTCGAGGCGACAAAGCGGGCCATTGATCTGGGGAGCAGATCTCATTTTGACGACGTTCTGGCCAAGATTGAGGATATTTACTTGAACGATCTGATGAAAACGGAGGACGCGAGCGAAGGCGTTAAGGCGTTTATGGAAAAACGCAAGCCCGCCTGGCGCAACAAGTAAAAGATGAGGGATAAAGACGGAAAGACGAAGCTATTAATTATTTAATCTATTCTCTCATTCGTTTTTCTAGCTAGCAAATGAGAGGTGAATCAATCTTTCGTCATCAGGTTGCACATGAAGATTTATCAACGCCGGCGGGATCAATCAGGGTGGAAAGTAACAGTCGCGAGAATCATCGCGCTCTCCGTTTTGGCCTTCTTCGGCGCGCCGACTCTCACGCCCGCGCAAAGTGCAACGCCCGTGAAAAACGGGTCGCACGCCGTCAGGTCACGCGAAAGCCTGACGATTGCCGAGCGTCATACAGTCGAGCGCGCAATCGGCGCGGTGTGCGCCGAACGCGCGAGCGACCCGCAGGGAAGCGTACCGATTGACGAGATGCAGATGCGCCCTTCGCTCCCGTCGAGCAACCCGGACGCGGTCGCCGGGGCCCGCCGGGCAGAACGTCTCTTACCCGTTGCCAAAAAACTTACCGCTTCGGTGATACTCCAGCTTGCGGAGAAATACGGGGTCAGCCCGGCACAGGGACGTGCCGCCGTGCTGCGTATCCAGGCCGTCAGGAGAATCAAGCCCGACATGGACTCGCGCGACAACGCTTCCGTCCTCCTCAGAGAGCCACAGACGATCAATTTCGGCACCATCTTTCTTGCCGGTTTGCGCTCGGATGAAGGTATGATCAGCGTCCTCGCACACGAGTTAACGCATATCGCCAACGGCAGAGCGAATTCGCTGCAACCGGTCTTTCGTCGGATCGGATTGCTCTCCGCCAGGCTGGCCGGGTTGCACATCTCCGGACAGCGGGCCGAAGAATTAACGGCCGATTTGGTAGGCGTAATGGTCGGCCGCGCATTCATTACCAGCTCGCCAAGTAACGAGACGTTGTCGCGGCGGCTCGCGCGCTCCGTCGAACACAATTGTGTTGATGAAGATGAATCGGACGAAAATCATCTTTCGCCGCGCAACACGATGCGCGCCCTGTTGACGCTCGATCTGGCACTCGCGGCTGACCTCACCGCTGAGGTTGACGTCCCCGATCCTTCTTCCCCAGTCACCATTGACCGGCAACGCACGCGCCGCCTCTCGTTGACATCACCGCGCCCGCCTTCCTATCATCACCCTTCAGATGAGCGACAAGTCGGAACAAGGGGGCCTTTTCGGACACGGAGACACGGGGACGCGGCGACACGGAGATAAAAACGGATTCGCCGCGTCGCCGTGCCGCCGCGTCGCCGCGTCCCTCTTTTGCCCCCTCTCCGCGTCTCTTCTACTGGCCGTGCTGCTTCTTTGCGCCGCCACAGGCTGTCGCAATGAGCCGGGGAAGCGGAGTGTCCGCCCGCGCGCGATGCGTGATGTGCCGGCCGATCGCCTGGCATACCGCTTTGAGGCGGACGTCAATGAGCCGCCGGGGGCGCTCGCTGAAGAATCGCCCAGCGTCCCGCCAATCCGATTAGATTTCGAGACGCGCCGCAGGGATGATGCGCTTCTACACACAGTCGTCTCACCCGACGGCCAACGCGCGCTCGCGCTTTACGGAACCGGCGATGAGCCCAACGGATACTTTCGCATTGACCTCTACTCGATCGACGGAAAGTTTCTACGCAACCTGATGCCCCCTGATCTCTCCGGCTTATTCCCGCTCGCCGTCGCGTGGTCGCCGGACGGGAACCGCATCATCTTCATCGCCCGGAAAAGTCCTAAGCCTCAGCCGACACCCGGGTTGCCCAACGCCGTACCGGAAGAGACGCCGGCCGGAGCGCCCTCCCCAACCGCTTCAGTCGCGCCCCTCTTTACGCCCGTGCCCGCCTTTAACACCGAGCAGGTTTACATCTGCAACCGCGACGGCTTTGACCTGAAACCGCTGACAACGCGCGACGGCCTCGTCTACTTTTACGCGAAGTGGGCGCCGGACGGCCACGCGCTCGTCTCGCTGGCCTGCAAAGAAGATGAGTGGGAAGAGCGCGCTAAAGATTTTAAGCTGCCGGCGGGACGCCCGCGCCTGATCGACCTCGACGGGCGTGAGCGGCTGCTCGATGATGGGTTGACTGAGGCTTTGCCCGCGTGGTCGCCCGATTCAATGAAGGTCGCCGTGGCCTTTGACACAGACGTGAAAATCTATGACGCGGCGGGGAGCACACCCACACAGTCAAATATCCCATTGCATGATCCTTTGATTACTGCGTCGGCCGCCTATGATGAGGATAAGCTCAGAACGAAGAGTAAAAAGGTGACGGAGACGATCAACCGGACCGGCGGGGCGGCAGCGTCCGGGCCGAAACCGAGCACCCCCCCGGTCTCGTTTAACCCGGTCGTGCGACTCGAGTGGCCTGACGACGACAAGCTTTACCTGAAGACGGCCTTCGTACGTACCTTTAACAATAACCCGGTCAACAACTTCCAGCGCTGGCACGTGCTCCATCTCAGCCCGCAGGGGGCGCTGCTGAGTCGCCACGAATTGAGTAGGCGACGATTCCTTCTACCCCTTTAAGCGTAATAAAAACCAGATCCCTTGTCTCTTCCGGTCAGGAAAAATTTCTGTGTTCGAGGGCCAGCAACCCGATTGAGATCGCCGCCAGCGCGTACATCACCGAATGAATTTCTCGACGCCTCCCGGCCATCAGATAGAGACTGACATGCGAGATAAATCCCCAGAGAATCCCCTGCGTGATGGAGAATGTCAGCGGAATAAGAATGATCGTTAGAAATGCCGGCAGCCCGTCCTCGGGCTGTGAAAACGAGAGCCCACTGACGCTGCCAAACATGAACGCGCCGACCAGAATCAGGACTGAAGCGGTAGCGTATGCCGGTACCATGCCCGCCAGCGGGGCCAGGAAGAAGCAGGGTAAAAAGCAGAGCGCGGTGAAGACGGCGGTGAGTCCCGTCCGCCCACCCGTCTTAATGCCGGCAACGCTCTCGATATAGGCCGTTCCCGAAGACGTCCCCGCCACCCCGGCGCCGAGCGTCGCCAGCGCGTCGACGATCAATCCTTCCTTCAGATTACGCGGCTGGCCCTTCTCATCCAGCATACCTGAGGCGTGGGAAACGCCGATGAAGGTCGAAATCGAGTCGAACAGGTCTGTGAAGAGGATCGAGATGATCGCCGGTAACAACGACAGCTTCAAAGCGCCCCGGATGTCCAGCTTGAGAAAGCCACTGCTGAAGTCCGGGGCGCTCAAGAGCCTTTCCGGGGCATTCACCCAGCCCGCGGCCCACGCGATCAGCGTGACGAAAAATATTCCGGCGAGAAACGCGAAAGGGTTTTTTCTAAGTAGCAGCCAGACGGTAATGCCGGTGCCGAAGACGGTCAGGATGGCCCGGTAGTCCAACGGGCCCAGCTTCACCAGGGTCACCGGATCGGCGACGACGAAACCGGCGTTCCTGAGCCCGATGAACGTGAGGAAGAGCCCGATGCCGGCGGCCGTCGCGATCCTGATATTCGCCGGGATCGCCCTGGCGATGCTCACGCGCACCGGCGTGATCGAGACGAGCAGGAAAAGGACGCCGGCCCAGAAGATAATCCCCAGCGCGACCGGCCAGGGAACCTTCATGCCCAGGATGATCGTAAACGCGAAAAAGGCGTTAATGCCCATGCCCGGCGCGACGGCGAAAGGAAGCCGTGCGTAGAGGCCCATCAGAAGGGTCATCGTAAAGCAGACCACGACCGTCGCCGTGAGAACACCGCTGAACGACATGCCGGTCCCCGGGGTGGAGAGGATTGAAGGGTTAACGATAACGATGTAAGCCATCGTGAAGAAGGTGGTGATTCCGGCAATCGCCTCTCTATAAATACTTGTCTTCCGGCCGTTGGTCTTCCCCATACACGACGGATTCGAGGTCACCTTTCTTGGACCGCGCAGGTTAATACGACAGGCCCGGTGTCTTTCGCAGGTGCGATGAGCTATGCGGTTTTACCCCCGGCGACCAGCTTTTCGATCGCCTGCCAATCACGTTCCTCATTGGTAGCCGGGTGTTCAATAAAATAATCGATTTCAGACGCGCCCTTGTAGCCGTGACCGATTACTATGCAATCCTCGCCGAAGCTGTACCACCGCCTCCTCAACTCTTCTTTGGTCTGGGCGGAAACTCGTAGCTCTTCGAGCGAATCGCGTGTCCTTCTTCTCGCGTACTCTGTCGCCAGCTCGAGCGTAGGAAAGCCGAGAATGCTCATGTCCGCGTCAGGGTCATAGTGGTACATATCAATCACAAGCACGCCGTAAGCGCCATGATCGGTGAGACGATACGTACCCATCTGCTTTTATCTGGCGGCCTCAAATTTACTTTGCGCCACTAACAATAAACCCTTTAACTTTTCCAGCTCGATGAATTTGAAATGAACCTTGGCCCTTTCGATCACCCCGCCGCTAATCATCACCTCGATCAGCGCGGCCTCGTTGTAGGTGGCCACGGTAAAGTCCCCCCTGGTTGAATATTTTGCCTCGAAGTTGGCATGCGTCGTGATATTCGTCCCGATCTTAGAGATCGCTTCAATCGCTTTGATCAGCGGGTCAATTTCGTAATCGTCAATATAGGAGAGACACGCCCGCTCGACCCGGCCATGCTCTTCGACTTCCACGACGATACCCCGCTGCTTTATTCCGTTGGTCGCATCGCTAACCTCCATACTGGACACTTCCACGCTGCCGCCGGGGCCACGTATCGTCCCCACCCTGGTGAAGGCTTTAATTATCACCACCCCCGCCTGATATTGAATGGCCTCCAGCTTAGTTGCCGGAGGGATGACCGGCGTGGGCGGAGCGATATCTTGAGCCCGTACGTTCAACAGCGGGAGCATCAATAGAGCAGCGCCGATGATACAGTGTCTTCTCATTTCAAAACCTCCCTCATCCGAAACTGGTCAGCGCCTAACATTTGGGTTCGGCGGCCGGTAATCATGCAACTCTACTCTCCCACATCGATTGCCGCCCCGCCGGAACTAATCGTTAGACGGCGGATAGTGAATCGCCTACTAGCCCTATTTAGATTACTTTGCCCGCTTGAAATAGAGATATGTTATACAGCCGCCTGCCCCCGACCAGAATGGCGCGATAGCCAGGAATAAGCTAACCTTCACTTTAATAAAGCGCCTTCACTTCGTCAGAATCGGGTTTAAGAAATGATGGGCCGCAAACGCCCAAAACTCCCGTACTTGAGAAACACGCTACAGCTTTCGAATTGTTCCGGAAGAACTTCCTTAACAAGCCCGCGGCACCAAATCTCAAGCGGGCTGCCTGACGATATGTTATGGCGCGTTTTACGTCATACTTGCGTAAACGGTAATATTATACTGTATTGCTAAACTGCGTTCGCGGGGCTCTCAAGCCGTACAACCAGTTAACCCGCCTTCCGTCTTCGTCTTTTGCCTTTTACCATGAAGCTGTTAAGCTTGCACCTTTATACGCAGATTATACGAACGGGGTCTGTGGGCCGATCGGCTAAAGGCCGGCGCGGCGTAATAATTGAAAGGGTTTAACCATGGCGATTAGTCAAGATTTGTTGGAAGTTCTGGCCTGCCCGGCGTGCAAGGCGAAGGTCGACCTGAAAGAGGATGGCAGCGCTTTGAAGTGCCGTGAGTGTCATCGGGTTTATCCGATTCGTGACGACATCCCGGTGATGCTGATCGACGAAGCGACAATTGAGGAAGCGACGATTGCGGATGAAAAGGCTGCAGGAAAATCCTGAACCGCCTGTGGGCTGGCCCAATCTCGCGGTAATGAGCAGCGTGAGCGCAGAGAGCGTGCCGACTGAGCCGCTTGCGCCGGCGCGCTGGGACTGGCGCGGCGTGCGCCGCGTGCTCGTCGTGCGCCTGCGCTCGATCGGCGACACGGTGCTGGCGACCCCCTCGCTCTTTGCGCTGCGCCGGTTTTTGCCCGAGACGCGCATCGACGTGCTGCTGGAAGACTGGGTCGCCCCTGTACTCGATGGGCTTGAATGCGTAGACAATGTCATCACGATTGAGCGCGGAAGCACGGCGTCGCGCCTTCGTGTTGCTCGGCGGCTGCGCGCCGCTCGCTACGATGTGGCATACAACCTTCATGGCGGAACGACGGCGACGCTCCTCGTGCGAGCTTCGGCCGCCAAGCACCGCGTCGGCTATGCCGATTACCGGTACAGCCGCCTGTATAATCACCCTGCCCCACCTGCCGCAAAGCTGTGGGGGAGAGAAAAAACGCATTCCGTCGAGCAGCAACTAGCATTGCTCGGTTGGACCGGCATACCCGTCACGGACCGCCCGCCGACACGTCTCGCCGTGACGAGAGAGGCGGCGGCAAGCGTCGCAACAAAACTTCACGCCGCAAGAGTGGACGAAGCGACGCCGTTTGCGCTGATTCACCCGGCGGCGGCTTTCGACACCAAGCAGTGGGCCGCCGACAAATTCGCGCGGGTGACGGAAGAACTCGCCGCGCGCGGACTGTTAAGCGTCGCCATCACCGCGCCGGCCGAAGCGCAAATCGCCGCCGAGCTCGTCAAGAATTCCTCCGCCCAGGTCAACGCTTTAATGGATCTTACGTTACCGGAAGTAACGGCGCTGGCCGCGCGCGCGCGCCTGTTCGTCGGTAACGACAGCGGCATCGCACACATCGCGGCCGCCGTCCGTACCCCGTCCGTCGTCATCTTCGGCTCATCAAATGTCTCGCACTGGCGGCCCTGGGCCACCGCGCCTTCGGAAGTCGTGCGCGAAGCGATGCCGTGCCAGCCGTGCCCCGGCTACTTCTGTGCGGAGTTTGACGCACCCGAGTGTATACGCCGCGTGCCCGTCGAAAGAGTTACGGCGGCCATTGAGCGGGTGCTGGAAGAAAGTGATCGGTAGTCAGCTTTGACTTACTGATTACCGGCTATTGATAGTGGTCCGATTAACGCAACAGCATGTGAATGAGATCGTGGGCCGCATGCGCGACCGCACGGTGGTCGTGCTCGGCGACGTGATGCTCGATGAATTTGTGTGGGGTGATGTGACGCGCATCTCGCCGGAAGCGCCCGTGCCGGTCGTCGATATCCGCCGCGAGTCAGTGCATTTGGGCGGCGCGGCGAATGTTGTGGCGAATCTCGTGGCGCTCGGTGCGCGCGCCCGCGTCATCGGCGTCGTCGGCAAAGACGGGGTCGGAGAGCGCCTGCGTGCCGCGTTGCGCGAAGCGAGCGAATCGCAAACGGATGACCTCATCATCGTTGATGATGGCCGGCCGTCAACGGTCAAGACGCGCATCATCGCTCATAATCAACTCGTCGTGCGCGCGGACCGGGAGCGGCGCACACCCGTTGACGCCGCGAC
>CAYLJO010000190.1:0-11859 GCA_964383905.1 uncultured Blastocatellaceae bacterium
TCGACCAGCTTCTCAAATGGCAGGTCCTGGTGCGCGTAAGCTCCCACGGCCACCTCCTTGGCCCGCCCGAGCAACTCCCGAAATGTCGGATCCCCGGTCATGTCCATGCGCAGGACCAAAGTGTTGACGAAGAATCCGATCAATGCTTCGGTCTCTCCGCGCGTCCGACCTGCGATCGGTGAGCCGACGACGATATCCTCCTGACCCGTGTAGCGAGAGAGCAGACTCTGCCACGCCGCCAAGAGCGTCATGAAGAGGGTCACCCCCTCTTCCTGGCTCAGATCCTTAAGCCGATCGGTAAGATCCTTCGACAGCACCAGCGACTGACGAGCGCCCCGAAAGCTCTGGACGGGTGGACGCCCACGATCCGTCGGCAGCGCCAAGACGGCCGGCGCTCCCCGAAGCTGCTCCCGCCAGTAGGAGAGGTGCTCAAGGAGTACCTCTCCCTGAAGGTGCTCGCGCTGCCAGACGGCATAATCAGCGTACTGGATGGGCAGCCGGGGCAGGAGCGAGGAGGGCGACTCCTCGCCGCGTAAAAACGCCCCGTAGAGCGCGCCCAGCTCCCTGAACAGGATGGCGGCGGACCAGGCATCGCTGATGATGTGATGCACATTGATGAGCAGCACGTGCTCCTCGTCGCCGAGCTTGAGCAAATGGACGCGCAGCAGCGGACCGCGAGATAAATCGAATGGCGATTCGGCCTCTTGCTGGATCAGCCGGCGCGTTTCATCTTCGCGCGCCTCTTCTTCGATCCCGGTCAAATCTCTGACCTCAAGTGAGAGAGGGGCCTCCGGCGAGATGACCTGCACCGGCTCGCCCTCAACCGCGGCGAAGGTGGTCCGCAGCACTTCGTGGCGCCGGACGATCTCGTTGAGCGATTCCTCCAGCGCTTTGACGTTGAGGCGGCCCCTCATGCGGATGGGCCGGAGCGCGTTATAAGCGTAGCCGCCGGGCTCGAGCTGATCCAAGAACCAGAGCCGTTGCTGCGCAAACGAGAGGGGCAAGGAATCGCGATTTATCCTCCGCGCGATCCGTTGCTCATCGGCAACAAAAGCACCCCTCTTCTCGAGCATCAGATCGAGAAGGGCTCGCTTAGTCGGCGTGAGATTGGTGATCTGTTTGGTTAAATCATCATTCATTGTTTTAGAGCTCATTTTCTTTCCCGAGGTTAATCGTCAGGAGGCGACGGCACTTCCGCTCCTGGTACATCACACGGTTTTCATTCGAATCCTCCGCGCCTCTTCGGCCCCCCGCAGAAAGGGCGGGCGTCGGAGACGGCCCTACCCCCGTTTCTTGCGAGCTCAATGTCCGAGCGCCTCACGGGGCTTCCAATAAGACGGAGAGGCGGTGGTGGCGGCGGCCGCCCCCCGCCGCTGCTCCAGCAGCATGTCCTTCCCCTGACAGTGGCAATCGGCCCGGCGCGCGGCCCGGCAGGCGAAGGGCGCGCGAAGGCGATGGGCCATTCGACATCACGTTGGTCACCCTGGCTCCGCTCACCCACCTACCGCCTCCTGCTGCTGCTGCTACTGCTCACCAGGTAGGGGAAGCCGTTGGTGCTCAGGAGGAGACGCAGCCTGTTGACCGCCTGAAAACTTTCCCGGACCCCTAACCTCTCCAGGACATCCTTCATCAGAGACGAGGCCTGGACCTCGATCGCCTCCAGTACTTTGCGGCACTCCGGATCGGGGTGGGTGATGGGGTAGGTCCTCAAGCGGGCCAGCGCTTCGTACCGCCCGTCATCACCCCTCACATACGTCATCTTCTCCGTCCGGCTCTTGATGAACCTTTGATTGAGGAACTCTTCGCATAACCGCTGCTCGGATTTCCGTCCCCTGCCGGCGTCGCTGCGCTGCAGGTAGAACCAGAGCATCGGCGATTTTTCGTGCATCAAGAGGTTCGATATTTGCCAGCGTTGCGTGTCCGGCAAGGAGTCATACAGATCCTGCAGCTCCGGGTCATCGAACTCCAGATTCCAGGAGAACGTCCCCTGCGCCTTGTCGAATTGGTTGATGCAGGGGGCGACCAGTTCCAGGCCGCAGCTCGTTGTTAATGCTTCCAGCGACTCGACGGTGTGGGTATATTCGACAGGCTGGAGCAGCGCATCAGCGAAGGCAGACTCCGGGAGATCCTTTTGCGTCTGCAAAAATCGGGTCATCCTATTGTCGCACTTGATCCCATTGATGATCTTTTTGGCGACCTGCAGTTCCCTCTCGTAGTTGATTTCTCGCACCGCCTGCCCGAGCAATCTGACGGCCTTTTGGAATGCGGTCGTCTCCATCCGATGGTACCGGTTGTACACCATCAGCTCCAGAATCCCGGCCGGCTTTAGTGCCGTCACCAGTCGCTTCAGTGGCGCAGAGGGGTCGGCGTTATGATGGATGACGCCGGTGCAGATGATGTAGTCGAACTCATTCTGATAGGCGATCTCATTGATGCTCTGCCTTCTCACCTCAAGGTTCGAAACCCCGAGCTGCCTCGCCGTATCGGCGCAGGCCTCTAAGGAGCTGATCGACAGGTCGATGCCCTTCACCTCAGCCTGAGGGAACCTGAGGGCCGTGAAGACCGCCTGATTAGTGCCGCACCCGGCCACTAAGATCCTCGGCTGTGGCGGAATGATGCTGTGATCCCAGCTGCCGATACTCTGGTTAAGCATCAGCGTCTCGAAATACGGATCCGTCACCTTGTCAAAAGCCATCGGTCTCCACGGGTAAGGGAATCTCCCGTAGAACCGAGAATTAATATCATCGACTGATTCCAATGTATCGACCAGTAAGAGATTCCCCTCGTCACTTCTCATCATGGGCGTGAACTCCACAGTTGTGCGTGGTCCAATAAGTAGCGGCGGAGGAATCAATCCCCTTTTCTCCCGACGAATGAACCGCCTCCGTCAGTGTTCGCCACGACCGCCGCGGCCGCCACCTACCGCCTCCTGCTGCTGCTGCTACTGCTCACCAGGTAGGGGAAGCCGTTGGTGCTCAGGAGGAGACGCAGCCTGTTGACCGCCTGAAAACTTTCCCGGACCCCTAACCTCTCCAGGACATCCTTCATCAGAGACGAGGCCTGGACCTCGATCGCCTCCAGTACTTTGCGGCACTCCGGATCGGGGTGGGTGATGGGGTAGGTCCTCAAGCGGGCCAGCGCTTCGTACCGCCCGTCATCACCCCTCACATACGTCATCTTCTCCGTCCGGCTCTTGATGAACCTTTGATTGAGGAACTCTTCGCATAACCGCTGCTCGGATTTCCGTCCCCTGCCGGCGTCGCTGCGCTGCAGGTAGAACCAGAGCATCGGCGATTTTTCGTGCATCAAGAGGTTCGATATTTGCCAGCGTTGCGTGTCCGGCAAGGAGTCATACAGATCCTGCAGCTCCGGGTCATCGAACTCCAGATTCCAGGAGAACGTCCCCTGCGCCTTGTCGAATTGGTTGATGCAGGGGGCGACCAGTTCCAGGCCGCAGCTCGTTGTTAATGCTTCCAGCGACTCGACGGTGTGGGTATATTCGACAGGCTGGAGCAGCGCATCAGCGAAGGCAGACTCCGGGAGATCCTTTTGCGTCTGCAAAAATCGGGTCATCCTATTGTCGCACTTGATCCCATTGATGATCTTTTTGGCGACCTGCAGTTCCCTCTCGTAGTTGATTTCTCGCACCGCCTGCCCGAGCAATCTGACGGCCTTTTGGAATGCGGTCGTCTCCATCCGATGGTACCGGTTGTACACCATCAGCTCCAGAATCCCGGCCGGCTTTAGTGCCGTCACCAGTCGCTTCAGTGGCGCAGAGGGGTCGGCGTTATGATGGATGACGCCGGTGCAGATGATGTAGTCGAACTCATTCTGATAGGCGATCTCATTGATGCTCTGCCTTCTCACCTCAAGGTTCGAAACCCCGAGCTGCCTCGCCGTATCGGCGCAGGCCTCTAAGGAGCTGATCGACAGGTCGATGCCCTTCACCTCAGCCTGAGGGAACCTGAGGGCCGTGAAGACCGCCTGATTAGTGCCGCACCCGGCCACTAAGATCCTCGGCTGTGGCGGAATGATGCTGTGATCCCAGCTGCCGATACTCTGGTTAAGCATCAGCGTCTCGA
This sequence comes from uncultured Blastocatellaceae bacterium, assembly GCA_964383905.1. Lineage (GTDB taxonomy): Bacteria > Acidobacteriota > Blastocatellia > Pyrinomonadales > Pyrinomonadaceae > CAYLJO01. The sequence goes on from CAYLJO010000190.1 coordinate 4,083, forward strand.
AATACGGATCCGTCACCTTGTCAAAAGCCATCGGTCTCCACGGGTAAGGGAATCTCCCGTAGAACCGAGAATTAATATCATCGACTGATTCCAATGTATCGACCAGTAAGAGATTCCCCTCGTCACTTCTCATCATCGTGCCACCTCTTGAGATTCAACACTTTATCGAGCTAACTTGATGGGTGATCGAGCGCGAAGCGGCTCTTCCCTCCCGCCGCAGATCGATTCGCGAGGGGGGGGTTCGGAGCAACCCAAGCCCGACCGCTCACCTCGACCCCTTCCCTGCACCCCCAGCACCCCGGCCTTCACCTCGACCCTTTCTCGCTTCTGTCAAACTGAGCGGCGGGGCTTTGGCGAACCCTTGACGGATAACGGGTAGTATAGACCGGCCCGCTTTTTTACCTGAACAATTAGTCAATCGCCCGGAAGGGGAGTGATCGCGCTTGCGCCGCCCGGCTCACCCTTCTCGATCTCGAGGAGTTGCTGCGCTTCCATCTCCGAGAGGTTCTCTAATTTAGCGAGCAGGCGGGCCATCTCTTCCCTTCTCATCGAATCAATCCGCTCAGCCAACTCTGCGACCGTGGGAAGATCAAACAAGCTGCGCAACGGGACCTCCAATTGAAAGGCTTTGCGCACCCCGGAGATAACCTGTGTGGCGAGCAGAGAGTGCCCGCCCAGCTCGAAGAAGTTATCATGGACACTGACTCGCTTCAGCTTGAGCGCCGAGGAGAAGATACCGGCGAGCACCTCCTCTGATGATGTGCGCGGTGGGACGAAGGCTTTCTCAAGCTCGGCCCGCGCCTCGTCACATGATGAAAGCGCCCGCCGGTCAACTTTCCCGTTGGGCGTGAGAGGCAGCGCCCTCAGCATCACAATGGCAGAGGGGACCATATAATCCGGGAGCTTCTCCCTCAAGTAGGCCCTCAGCTCGTCGGCAGCCGCGGCGGCGGCCGGCGCGCGCGTTCCTGCGGTGACATAAGCCGCCAAGCGCTTCTCCCCGGGCACATCCTCCTTGACTACTACGACACTTTGACGCACGCTCGGATGCTGGGCCAAGACGGCTTCGATCTCTCCGGGCTCGATGCGAAATCCGCGGATCTTCACCTGATTATCGATCCGGCCCAAGAACTCCACATGACCCTCCGGGAGATAGCGCACCAAATCCCCCGTCTTGTAGAGGCGCTCCTCCGGGTTGTCGGAAAAGGGATGGCGGATAAAACGCTCGGCCGTTTGCTCAGGCTGGTTCAGGTAACCGCGCGCCAGGCCCGCGCCGCCGATATAGAGCTGTCCGGGGGCGCCTACGGGCAGAGGGTTAAGATATTCGTCGAGGACGTAAACTTCCGTGTTCGCGATGGGAGAGCCGATCGGCACGGTCGATGATAGTGTCGAACCCACTCCCTCTTTGACGTGATAGGTCAGGGAACCAACGGTCGTCTCCGTCGGGCCGTAGTGATTAATCACCTCACATTTGCCGACCGCCGCCTCCGAGATGCGGCGGACGAGTTCCCAGGAAAGGGCCTCGCCTCCCAGTATCAGGTGCTTTAACGGGAGCGGTCTGCTCTTTTCCTCTGATGTGAGAAGAGCCTCCAGGTGGGAAGGGACTATCTTGAGAACATCAATAGAATTCTTCGAAAGATAATCGGTGAAGCGGGCGCCCTCCATCGTCGTCTCGTAACTGAGGATGTAAAGTGCTCCCCCCGAAATGAGGGCGGGGAAGATACAGGTGTTCCCCAGGTCGGCACCGATGGTCGAGACGGTGGCGAAACGGAGCGGGCGGCTGCCAGCCGCCCCTTTCGATTGCAATCTCTGAGAGATGAAAGAGGCGTAGTTCACCAAGCTTTGGTGACTGACGGCGACGCCCTTAGGTGTCCCGGTCGAACCCGAGGTGTAGATCACATAGACGAGATGGTGGGGGGCGGCCGCCGGCGCAAGATCCTGCTTCTTTTCGCTCTCAAACAGGGCGCGATCGCGGTCAAGACAGATGACCTCTCCGGCAAATTCCGGGAGCTGAGCTAAGAGTCTCCCCTGCGTGATCAAGATGGGGGCGCGACACTGCGCAAGCTGGAGCGATAATCTCGCTGCCGGATTCTCCGGGCTCAAGGGGACGTAGGCCCCGCCAGCTTTGAGGATGCCCAGCAGGCCGACGATCAGTTCCACCGAACGCTCCATTAAGAGGCCGACCATCACGTCCGGGGCCACCCCCCTTCGACGCAAGAACCGGGCTAGCTGATTGGCCTTCCCATTCAACTCGGCGTAGGTCAACTGCCGGTCCTCGAAGACCACGGCAATCGCCTCGGGCGTCCGCGCCGCCTGCTCCTCGAACAACTCGTGGAGGCACTTATCATCGGGGTACCCCGCCTTCGTGTTATTCCATTGAAACAGACTTCGGCGCTCGGGATCACTCAAGAGGGGAAATTCACCGATCATTGCTTCCTGCTTCTTAACGACGTTCTCGAGCAGCGTCGCAAAATAACCGATGAAGCGCTCGATATTCTCTCGTTGAAAGAGGTGGGGGTCGTATGATAATTCGACTGATAAGGAGTCCTCGGTCAGGAGGGAAGCCAATCTTAGCCGGAAGCGGTCGATACAGGCGTATTGCCTGCCGACGGAAAATGTCGCCCCACCCGCATCATGTTTCGCCGGCGGTTCCGCGAACTCAAATCCGATCGGATCAAGAGCATCACCGGGCAGTAGTGCCCCGGCCGCCCCTTTCCATGTAAAATAGTCCTGCCACTGCTCGGCCGTGCGCCTGGATTCATGAACCTGTCGGATGATATCGCCGAATCGTTGATCCGCCGCAAGACGGGTATGAATGGGCAGATACTTTGCGTAGAGCCCCAACGCGTCATGAAGTTCTTCATACCTTCTTCCATCCGAGAGACTGCTCACAACGATATCGGGTCGCCCGGTGAGCCTCCAGAGCAGGATCTGCCAGCAGGCCAAGAGGAGGTCAGAAGCCGAGGCGTCAAAGCGTCTGGCGGTCGCTTGAATCTGTGAACTCAGATCATGATCGATCTTCGAGAGGGCAGAGTGGAGCGTAAATGTTTGTTCATCATCTCGCTTACTCTCGAATGGGAGAATTAAAGCGGGGGATCCAAGTTCCCGGTCGCGCCAATAGGCTTTCCCGATCTCGGCATTCTCGTCCTCGGCTTCGAGCAATTCATTCTGCCAGGCGGAGAAATCGGCGTACTGAAAGGGCTCGCCGGAGGCCTCCTCGCCGCCTGAGAGGGAGGTCTCGTATTGCCGGCTGATTTCTCGCGCCAGGTTACGGAGCGTCTGCGCATCTGCGCAAAGGGAAGGGAGGCTGACGAGCAAGATATATTTACGGACCGATAAGGTGATGAGGGTGAAGCGGAGAAGAAGCGATCCTTCTTCTTTTTGACCGAAGTCGAGGCGACGGCCCCTCTCTTCCGCCGCGAGCTGACCGATCTTGGCTTCTTGTGCCGGCGGATCGTCGCCGCCGAGGTCGACGCGATCAACCGATACTCGGCCGTGATCCTTCACAATCTGGAAGGGTATCTTGATTCCGGGTTGGCGATGAAAGGCGGTCCGGAGGATCTCATGGCGGCGGACCACTTTGTGCAGCGCCTCATCTAAGGCCGCAGTGTTGAGTTCCCCTTCGATCAGGATCATTGCCTGCGCACGGTATGGAAGGTCGCCGTCAGTCGTCTGCAACCGCCACAGATGTTTTTGCTGCGGTGAAAGTTGAAAGCCGTGGGGGCTGTTGTGCATCTCTTCACTCTCCCGTTTTCTACAAGCGGGTTGTTGCGGAATACTGCGTGATATCTTTCTTGCTCACCATCTGCCCCATCGCGACCACGATCTTTCGCTGCCCGACAAACGGCATCCGCGCATGGGCCGTCAACATATTGTTCAACATCAAGATGTCCCCCTTTTGCCAGGCGAAGCTGACGGCCGTCTTCCGATACAACTCGCTGATCTCTTGCATGACAGAATCCTCGATCGGGGAGCCGTCACCGTAATAGACGTTGCGGGGGAGATCTTCTTCTTTGAGTATCGAGAGCAGGGACTCACGCACGGGCCCCTCCAAGCATGAGACGTGGTGCAGCTGGAGCTGGTTGAAAAAGAGCATCTCCGCGGTCTGCGGGTGTCTGGCTACGGCCGGGCAGACCTGGCGCGTGCTGAGGATGTTGCCCTCCTTCCATTCGTAATCGATCGAGGCCTTCCGACAATAATCCTCGACCACTGATCTCTCCGTGGTGCGGAAGAAGCTCTGCCAGCTCACATCCAGTTCTTCGATGTAGTTTCGGACATACATCACTTGCTTTCGCTCGAAACGCTCCCGGAGCCGGGGGTCAAGAAGATCATACATCTTGCGGCAGTCGACGATCGGCGTCTCCCCGCCGTGCTCGGCCGCTTGCACACAGAAGAACCAGATCTTCATCGGCCATTGGTGCATGTGAGAGCTTTCGTTGTGGAACAAAATAGGCTGGTCGTGCGGGTAGGGAGTCGACCCATAGACCCTCCCGCTGACGCCCTCCCGCGGCAAGTCCCCGTACTCGCCGAACAACTCCGGGCATATCACGGATGCGAACTGTTCGAAGACCGAGATCGACTCATCGGTGAAGCCCCGGAAGAGCAGGGCCCCGTGTTTCAACAGATTCGTCTCGATAAACTCCCGGTTGCTTGTGGCCCACTCGACGAGGTCAAGATCCTGAATCTCGGGTCGAAGGAGCAAGGGGAGCGTCTCCCCGTCCCGGATGTGGTCGGTCCTCACCCCCCTCATTTGTGAGAGGTCAACCGCCCTCCGCTTAGTGTTCCTGAGCCTTTCAAGGTGGGACTGCTGGCGTTCTTTCACCTTCATCTCGCGTTGCACCCTCTCATTCTCGGTCAGCATTTCCAAGGCCTGGAGTCGGGTGTCGGGTTGGGCCACAACGTTCCGCAATAACGTCTCATAATGGCCGCTCATCCGCCTGATCGTCTCGGCCTCAAACAGGTCCGGGTTGTAGAGCCAGGTCATGGCCATCGTCCCCTCTTCGGTTTCCCCGGTAAAGAGGGCCAGGTCGAAACGAGATGTCTCATCGCCGGTCTCAAAGCTGACGCCCAGCTTCAGACCGGGCAGCTCAAACGCCTGCGGGGGCGCGTTCTGCAGCACAAGCAAGACCTGCACGAGCGGGTTATGACTCAGGCGGCGCTCAGGCCTGAGCTCTTCGACCAGCTTCTCAAATGGCACCTCCTGGTGCGCGTAAGCGCCTAAGGCGACCTCCCGGACCCGCTGCAGCAACTCGCGGAAGGTCGGGTTGCCGGACAAGTCCGTGCGCAAGGCCAGCAGATTGACGAAGAACCCGATCAACCCTTCCGTCTCCACCCGCGTACGGTTGGCGACATCAGTGCCGACGATCAAATCTTCTTGCCCCGTCGAGCGTGAGAGCAAGGCTTGAAAGGCGGACAGCAGCGCCATAAATAGCGTCACGCCTTCCTGCCGACAGAGCGCCTTGATCTCTTCCAAGAGGCTCTGCGGGAGCGCGCTCGACAGCTTCGCCCCGCGCCATGTCTGCACGGCCGGGCGGGGCCGATCAATCGGCAGGTTGAGCAGATCCGGAGCGCCCTCAAGTTGCCGCCTCCAGTAGGAGAGCTGGCGCTCGAGCACTTCCCCCTGCAGCCACTCCCGTTGCCATTGGGCATAATCGGCATACTGGATGGGCAAGGGAGGCAGGGGCGAGGGGCGGCCGGCGACGAAGGCCTCATAGAGCTGGGCGAGTTCCCTGACGAAGATGCTGCGCGACCACCCGTCACTGATGATATGGTGCATCGTCAAGAGAAAGAGGTGTTCCTCTTGGGCGAGGCGAAGCAAGGTGGCGCGCAGGAGGAGCGGGCCGCTGGTTAAGTCGAAGGGCCGCTGCGCCTCATCGCGCGCCAGAGCTTCAGCCTTCGCTTCGCGCTCCTCTTCCGGCAGCTCGCTGAGGTCGATCACCGCGAGCGGCACGCCCGCGCTTTGAGCGATGACCTGAACGGGGCTGCCATCCTCTGTGCTGGCGAAGGTGGTGCGCAACGCCTCATGGCGGCGGACGATCTCGTTGAGCGATTGCTCCAGCGCCTCGATATGGAGCGCGCCGCTCAGGCGGCTGACTTGTGGGCTGTTATAGAAGGGGCTATTGGGCTCCAGCTGGTCGAGAAACCAGAGCCGTTGCTGGGCAAAGGAGAGCGGTAGATCCCGAGAGCGTGAGACGGGCACGAGGGGTGGCTGTGGGGATGGCGCCGTATCTTGCCGGGCGGCCTCGACCCGAGTGGCGAGCCCTTCCACGGTCGGCGCCTCGAAGAGGGCGCGCAGCGGCAGCTCGACCCGAAAGGCCTCGCGCAGGCGCGCGATGATCTGTGTGGCCAGCAGAGAGTGCCCGCCCAGATCAAAGAAGTCATCATGAATGCCGACCTTCTTGACCTTGAGTACCGTCGCAAAAATCCCCGCCACCATCTCCTGGGTGGGAGTGTGCCGTGACGTCATGCCATCTTCCGGCTCAGGCGGCGTCGGCGCGGGCAGCGCGCGGCGGTCGACCTTCCCGTTGGGGGTGCGCGGCAACTCATCGAGCAGCACGAAGTGAGATGGGACCATGTGCTCCGGGAGTCTCTCCTTCAGGTGGAGGCGCACTTCATTGATCGAGGTTCCCTTCTCCCGGTCACCCGTCACGACGTATGCCACCAGCTGCTTGTCGCCACGCGTATCATCGCCCAGGGTCGCCACGCTCTCGCGTACCGATGGGTGAAGGTTGAGGACCGCTTCGATCTCCCCCAGCTCGATGCGAAACCCCCGGACCTTCACCTGATTATCGATGCGACCGAGAAACTCGATGTTGCCGTCCGGCAGATACCTCGCCAGATCCCCCGTCTGATAGAGACGCCCCCCACCCTCCTGGCTAAATGGGTCTGGGATGAACCGCTCGGCAGTCAGTTCGGGCCGGTTCAAATAGCCGCGGGCCAACCCCTGGCCAGCTATGTGCAGCTCGCCGGCCACCCCGACCGGCACCGGCCGCAGCTCTGCATCCAAGATGTAGACGCGGGTGTTCGCAATCGGTCGTCCGATCGTCGCCGGGCCATCCCCCCGGCGTAAGGCCGAGGTGGAGTATGTCGTGTCTTCGGACGGGCCGTACAGGTCATACACCTTCTCGATCGGGCATCGCTCGTAGAGCTGCTTGACGAGCCGCCTCGACAACGGCTCGCCCGCCAGATTCACCGTCCGCACGCTCGCTGGCACCCCGCCAGCCTCCAGCAAGGCGGTGATGGCGGACGGGACTGTATTGATCAGCGTCACTTGGCTGGCGGCGGCCAGTCGCGGCAGTTCCAGCGCGTTACGGGCGAGGATCACGGTGCCGCCGCAGCTCAAGGGGACAAACAACTCGAAGACTGAGAGGTCAAAGCAGATGGAGGTGGAGGCCAGCACGCCGGAGAGTTCTGCGGGCTCAAAGACGGAGGTGGCCCACTCCAGCAGGGCGACGGTATTGCGGTGCTCGATGGCAACCCCCTTGGGCACCCCCGTCGAGCCGGAGGTGTAGATCACATAGGCTAAATTGTCCGGCGCGAGCGGGCTGCGGTCTGGGTTTTCTTCGCGCTGGCGGGCGATCACCTCCCAATCGCTATCGAGGCGGACCACTACTACTTCTCGTGCGTCACGCCCGGGAGGCAGAAGGTCCGTCAGGGATTCTTGCGTAACGAGGATGCTGGCGCCGGCATCCCGCATCATGAAGGAAAGTCTCTGACCGGGGTAGGCGGGATCTAAGGCCACATAGCCGCCGCCGGCCTTGAGGATGCCGAGGAGCCCGAC
>CAYLJO010000191.1:0-11797 GCA_964383905.1 uncultured Blastocatellaceae bacterium
GTATTTGTGAAACAGGGCGATGGCAAATGGCATTGCCTCGATGACGACAAGAAATGAGACGGTAGTCCTCATGGCTTGAGCACAGCTCCGCGATCTGCTGGTCAAACTCCTTGATGGGCGGGAGCGGTCCCCCACGACACTTCGGCGATGCTCGACCAGGTACTGCAACTGCCTGGTCTTCTCATCATCGGGCAACCAGGCCTTGAGCCGCTCTCGATGAGGCTTGCTGCCCCTGCTGGTGCTCATCAACTTGAAAGAAGAGAAAGGAGCCCGGGGATCAGGAACGGGAGTGGGGGAACTATTTTCTACTTGACTTCTGTCAACCATATCAACGATTCGACCAACGGATGCCCAAGCATGTGTGCGCCGAAGCGGGAGGATGTCGAGTTCGGCATTGAACTTGTCTCCTACCTGGTCTGCGGAGGGTCAGCTCCGGAGTCTGCGCAACTCCCCCTGCGCGCCGAGGTGATTCACGTCGAGGTGCATAGTCTCCTCAAAAGCCGAGACCGCTTCATCCTGCCGCCCGAGGCCGAGGAGTGCTAAGCCTTTCAGCCACGCGGACTCGGCCTCCTGGCGCTTCACCAGGTCATCTTCAAACAACAGGAAGTTCGGCAGCGACGTGGCGAAATAGTCGATCTTCACTTCCGCCTTCATCTGGCGCTCAGCGAAACGGAGCAGACTATTAAGCAGGCTCACCGCTTCCTGCTCCTTACCGAGTTCGCGCAAGGCCAGAGCTTTGTAGAAGGCCATCGGCGTGTCTCCGGTTTGGGTTTCGGCCGCCCGCTGGAATGCGGCGTTCGCCTCTTCAGTGCGGCCGAGGTTCTTGAGGGCGAGGCCGGTGAAGTAATCAAGGTGAGTTTCCGGTGTGAGCAGGTGCTTGCCTTCGCCTAAGTTCTCGGGATATTTGCGGGCGGCCTCGAAATGTTCGCGGGCCTTGCCGGCCTCACCGGCTTCAAGCAGCGACCGGCCGATGATCAGGTGCGCCCAGACGTACTGGCCCGCCACCAGCCCTTCGCCGCCCTCCCACGGGTGGAAGCGGCGGGCGCCGATGACCTCAAGAGCTTTCTCACTCTGACCCGTCTGGTTATCGAGGGTCGCCAGTTCCACGCTCAGGTCGTCGCGCTGCGCGACCAGATCGCGGCGGCGTTCAAGCTCCGCGAGCCGGCTCGGCGGGTCGCTTCCCGTGCGCTTGCGCAGTTGATCCAGCTCGTAGAAGAGCCGCGCGTCAGAGGGGTTAACCTCGAACGCCTTTACGTAGCACTCCAGCGCGCGCGCCGGATCACGGCGCACGTTAAAGCAGGCGAGCCCGAGGTTCCTCCAGGGAACCGAGAATGACGGGTCAAGTTGACAGGAGCTCTCCCACAGTTCGATCGCCTCGGCGCGGCGCCATTTATCGTAGAGCAAATTGCCGAGGTAGTAATATGCCCGGGCGTCATGAGGGTCGGTTAGCAGCGCATCTTCGAGCACGAGCAGCTCCTCGAGCCGCGACGGGAAGCAATAATCGGGCGAGGCGGCGGCCGCCCGCTTATAATAATTGAGCGCGCCCTGACGGTCTCCGAGTTTTGACGAGCAGTAACCGGCGGCGTAGAGGACCATCGGGTGGGGCGGGGCAAGGCTCCCGCGTTCGATGAACCGCTCGAGCAGATCCAGAGCCTCTTCCCACAGCCCGGCGTCGCCGTAATCGAAAGCAAGGTCGAGGCAGGTCTGGGGCTCACCCCGCAGCAGTGCGAAGAATTCATCCTCGTCGCTCCGCTCACCGCTGAGCCGCGCCAGTTCATTTCGCGACCAGAAATCCAGCCGGTCGAGCGCGGACGTGTCGCGGGCCACTTCAGCCGCCTCCCGCGTGCGGCCCATCTTCCGCAGCGCCGCCGCCTTAAGCCCACGCGCCTTGAGACTGTCAGCACTGGTCACCAGTGAGAGTTCGAGGTGCCGCAAAGCTATTTCCCAGTCGCCACGCAGGCCGCTGATCGTCGCCAGGGCGTAGTAGCCCGACGCCCTCCAGGGATAGTTCCACACCGACTTGTAGAATGCGTCATAAGCTTCATCTATTCTTCCCTGGTATTTCAGCGCCACACCGAGGTTGTAGTACGGTTCAGCGTCGTAGGGGTTGGGGTTGCGCCGCGACGCCCGCTCGATCGCCCGCCGAAAACACTGTTCGCTCTCTGCAAACTGTCCGCGCCGCAGGTACATAAGACCCACGGCGTTATTGGAGCGGAGGTCATCAGGGTCACGCCGCAGGGCTTCTACCCAGTAAGGTTCCGGGCTGCGGGTGGCATGCCGGTACTGTTCGAGGTGAAGGCCCGTGATGTAAAGCTCGTCGTTCGAGCGAATTTCCGCCGGAGCCGTCGGCTCCGTGGCCGGCTCCATCTTGATGCCCTCAACGCGAACCTCGGGCTGGTAGCGAATCAGCTCCTCCCCGTCGGCCGACAGCACGCGCAGCAGCAGTTCTGATGCAGGGACCGGCCCAGACACCGTGATGGTTTCGACGTACGGTTGGCCGGGGGATGTGTCGAACACACGATGCGCCAACGGCTCGCCCTTTGCCGTAAGCAACAATTGAACGCCATCCAGGGCTTCACTCGGGCTGACGCCGACTCTCACGTGGCCGTTGTCGACCTCCAGATTTACCGCGAGCCTCCGGTTGGCGTTCTTGGCCGGCCCGATCTTCTGAATCGGATACCAGTATTGGCTGAAGGTCTTCGTCTCGTAGGGGTGCAGCCACGAAAAGTCGGGCTGATTATCGGTGTAGACTCCCGCCATCAGCTCCACATAGGGCCCATCGGAATCGGTCAGCTCACGGTCCCACGCGTAACCGAACTCAGCGTCGCCCCACGTCCAGAGTTTCTTGCCCGGGGCGATGTGATGGTCGGCGAAGTGGATCAGCCCTGCCTGTTTGGCGTGATCGTAACCGCCGAAGAAATCGTATTTTGACTCCGTCACCATGTACGAAGTCGGGACCGGAATATTCTTGTACCATGAGATGTCGACGCCCCGTGTATAGTCAACGCCGTAGTAGAAATTGCGAGCGACCGGGAACGACGAGACGGCGCGCTTTGCGTGATCGGCGACGAACGTCACGTCCGGCGGGAAGAATGCCTGGTAGTCTTCGTGCACGGAGACCCCCACGTTCGCCCACCAGAGGAACGTCTGCGCGAATGGAGTTCGGTTGTACAGGCGCACCTTCGCTTCGATCAAAGCCTTACCCGGGTACACGCAGATGCCGACCATACCTTTCAGGCGATTCATCGGTTCGTGTTCGCTCAGCCAGACAGTGCGGCTGCCGTCCGCGTGCACTTCAATGCAGTGATCAACGGGCATGAAGGTCGTCGGGCGGTGGTGCTGCGGCCAGTTAAATTCGACGCCGCCGGAGATCCACGGCCCGAGCAAGCCGACGAGTGCGGGCTTGATGACGTGTTGCCGGTAGAAGAAGTCGTAACGATTGGTCTTGTCCTGGCCGACGTGGATGCGGCCCCCGATCTCCGGAAGAATCATCACGCGGATGAACTCATTCTCGAGGAAGACGGCCCCGTAAGGCTTCTCGACCTTTTCATCGGAAACGCGGTCCGTGAAAGGATTTGGATAGACCTTTCCGCTGCTGCCCTGGTAAACGCGCTTGTCAAGGAACATCGGATTGCGGTCCGCCGCCGGTACCGGGTAGGTCGGGATGATGACGCTCTCTTCCCATGCCCTCACGCCGCCGTCCGCCTCGGCCGCGCTCATTCGAGACCCCGCAGTTTTCGATGTCGGTGTTTTTCTGCCACTCATTTTATGCCCTCCATACTCGTGTGCAGGCCGAGAATCCGGTCGGTCGGAGGACATCAAACCGGACGTGCAGCGGCTCCTTCTCTTTGAACTTAACAGGCACGGTCACATCATCCCCAGGGCGCAGCAGCGCCAAAGGCACTTCGTAGCTTTCGAGCGGAATCTCCCCGTAGCCGTAGAACACCGACCGGAGGGTGTAGTTGTGCAGCGGATAAGCGGGCACGCTCCTTCGCACCCTGATCGTTACCCTGAACGAGTCCGGCTGACCCTGGACCTCTAGTGCTTCCACCGGTCCCGACTCGCGCCGCAACTCCTCATAAGACGGCTTCTGCGCCCCGTAGAGATCGACGACGCCGTGCACCCGCTGTTTGAGGACCCCCACCCCATGGTCGCCGATGTGCGTGCGGTAGTCGTTGTAGCAGAAAAAGATTAGCCCGGCGACGTATTCGCGTTCACGGAACACGCCGTCGTGAGCGCGCAAGATCTCGCCCCTGCGCGCGTCGCCCTCTGGCCTGTCCGCCGTGCACGCGCAGTAACCGTATTCCGATATGACAAGGGCTTTATCGGGAAACGCCTTGTGAATCTCATCGAGATTGCGGGCAAGATCGGCCGGCGTGCCCCCGTACCAGCTCTCGTAGTACTCATTCCACATGATGTAATCCATCATGCCGGAGACATCCTTCTCCGGCGTCTGCTGGAGAGAGTTCGACGCATAGGTCGCGAGGCGTTTGGGGTCCAATCGCTTCGCCTCCTCGTACATGCGTTTGGCGAAAATGTAGGCCGGCGGGTTCTGTCCGTTGATCTCGTTGCACAGGCCCCAGGAGAAGATGCACGGGTGATTGCGGTCGCGGGCGACCATCTCGCGCAACTGTTCCAACCCATTCCGCATGATCGCGGCGTCGGGCTCCTGACCCATGCCTTCAAACGTCTTTGGGCCCCAGGTCGGCACCTCGGTCTGAATGAAGATGCCGTGCCGGTCGCAGTAATCCAGCACGCGGCGGTCCTGCGGCCAGTGCACCCGCGTGTAGACGCAGTTCAGGTTTTTCAGATCATCATGGTCGTGAACGATCCACCGCTCGGGTTCGGCCTGTCCGTATTCAGGATTGCTGCCGGCCATGCGCTCCAGGCCCATCAGCCGCACGCGTTCACCGTTGAGATAAAAGCCGCCGTCTTTCGCCTCGATCTGACGAATCCCGAAACGTGTGGTGAAAGTGTCTGCGATTCCCGCTGCCTCGCCGACGCGGACGTTAAGCACATACAGGCGCGGGTGATCGAAGTGCCATAGCTTCGCGTTGCTCAGTGTCGCTGTGGGTAAAGTTATCGTCTTTGTCTGTCCCGGATCGACGCTGACACTGACGGCGCTCGGCCGCTCAAGCACCCTCGTTCCACCGTCATCTTCGCGCACCGAGAAACCGACCGGCCCCCGCCAGGCCTTTACGCCCGCGTTGCGGATGACGGCGGTGATATCAAGATTCGCCGACCCGCTCGACAGATCAGGCGTAGCATCAATCCAGACGTTCTCGAGGAACACCTTCGGCGTGACGAGCAGGCTCACCGGGCGGTAAATGCCGCCGTCGTGCGCCCAGTCGCTGGAGCGGCCGCGCGGCAGCATCGACTCGTTAAAGGAGTTGTCGACCCTGACCGCGATGGTGTTCACCGCCCCGACTTTGAGCATGGGATTCAAGTCGAAGGTAAATGCCGTGTAGCCCTTACCCAAATGCATACCTGCTTCCACGCCGTTCACCCACACAATCGCCGAATGGAACGCGGCCTCGAACTCAATACGCACGATCTTATCGGCCCACTCCCGCGGAACTTCGAACGTGCGGCGGTACCAGGCGGGGCCGTAGTATTCGGCTGACTCCGCCATGGTCTGCCACGTATGCGGCACGGCGACCTGATTCCAGCCTTCAGCCGACAGCTCGGCGGCGAACCATCTGTTTTTTTCGCCTGATGCGCCGGGGTCCAGCCTGAAGCTCCAAGGGCCGTCGAGCGACACTCGCTCCCCACCGCCGACAAGCGGTGAAGTCTCGGCAAGCGCGCTCTCCGGTAACGAAAGTAGTACCGCGGCTGCGGCTGTCTGCGATGCGCGTGACAGAAAATGCCTGCGGGATGTCTGTGATCTGTTCTTGTTTGAATCGGAAGCCATCAAACAGTTCCTATGTCTATTCTCTTCACCCGCCGGAGAGAGCTTCGGCGAATTCAATCCACCAGCTCCCGCTCGATTTCTTCGAGGCTCTTGCCTTTGGTCTCGGGCACCCGGCGGAGGATGAAGACAAAGCCGGCCAGGCAGATCAGCGCGTAAGCCCAGAACGTCTTCGCCGGGCCGAGCGATTTGTTCATGAACGGGAAGGTGTAAGTAAGAATGAATGAGGCGATCCACAGGGCTGATACGGCAACCGATACGGCGGCCCCGCGGATTCGATTCGGGAATATCTCGGAAATCAGCACCCACGTCACCGGCGCCAGCGACATCGCGTAACAGCCGATCGCGGCGAGCGTGAAGAGCAGTACGAAAAGCCCCTTCAACCCCGCCATGTAGGCCGCGCCGATCATGAAATGCGATAAGGCGATGCCGGCGCAACCGAGCAGCATCAGCGTGCGCCGCCCCAGTTTGTCGACGTATCCGATGGCAACGAACGTGAAGACCAGATTGACCGACCCGGTGATGACGACGTTGAGCAGCATATCGCTGACTCCGTAGCCGGCCTCCCTAAAAATCTCCTCCGCGTAGTTGAAGATGACGTTGATGCCTGACCACTGCTGAAGCACGGCAAGCGTGATGCCGACAAGTAGGATCTTCATCATCTTCGACTCGAGCAGATCACTGAACCGGACCGTTTGTATTTCCTCGCTGGCGAGCGTGGCTTTAATCTCTCTCAACTGGCTTTCGGCATGATCGCCGCCCCCAATGCGCGAGAGGATTTTTCGAGCCAGGCTATCCTTGCCATTCTTGACCAGCCAGCGTGGACTCTCGGGCACGAAGAGGCTGAGAACGAAGAACAGCACCGAAGGCGCCGCGACCGCCGTGAACATCCAGCGCCAGCCGAACTGGCCGTTCCACGACGAGCGAATCATCTCGGCGGTGGCGTTCGCAGGGACCGGCTCAGCGATCAACCAGTTCGCAATTTGAGCCCCCAGGACGCCGATGACGATCGTTAACTGGTTCATCGAGACCAGGCGGCCCCGCAGGTGCGCCGGGGCGACCTCGGCGATATAGAGCGGCGAGAGTGCCGAGGCCATACCGATGGCAACGCCGCCCGCGATGCGCCAGGTAACGAACGAATTGAAGCTCATCGCCCACCCGGTCAGGACGGACGAGACGGCGAACAACACGCCCGATGCGAGCAGGAGCCTCTTGCGACCGAGTCTGTCGCTCAGCCCGCCGGAGATGAGCGAGCCGAGCAGGCAGCCTAAGAGCGCGCAACTATTCGCCCAGCCGCTCAAGGCTTCGCTCGTCAGGTTGAAGTATTTCTCAAAAAACGGCTTGGCTCCGCCGATGACGACCCAGTCGTAGCCGAAGAGCAAACCGCCCATCGCCGCGACCAGGCTGACCAGAATGACGTATGCGGCGCCCGTTTGTTGCAAACTGGGAAGGGCGCTGCTGGCGTCGGCCGGGGAAGCTTTCGTGTTCATAGGGTCTCCCTGATCGAAATGCCATGACACATGGCGAATGGCTCGCCTCACACGCGCCTTGAGCCCGCGTACTGACGGGCAGCCTGACGGGCAAATCTCAGTGACCGGGCACAGATCTGAACGTCGCACGCCTCAGGCCGTTGGGTAGTTCCTCAGCTTATACCTGAGAGTTCGTCGTTCAGGATTTCTAGCTAATATATGCCAGCAGTCCGCCAATACCTGCCGGAGCGGACGAATGCGTCCCGCGGGGCATTGAGGGCGCAATCGCCAGCGCTTCATTGTGGCCTTCAAACCACACCAGAAAGGAAGATTGTTTGGCGCCCGGCAGCCGCTGCTGATTCAACCAGTTGTAATACGCCCCCATGTCGGAATCGATTAGGGAGCCAACGAGGTCGACTTCAGCACCGGGATGAGTCCCGGAAAGCAACTCATTCATCGGCTTCTGCCGTTGCCGGGGGGCAAAGCGCACGAGCAAGCTCAGCGGCTGAGCACGCCGCAGGCCTTCGCGGGCTGCCCATTGGACGAAGGTGGTGCTGAATACCTGGGTCCCGGACCCCTCCGTCAGCAAGCTGACCTGAAAGCGGCTCAACACAGGATCGCCTGCCGGTCCCGGGCGGAGGTCCTCGGGTCGGATTTGCGCCAGGATCGTCCGCAGTTTCTCCGGTCCCATGCCCGCAGATTGGATTTCTGTTTCCATCTTGCGCAGTATGGCGGTGCGCTCTGGCGCCAGGTCCTGGTATGAGACACAGGTCAGCGCCGGGTCATGGTCGCTCGCCCGGCCTCCGTCGATGTACCAGTGGCCGTACGCCGCAGGATGTCTCTTCGCCCTGGCCGCGACTGCCTCTAACAACAGCTTCAGCCCGTTTTCGGGCCTCACCCGACTAAAATAGACGCCGTGCGGACGCAGTTTACGAAACAGTGGATAGCTGTTCTCCGTCATGCCTTGGCCGATTACGGAAATTCCTAATCTTGGTATCGGTGGGGGTTCCACTGGCGCCGCTGCCTGCAACCGGTCGGCATAAGCGATGGCCGCCGCGCGGAACGCATCGAGCTGATGCGTGGTCCAAAGATAGGCTGCGAGCTGCTCTACAAATTGAGCCGGCGCATTTATCCAGTCCAAATGTTCGAGCTTGGATGAAATACGGATTTGTGCGAAACCATGAAACCAGTCGTTGAGCTGTTCTGCGGAGAGAGAGCTAAGGCTGGCGAGCTCTTTCTCTAGTTGTTTGCGTTCGGCCGGGAACTTCCAATCATAGGCTATGACTTCTCGCAACAGGCTCGGCAAAAAGCTCAGCGGCAGCAGCTTCAGCGTGGCAATATGATCGACGGCCAGTTTCCTCGCCTGTAAAGGATAGGCGTGAAACTGTTCCGGCTTAAGATCGGAAGGAAGCATGGCGGCTAGAGCACCTCCACTATCGGCTTGCCCTGCGCCTGCGAAGGAGAGAAACCAAGCAACGACCCGAGCGTTGGGACGAGGTCGGTAAGGTCCACCGCCCGGTCGACAACGACTCCCTGGCGCACGCCGGGTCCCATGACCACCATCCATGTTGTCCGGGAGAAAGCGTCGCCAGTACGATGGTGCTGAAATCCGTTGCCCCCGGAATCGGTGTCCGAGTCGCGGCCGAAATCAGGCAGGATGAACATGGCGGTCTTGCCCGCGTATTCCGGCTCGCTCTGGATCGCCTTCCAGAGCTCGGCGCAGAGGCGGTCCGTCCGCCGGATGCCCTCGATGTAAAGTGAGTAGGCCCCGGCATGAGCTATGTCGATATCGTGCAAGGTGATCCATAGCAGGCTGGGGGCGAGTTGCCGCATAAGCTGGCGCGCGATATAGACCGAGAGCTCGTCGGGGCTCGATAGGGTGCGCGCGTGCGCAGTGAAATCGGCGAGCGAGAGTTTCAATATCCGTTCCAGTTGTTCCATCTGAAACTCATTGCGCCCGAGTTCCGGCGTATCGAAAGGCGTCTCATAGTTGTCTCGCAACAGGTGATGGTAGTCGGTGCTGGCGCCGGGGATTGCTGTCGCCAGCAAATGTTTGGGCAGAATCACTCCGGCTCCGAGACCCGGGCCGTATGAACGGTGGCTGCTTTCACCGATTCGATTGAAGCCGTTGCTGGGAGCGACCACCCAGACATCGGACGCGGGACGCTTCAAGTCCCGCCGAAAGTATTCGAAGGCCGTCGGGTGTTCCGGTGGAAGAGAAGCGAAATTGTTCACCTTCTCATAGACACCGGTTGCCAGGCTGGCCGTGGCCACATAGTGGCCCAGGATTCCTCGATTAATGACCTGGCCGAAGAAGGTGGCCTGAGGGATGAGTTCATTGATGAGGTTCGGAATATTCTCCTGACCTTCGGGCGCGAATGTTTCCTGGTCCCGCGCGCCCCCGCCAAAGGTGACCACTACGGCTTTGCGCAATTTTGCGGTGGGCCGGGCGGCCCGCCCGAGGGGGGGGAAATTCAACAGCGTGCCGCCCAGCCCGGCCCCGGCAGCCGCCCGCAGAAAGTCACGTCGCCTCCACGCGACCTGCTCCATGATCTCACGACCGGAACTTGCAGCGGCGGGGGAAAACAGACGCGTCATTTTTAACCTCTGGGTTCGGGGCAAAAGGTAAGCCCCCGGTTCACGCATTAATGATTGATGCTTCTCTTATGCATCGCCTCTAATTCAAACCACACACCATCAGGATAATTGTAGGGACAACCCCCCTGTCGTTGCCCGGCCTTTCTGTATGGGCAACCCTTATGGTTGCCCGGCTTTTCTCTTCGAGCCGCTACCACTTCCTCGCAGTAGCGTTCGAATTACGCATGGTATAGAGGAACTGCTGGATGTCGGCCGTTTGCTTGTCGGTGTCGGCCACCTCTCGTGCGTGCAGGCGCTCGAATTCGGCGAATTCCTGCTGCGCTCGCGCGGTTGCGCCGCTGCGCGCGAGCGCCTGCCCGAGGCGGTAGTGAATAACCGCGACTTCGGGCTTGAACTTAAGAGCCTGCTGGTATTGATTGATGGCATCACTGTACTTGCGCTGACTCGCGTAGAGGATGCCGAGTTGCAGGTAAGCATCGGCATACTCTGGATCGAGCGAGATAGCAGTTTTCAACAGCGACTCAATCTCCGTCAGCTCGGCCTCCTGCGGTTGGCCCTGACACTGTCTCCAGAGGCTCATTGCGTAGTAGTAGCGAAGAGAGGCGTTGCGCAGGTCAGTTTCCAGGAACCGCTTCATCCGGGACCTAACCTCGGTCGCCACCGGGGGCGAGAGGTTCTCATACGCCTTCCCCAGAAAGATGAGCGGCAAAGGCTCGGAAGGATTCATATCCGAGGCTTGAAAGAACGCTTTGGCCCCTTCGTCGAACTGGCCAAGGCCGTACAACGCGATGCCGAGTCCCGCTTCGAGGCGATAAGATCGCGGGTAACGCGCCAGACCCGCTTTGAAAACCTCGACCGCCGGTTCGAACGTCTGGTGTAACAGTAGCTCCGTACCCCAGGCGAGAATGTTGTTTTCGCTTGGATCCATGCGGGCGGCCTGTTCGTACTGGGTGGCCGAGGCCAGATAATTCTTGGCTTTCTCTTCAACCTCTCCCAGGAGAGCGTGAAGCTCCGCCGTGTCGCTGACCTTTATGAGCTCTTGAAGCAGGCCGCGGGCCTTTTCAAGGTTTCCGGTCTGTTCGTAGGCGAGGGCGAGGTCATACGCGTTGTTGTAAGCTCTCGGATTAATCTCGTAGGCGCGCTCCAGGTACGGGACAGACTGCGCCAGCCTCCCGGTCTGGATATAGAACTCCCCTAAGTTATGGTTAGCATCATAACTTCCTGGTTCGAGCCCAACCACCTTGCGGAACATCGCTTCGGCTTCCGCTTCTCGATGGAGCCGGACCAGGTTGGTGGCGAGAGTGGTACCGGCCGCCGCGACGTTCGGCTTCAACTGGACAGCCCTCGCCAGGTGTATGTTGGCTTTCTCGTCCTGACCCAGCGCCACGTACACGAGCCCGGTCAATTCGTTGATCTCGAAACTGCTCGGGTAGGCCGCGAGCAGGGGTTGAAGCTCCCGCAGCGCCTTAATGTAATCTTGGGCCTGGTAGGCTGCGACCGCGGCTTCAAATCGGCGGTTCACGTCCCCCTGACCTGGAGCCGATTTTGTCGGGTGTGTTCCTTGGGCAGCCAGGGCTACTCGTGGTTTATCGAAACTCATACACGTCGCAACCCCAGGAAGAAGGAGAAGCGCTGCGATCAATGAACCCGTACGCTGAAGCGGAAGATAACCTCTCTGGAATACCCGGATCATAGTAAAACTCTGCCACACAAGCCGGAGCCTAAATCAAACTACATATCACTGTGATAATTGTAGGGGCAACCCTCGTGGTTGCCCGCTGCACTCCCGTGGCCTGATTTAGATGAACGACCTGCAAGCTAG
>CAYLJO010000192.1:0-11601 GCA_964383905.1 uncultured Blastocatellaceae bacterium
GAATTAAACGAATCCACAAACATCATTTGAAACTTTGAATTGCAAGTCACTCAACTACTTACAAATTTAGATGCGTTTGCCCTGGGCGGCGCGGCCCGGTTTTCAGCCCGCCCCGCCGGAGGTTGCAGAAGGTGAGGGAAAGATGAATGCACCCTCCACGACGGCGCCGGTAGGGGAACGATTTTGTGGCCGGTTTTTGCTCAGGAGGGACGGGGGTAGACGCCTCTCTCGGTCCGGCTCTCGCGAAAAGCCTATGGTAGAAAGTCCGGAGGATTCGGAGGCTTAAACGGCACCCCCTTGCTCGCCGACCAGAGGAGCAGCCAGTAAGAGTTTGCAGTGTACTTGTCAGGATAGCGGTAAGCCTCGTCCGTTAAGGCCTGCTCTAGGGTGATGAACCGGTACCCTCTGTTTTTCATCTGCTGGATCAGTGCCTCGAAGTTGTCAGCGTTCAGCTCGTTGGCGTGGAGGAGGAGAATGTGCTTGATCGGGCGCCCGAATAACTCGCCCGCCAGCTTCTCGCTAAACTCTAACCTTTGCCCGGCAAACTTGAGATATCCTTCCGAAACCCTTTTCATCATCTCTCCGGACGGCTCCAGGCGAGCCTTGTTGTAGGCCGTCAGGATCATCCAGTCCATCGTGTCGGCGGTCACAGGGGCGATGCGGTAATTCCTTTCCGCGAGGAAGGCTTCAAACGCCTGTTCCAGTTCTTTGGTGTCGCCCATCTGCAGAAAAGGATGGCGAAAGTATCTGACCCGACCCCCCTTTTGTTTCATCAACATTCTTGTGACGGTGTCACCGCGAATAAAATCATCTTCGTATGCGGCGAGCGGGGCACCCTTAAACCCCAGGTGAGAGAAGGTGTGATTTCCTAACTCGACTCCAGCATCCGACCACTGCTTTAAGATGTTGATTCGCGCCTCTGTTTGACCCGGCATGTAGAGGAGCGATTCGTTGACGAAACCCACGACCGGAATCTGGTACCTCTTGATCACGGAGAGCAGTTTTGTGGTCATCTCCTGCAATCTTTGAGCGTCGAACTGAGGACCGTTGAGCGGCAAGTCGTCGAAAGTGATAGCGATCTCTTGAGGGGAATGCGAAGGGCGTGGTGAGCTTTGCGCACGTAAATCAATTCGGCAGAGACCAAATGCCAAGACTACGGGTGCCACCAGACAGAGTAACTTTCGACTCATTCTCTCCCCCTTCAACCTTGGCCTCTTAGACAAGATGATACTTTATGAAATTCTACCGCGCATCAGAAGTCCCTGGCAAAGATATTGCGTCTTTGGTGAATTGATCGTACTTATCGCTGACATATGACCAATAATCGACACAGAGCGAACTATTGCGGGACTCTCCGTGCAAATCGGAAAACTCAAGGCACGACTCACGCGGGTTGAGGCGAAACTGGTGCGCTGCCGAGTGCCTTAATTACCAACTCCAGCGCAGAAGCGCCGAACTGGAGGCCGCACAGGTAGTGAAGGACTCGCACTGCACCGGGCGCAAACCTCGGTTTGTCATGCTACTGATTTGGCGTGAGCGGTCCGGCTAGTGCTTTGTAATTTTAGTTTTTAGATTTCACGTTCTCGTAGTGGCGACTTAGCTTTTCTCTCGCTTGCGAGATGGAGAACTGCCACTCGACTTTGATCTGTAACTCGTTCCGCTCTTTGACAAGCGCCTGCACTTGGCATATCAGCGTTGGCGCGCGACTGGCGCGTTTTCACTGTCGGATCAGGATCTTTATGACGTGATAGAATGCGCCCGATTTCGGCAATTATGGAAGTCCCGGTAAGGATGAACGGCTCTCACGATGGAGGGAACATGGTTGGAAGGTCAGGAAACCGGCGGGGTCGATCTGTGGCTGTTGCGGTTGTCTGCCTGTTGATGATTCTTGGTCTCCAGTTGGCGTTGTCGGTACGGACGGAATCACAAACCTGGGATGAAGCCAACCACATCTTTGCCGGCTATACGTCCTGGAAGCACACAGATTTTGGGCTCAATCCAGAGCATCCTCCAATGTTGAAATTGCTCGCGACGGCGCCGCTCCTCTCATTGACGCTGAAAGCTCCTGAGCTGCAGGATCGCTATTTCAAAGAGGTGGCATTCCTGGAGGGCAAGGATTTCCTTTATCAGAACGATGCGGACATGATCCTCTTCCGCACGCGCATGGCGGCAGCAACGCTGACACTACTTCTGGCTCTGCTCGTATTCCTGGCGACGAGGGAGATGTTCGGGACGGGCGCAGCTTTGATTGGCCTCGCGCTGCTGGCATTCGAACCGAACGTACTGGCGCATGGTGCCCTGGTCACGACCGACGCAGGGCTTTCTTGTTTCTTGTTCGCGACTATTTACGCGTTCTATCGCTATGTGAAAGCCCCATCGGTTTGGCGCACGGTGATTGTCGGCGTATCGGCGGGGCTGGCGCTCGCCGTCAAACACACGGGCATTCTTGTCTTCCCTATGTTGTTACTGCTCGCGATCAGCGAAGTGGTGCGTAACCGCACCGCCGCAAAAGGGGGCCGTGAAGCCACAACAGGGTCGGGCAAGCAGGCACTCAAGTTTGCCGCTTCGCTGGTCGCTATCACCGTCATCGCGGTGGCCGTATTGTGGTCGTTTTATGGATTCCGCTATCAGGCGCGACCGAACGGATGGCAACTGAATCCGCCGCTGGCGGAGTATGTGCGGGGGTTGAAACCTCACGAGGCGTGGATCGTTTCCACGATGGCGCGATGGCACGTTTTGCCCGAGTCATATCTATATGGATTAGCGGATGTGCGATTAACTGCCGACTTTTACACCAGCTATGTCTTAGGAAAGATTTATGCCCATGGAGTGTGGTTCTATTTCCCCGTCGCTTTTGTGATCAAGTCAACTCTGGCGATGCTTGCCCTGTTGCTGCTGGCTGTCGCCGCCATCGCAACTCGCCGCCTGAGCTTGTGGCGAGAGATATTGTTTTTGATCATCCCACCAGCCTTCTACTTATTAGTGGCGATGAGTGCCGGGATGAACATCGGGGTACGCCATATCCTGCCGCTTTATGTATTCCTTTCGGTGCTGATTGGGGGCGCGGCGTGGGCCTTCATCCGGCATGACCGCCGATGGGCTTATGCCATCGCGGCGCTGATGCTGTTCCACGCCGTTTCTTCCTGGAGAACGTTCCCGACCTATATGGCTTACTCAAATGAGCTGTGGGGAGGCCCCTCGCAGACCTACAGGTACCTGAGCGACTCGAACGCCGACTGGGGGCAGCAGCTCAAGGCAACGAAGCGGTATCTGGACCAACGTGGGGTGAGAGGATGCTGGTTCGTCTACTTTGCGGAAGGAGTAGCTGACACCAGTTACTACGGAATACCGTGTAAGCCCCTGCCGACGACAAATACACTCTGGTTAAACGAACGGATGGATGTGCCCGCCGCGATAGATGGACCGGTGCTGATCAGCGCCAGCAACCTCTCAGGGTTCGAGTTCGGCCCTGGTTCCCTTAATCCGTATCAACAGTTCAGGCGGCTTCGTCCCACGGCAGAGATCGAGGATGGAGTTTTAGTATTCGACGGGCATTTCGAGATACCGCTCGCGTCGGCGCTAAGCCATGCGCAGAAGGCTCAGAACTTGCTCGCCGCAAAGCAAGCCGACCAAGCACAGGCGGAGGCGCAAGCCGCGGTGGCGCTGGCACCGGATGCCGTGCAGCCGCAGATAGTGATGGGAGATGTCCTGAGAGCAATTGGACAACTCGAAGAGGCTCGCTCGGCGTATGAGAAAGCCCTGGCTTTGGCGAAGACGGTAGAACCGGGATTTCAGGCACGCTCGATTCCTGGCATCGAGGAAAAGCTGGCCGGCAAATAATGCGGCTTCAGAATCACTATAGCGGTTCGCACATAAGTGCGACCGATCCGCAAACAAAAAATTTGATCCGCCGCAGGACACAGAGGAAAAACAGGGAAACGAATACAACTAAGAGAGGTCCAGAGTGTGCCAATTTATTGATCTGCAACACGTAAAGCGGTGGCATGTATAGTATGTCGCGCTGAGCAGTCGCAAGGCTCACTGAGGTTTCACGACGAGCAACTGGTCCTTGTAGATCCCGTTATAGAGGGTATGGGCCAAATCGTAGTTGAGAGTCTGTAGTATGCGATACTGCTCCAGCGCCTTTCCTCTGTTTTTAGTGAGCAGTGATAGCACGGCTAAATCGTAGTGCGCCTCAGCCCAGCCGGGTTTGAGTCGAACCGCATGCTCGATGGCTTCGACCGCCTCCTTGTATCGACCTAACTTCGAATACCCGTAACCCAACTTGTAATACCCCTCGGCCCAATCCGCTTTCAGATTAACCGCTTGTTTAAATGCCTCAACGCCCTGCGTATAACGACCCATTGCCGTGTATACCACGCCCAGATTGCCGTATGCGTTATGCAAGTCTGGCTTGAGACGGATCGCCCGCTTGAAGGAATCGACTGCTTCCGCGTACTGACCCAGCCGATAATACGTGCCGCCCAAGTCATTGTAGGCTTCAACATAGTCAGGCTTAAGGCGAACGGCCTCTTTAAGGGAGTCAACGGCCTCTTTGTACTGAGCCAACTTAGCGTACGACCCGGCCAGGCTGTAGTGCACATCAGCATCACCGGGATTGAGACGGATCGCTTCCATGTAAGACAGAACCGCCTTTTCAGGCTGCCCGGATTGATCATACGTCCGGCCTAGATTGTAGTAGGCCAAAGCATAACCGGGACGAAGGCTGATGGCCCGGTGGCAAGACTCAATTGCTTCATCATACTTATTGACTTTGGTATACGCCGCGCAGAGGTCGTTATGAGCGACCGCCAATTCCGGTTTGAGGCCGATGGCTTGCTGGAAAGCTTCCACGGCCTCCCTGTACCGGCCCGAGTCGTAATAGGCTATGCCCTCCTTGTAGAGGGCCATGGCATCGCTCGGCTCCTGTCGCTTGACGGGTTGATCCTGTGCCATTGCCGGTGAAGCAGATACTGCGAGGAGGAAATAAGCCAGCCAAAGAACTTTCATTCGCTTCATCGGTCTTCTCCCGGTAAACTTGAGCATCACCTATTAGACGAAGAGGGTGCGATTTTTCTTCATTACGCTTTGATAGGACACCCATATATTTGGCATGAAGGCATCTCAGGACAGACTTCAACAAGATTTGCTGTGGCGAGGTGGGCAAATGAAATCCAGGGGGCCGGCCGCCATCGCGTCACCAGTCCATGAAGTACTCGGCTCTTACAGCACCGGTATTTCGGATGATTCCCTACGTCTATATTTACGCGGAGGAGAGTCGAATGTTCCGATCATTTGCCCACCGTCTTCGGGTAAACATAGTTCATCAAAACACGCTACCTTCGCTGACCCTCATCCCTCTATAGGTGAAAACACCGCCCGGACTCCTTTGGTGGCAGATATTTGATTTGTGCTGATTGTGTATGCATATTTGAAGCGCGAAGATACGGACACCGGTGTGACGCCGGCGCGAGCACGCCATTACCGGCCACTTCGAGTTCTGCTCTCTTGGGTGAGGGGGTTATCCGTGACAACCTATATCGGCATTTTAGGCGGGGGAAATATTAGTGAAACGCACGCGCGGGCGGCGAGCGAAATTGAAGGGGTCGAGGTCGCGGCCGTCTGCGGGCCGAATCATGAGAAAGCAGCGCGGCTAAGCAGTCTGTACGGCGGCGCAGTCTACGATGATTTACAGCCATTCCTCGAACACAAGTCGTTGGATGTGGTAGCCATCGGGAGCCCGTCAGGATTACATGCGGAGCAGGGAATCGCCGCGGCGCGGCGCGGGCTGCACGTGCTCGTGGAGAAACCGATTGACATCACAGCAGAACGCGCCGATGCCCTCATCGCCGCGTGCGAACTGGCGGGGGTGAAACTGGGCGTCTTCTTTCAAGACCGGGTCGCGCCGGACTGTTGCAAGCTCAAGGACCTGATGGAGGCGGGCAGACTGGGGAAGCCCATTCTGGCATCGGCGCGCGTGAAGTGGTACCGCCCGCCGGATTACTACAGCAACTCACGCTGGCGCGGGACCTGGGCACTAGACGGCGGCGGCGCGCTGATGAATCAGGGTGTGCACACGGTTGACCTGCTGCTGTGGCTGCTGGGAGACGTGGCACGTGTGACGGCTCAAGCGGCCACGTCGCTGCACGACATTGAAGTCGAGGATACTGTAGTGGCCACGCTCGAATTCGCCAACGGCGCACTCGGCACATTGGAAGCAACTACATCCGCTTACCCTGGCTACCCTCGCCGGCTTGAATTGACGGGTTCTGAGGGGACGATCATTCTCGAGCACGACCGAGTAGTCTCCAGCGACCTGCGCACTCCGTTGCAGGATTTTTCCTGGGCGGGAGGTGAGAACTTCAACCCGAGCGCGACCTCCCCGCTGGTCTCTGACGTGCGCGGGCACCGAAGGATTCTGGAAGATTTCCTGCGGGCTATTAAGACGGATAGCAAGCCGCGCTGCGACGGCCGCGAGGCCCGTCGCAGCGTCCAACTGGTACAGGCTATTTACGAGTCGTCGCGCACGGGACTGGCAGTGCCGCTCATCACAGCGAAGGAATCCACGTGAGGGTGTCGCGCCCACGCTGCCAAAAAAACTTTAAGAATTTTTCATTAGGATATTGACAAGGATTGATGATACATATATTGTTCGAACGCCGAACAATCAAGGAATTCACCCCCGTGCGCAAAATCAATCCACATGACTTCAGCATCGCCACGCGCACAACTTCGCGCGAGATAAATCGCCGCATCGCGCTCAACCTCGTGCGCGAGCACCAGCCGATCTCGCGGGCCGATCTCGCGCGGCGCATGAAAATTGGACGCGGCGTCGTCAGTGTGCTCGTCAATGAGTTGATCGCCCAGGGCTTGATCTACGAAGGCGCATTCGGCGAAGCCGCACGGGGGCGCAAACCGACCTTCCTCCATGTCCGGACGGAGGATCGGATGGTGGTCGGCGTCGACGTGCGTTTCAGTCGGATCTACGTAATGTTAAGCGACTTCGGCGGCCGTCAGATCGCGCTGGAGACCTTCAACACCATCTTCTCCCCATCGGCCTTCACCAGAGAGCTGGCTAAACGGGTGCTCAGGCTGCTGAAGTCCCACTGCCCGGCGCCCTGCTGCGAAGGGATCGGGGTGGTTGTACCGGGCATGGTTGACCACAGCACAGGCCGCGTATTGAATGCTCCGACACTCGGATGGCATGACGTGGATATACGTGACGCGCTCGCTCAAGCCACAGGGCTGCCGGTGCACGTGGAGAATGCCGCCAAAGCATGTGCGCTAGCCCAGATGTGGCTCGGACGCAATGACGCTGCCAGCGCCCATAGTTTTGCCTACGTCAGCGTCTCGGACGGCGTCGGCGTCGGCCTCGTCATTAACGGCGAGCTGGTGCGCGGGCACAACCATCTTGCCGGCGAGTTCGGACACATCCCGCTCAGTATTGACGGGCCGCGCTGCATGTGCGGGGCGGCGGGCTGCTGGGAAGCCTATGTCTCCAATATTGCGACGCTCTTAAGGTACTGGGGACGTGATTTGGCCAAAGTCAGGCCGAAATCGGTCCTTGAGGTTGGCGGAAGGGGTTTCACCATTGAAGACCTGATCTCTCTCGCCCGGGCGGGCGACGCCAAGGCGATGGAGGCGATTCAGACTACGGCACGTTATCTGGGACTCGGTCTCGCAACGGTCGTCAAAGCGCTCAATCCCGCGCGCCTGTACGTCGGCGGCGAGATTACAGCGGCCTGGGATTTGATCGATAAAACAGTAGGCACTGCGCTGAGCGAGCGCGCTCTGACCAAGGCCGCGGCTAAGACTTCCATTTATATTTCGACAGCGGTCGAGCACCCACGGTTGCGTGGGGCCACCGCGCTCGTTGCCGCGCCAACGTACGCCGCCCCGCGCGTTGCCTAGCTCTCAGGCACTTGGTTACTAGCGATCGATGAATTAGCGGTGCTGCCGGCCCCGGCGAATGACCTGTTTTCTTTCCAATTAACTGCCCCATGTGGGTGCTGTCCGAGCACCGGCGTGGCGCGAAATTAAGAATTCTCAACAAGCATTATTACCGGCCAAACCTTTCACAAGGTAAATGTTGACAGAAGGGAGTGGAGACCATGAGCAAACCAACAAAGTATTTGCGAAGATTGATACTAATGATAGGACTGGTGGCCGGGACACTACTTTACGGCCAGGGACACATCGTTTACGGGCAGGCCGTCAACGGGAGCCTTTTAGGTACCATCACTGATTCCAAAGGGGCCGTGCTTCCGGGCGCCACGGTCGTCATAACCGAGATCAATACCAACGTCACCCGCACCGACACCGCGAACGCGGATGGTAATTACACCTTCAGCAATCTGACGCCGGGCGTCTATCGCGTCGAAGCCGAGCACCCGGGCTTCAAGAAGACCGTACACGACCGGGTGGAGGTCCTCGTGAACAGCACGGTTCGCTCCGACATTGAGTTGCTACCGGGCGCAGTCTCCGAACAGGTCACCATCACAGAGGCGGACCAACCGGTGCTGCAGACCGACCGCTCCGACACGGGCCGGAAAATTGAGACGAAGCAGCTTGAAGACCTCCCGGTCCCGCCGATCGGTGGGGCGCGCAACTTCCAGGCCCTGATTGAATTGGTGCCCGGCTCGACGCGCCCCTTCAGGCCGCATTCCGAATTCTTCAATCCGCAGAACGCCCTTGCGTTCCAAGTGAACGGGAGTTCTCGGCTCGGGAACAACTTGCAATTGGAGGGCATCGACGACAACGAGCGCACCGGGTTGCTGCAGGTTTTACTCCCGCCGGTTGAGTCAATCCGTACAGTCGACGTGACGACCAGCAATTTTGATGCTGAATTAGGGCGAGCCACCGGAGCCGTGACCAACGTGATCCTCAAATCCGGCACCAACCAGTGGCACGGCGCTGGTTACTGGTACAACCGGGTCAGCGCCCTGTCTTCAAGGCCGTACTTCGATCCGGTGCGCCCCCATTTCGTTTACAACTACCTGGGGGGGCAGGTCGGCGGGCCGATCCGCAAGAATAAGACGTTCATCTTCGGCGATTACCTGCGGATCACGGATCACCGTTTCAACGGCGACCGGTACACGGTACCGACGATGGCCGAAAGAGGTGGAGACCTGAGGGTTTCCCCCACGCTCATCTATGATCCCAGGACCGGCAATCCTAACGGAACGGGGCGCCAGGTGATCAGCTGCAACGGGGTGCAGAACGTAATCTGCCCGGATCGCATTGATCCCATTGCGGCGAAGATTCTGTCGCTGGTGCCCGCCCCCAATCAGCCGGGACTAACCAATAACCTTTTCATGCTGATTCCCTTCACCAGAACCACGGATCAGTTCGATGTAAAGGTCGACCACAACCAGACGGCCAATGACCATTTCCTGGTCCGGTTTAGCTTCGAACGGCCCGTCACGTTCGACGCTTCATCGTTCGGCCAGGCGGGTGGGCCCCACGGAGGGGGCTTTCAGGGAACCGGCGTCCAGAACACTTACAGTACCGGGGTCAACTACACACATATCTTCTCATCGACACTGCTGACAGAGGTTCGCGTGGGTGTCAATCGCTACCGTAATGACGCGAGGCAGGTTGACTACGGGAAGAAGGACGCAGAAGCGCTGGGAGTACCTGGCGTCAACGTCAGCGACTTCACAAGCGGTCAGGTCGGCGTAAACCTTAACGGCGGCTTCTCGAATCCGATCATCGGGTATTCAGCCAGCTTGCCGTGGGTCCGCGCCGAGACGAACATTAACCTGGTCAATAACTGGACCAAGACGAAGGGCAATCACACTTTCAGATGGGGCGGTGACCTGCGCCGGATCCGGGACGACCTCTTACAGACCCAGACCTTTAGCCCGCGCGGGCTCTTCAATTTCGGCAGCGCGCAGACGTCAATACCGGGTGCCTCAACAAGCTTTGGCAACAACCTGGCCAGTTTTCTGCTCGGGCTGCCGAGCCAGGTCGGGCGCGACCTTCCGGTCATCTTTCCCGCCTACCGCGCCTGGGAGGTCTTTACGTACTTCAGGGACAAGTGGGTCGTGACGCCTCGACTGACCCTCGATCTTGGCTTGCGATGGGAATTCTATCCGCCCGCGACCCCAGCCCATACGGGCGGATTCTCCAACTATGATCCGGCGACGAATAGCCTCATCATTGCGGGCATCGGCAACAATCCAATGGATCTGGGACTGAAGAAACACTATAAGGACTTCGCGCCGAGGTTCGGCCTGGCTTATCGCTTCAAGGAGAAAACGGTGTTCCGCGTGGGATTCGGCATCAGCTACACGCCGTACCCTGACAACACATACGCTTACAACTTCCCGGTCAAGCAGAACAACGCTTTCAACCCGAATAACAGCTTCGGACCGGCGGTTCTGCCCAACGGCCAGCCGGCAACATTTGCGGCGGGTTTTCCGCCGCCGACTCTGGCCGTTATCCCGAGTAACGGCATCATCTCTAATGCCGACGTGAATCAGGTCTATGAAGTTATCAACCATGACTTCCGCGAGCCCTACGTGGAGTCATGGAACGTCGCGATCCAACGGTCGCTGCCTTTGAAATTCGTGTTGGAGGCAGCCTACGTCGGAAACCATGGGGTGGCCCAACCGGCCCTCTTCAATCTCAACGCTTCACGAACGCTCGGTGCGGATGTTAATGGCCAGCCGTTATTTAGAGCCTTCGGACGGAAGGCTGATACCAACCTGCGGTATGTCGGGTATAGCTCGAGCTATAACGCGCTCCAGGTGAAGTTCGACAGGCGCTTTACGAATGGCCTCGCCGTGACAACTGCTTATACCTGGAGCAAGGCGCTTGGGTACCAGGACGAGGATGCCGGCATCACCTTCTACATTAACCCGCAACGGAACTGGCACGTTCTCGGCTTTAGCCGTAAGCATGTCTTCGTGCAAAGCTATGTTTACGAGCTGCCGTTCGGTTCAGGGCATCGATTCTTGCGGTCGGGCCCGGCGTCGTGGATTCTCGGCGGCTGGCAGGTCAACGGAATTCTGAGCATCTCGAGTGGAACGCCTTTAAACTTCGGCGGTAATACCGCGGGTTTGCGGGCGCCCGGTAACGGAAATACGCTGAACCGCTTCGGACCGATCCAGATCCTTGGTGGGACGGGGCGCGAGCACCCCTGGTTCGATCCGACGAGGTGCAATAGCGATCCGAGCAAGGGGCCGGTGATCACCGACAACTGTTTTTCGCAGCCGGGCGCTTTGCAATTCGGTAACCTCGGGCTCAATCCGATTTACGGTCCGGGAACCTGGAATATCGACGCATCGTTGTTCCGGAGGGTTCGGCTCACCGAGAGGATTGGCCTGGAACTCCGTGGCGAGGCCTACAATGTCACGAACTCGCCCATCTGGAGCAACCCGGATACCGGGATCGGGAGCTCGACTTTCGGCTTTATTACCGGCACCCAGGGGGGAAGCAATCGGATTATTCAGCTCGGCATGAAGCTGACGTTCTAGCCCTCTTATTTCGGAATGAGACGTCCATTTAAGCTAAGGAGAAACATAGTGATTAAAGTGACCATCGAGCGAAGAGAATTCATCAAGCAGGCGGCGGTGGCCGGGGCCGCCCTCTCTCTGG
>CAYLJO010000193.1:0-6004 GCA_964383905.1 uncultured Blastocatellaceae bacterium
TAAATGCCGGGGCCTCGCGAGCGAGCCTCCATTTGGCGGGAAAGGGCTCAATAGCATTGGCAGTCTCCGCCCTCCCTTGATTTAGTTGCAAATAGTGCTGCCCCGCCGGGGGGTTCATCTGGGCCAAGAATTTCGTCGATTGGGGAGGCCCCAGGAAACTTACTGTCAAACCTGGGACCGGAGGATCGTCACCGGGTTGTGGCAGACTGTCGCCCGCTTTCAGGTAGCGCACTTTCGCGTTGACCCCGAATCCCGCCTTGAGCAGTGCGATGGCGTGCTGGTTACCCTTCAAGTTATCAATAGCATCCATCGCCGCTTGACTGGTATCAGAGGTCTTGGACTGAGCGGCGGCGAGCGCCGCGAAGTGCTGCGTCAGCTGCTGAGTGAGAGCCGTCTGCTTTTTCTGTAACTGCACCGCCTGTGGGTCATCAGGATTCCAGGTCCAGGGCAGCCAGACCTCGCCGATCTCAAAGGTGCTGAAAATGTTCCCGAACCGATCGTAGCCTGCGATGTGGTCCTGATGGGCATGGCTGGCCACGACAACGGCGAGCTTCTTGCCGGTGACGGAAGCGATGTCGTTGACGACGGTTTCCATCGTGCCGATATCGCCTTTGGCGTGGACGCCGCAATCCACCAGGATGTGGCTGTATCCGTCCGCGCCCGGGTTGCCCTTCGCGATCGGCAGCGAAACCAGGAAGCAGTCTCCGAAGCCGACGCGGTACATCCGAATTCGAATCGTGTTGCCGTCCAATTGACCGGTGTCTGAAGAACCGGATGCAGAGGCGGATGTTGTCACGACTTGACCGCTCGGGCCCGTCTTACCATTCCCTTGCGTTCCGGAGGGCGCTTTGCCCGGCTTTTTGCGGCCAGTTTTTTGTGGGTTTTCCGCAGTAGATGTGGAAGCCTTTGTACCCTGTTTCGACGACGAGGCCTTCTTCCCGCTCTTGTGCGCCTTCTTGGCTTTTTGAGTCGGCTTTTTAGCCGTGTCCTTCTTCGATCGTTTGCCGGCAGTACCTGTGGCCATTATTAATACCCCCTATGAATAACCTCAAAGTTCATTGGGCGCTTGTCTTCGGCTGATGGCGCGAAGTAGGCGGCCATGGCCAGATTGGCCTGGAGCTGTGTTTGATACTCACGCTGGCGTTTCAGGCGCGGGTTTGTTTCATCGTCCTTTTCCTCCCCGATGCTCTTTTGTATGGAGTAGCGCACTTCGCCATCACTGCTGAAGATGAGCGTCGTGCCGCCGCGGAATGTCATCGGCCCGGAATCAGGGTTGTCAGGATCGCTTAATACCTCTCGCTGCTGGGTCAGCTCTGCTACGACATCGAATTTCAGCTGTCCGTCGGGAGCGACTCGATGTACCTCATGAAAGGTTCGCGCCTGGATCGGCAGGTTCGGCGAGAGACCGAGCAGCTTCGCATTGTCGGTCGCGAATTTGTTAAGAATTCTCGCATTGTTACTCTGCTGCTTCTGTCTTTGCTCTTTATCGCTGCGCCTGAAGACATCGAACTCCAGCCCCTCGCATTTCGGCAGGTCCTGCTGGCGGACCACCTCCGGAGGACACCAGCGCAGCGACTCCTCGGAATATGAGCTCACGCTCTCCGGAACGATCCCGCGTGATCGGAAGGCATCGATCAGAGCGGCGCGGTAGCCATACTTATCATCCGGCACAAGATCGTAATCCGCGGTGATCATCGCGCGAAGGAAATCACCGAAGAGGATATCGACCGGCGGGCAGTAGTCCAGTGCCCGGACGCAAATGTTGAAGAAGTGATCGGCGGTCTTGGTAGCCGTTTCTGCCAGGCGGTTGGCAATGTCGGAGTTCAGCTCCCCTGATGAGAGCTGCAAGCCGCCTGCCCGCGCGATACGCATCAGGTCGGCGGTCCGACGGACGTAGATACTGAAGAAGGCATCGAAGACCGCCGCCACCAGAATCGAACCGCGCAGGTGGGGTTCGAAGACTGTCTCGAGATCTTTGGTGTTGGGAGGAGTCCCGAGTGCGGAACGCAAAGCCCCCCGCATCCCCATCGCATTCCCGAACTGCTGGGCGAGGCCGACCAGCGGGTTCTCGGAGGTGAGTTCCGGCATGATCACCGCCGCTCCGCCGGCGGGCTGTACCTCTGGACCGACCATCGTGCGGTAAATGTTCCCGCCGGTCCGCTGGATCATCTCCTGCAACGCCTCTTTGTAGCTGAAATGCTGGAACAGCGCGACAATGTCGGCGAATGCCTCGTGGAAGGCAGGCGCGTCGAAACTGGTCGGCTCTGTAAAGTAGTCCCTTTGGCTGTCGACCAGCGCATGCGTTGTCTCGTGCGCGACGATGTCGTGCGACAGGCAGGTGTAGACGGTCTGTCCGGGCAAATTGTCGCCCGGATCCGCTTCGGAGGCCGCAAAGTATCCGAAGACAAGACCGCGCATGTCCCGGCTGTAATATGCATTGGCCTCCTGCATCGCATGCGGAAAGATGCGCAACCGCTCACGGTCGACATCCCCGCTACGGCCCCACCTACTGAAACTCCAGCGGATCGTCCGCCCCAGAGCATATTCGAAGCGCCTGACCGTCTCGCTGGCGACCGCATAGACCATTTGCTGGTGAAATCGAGGGTCCGACTCGCTGGGATCCAGCCCATTTCTGAGAAGAATGCTGGTATCTTCGAGATTGACCGGCTCGTAGTAACACTTGTTGCTGGCATCATAATCGATGACCGCCAGGTATTTACCGACCGGCCCTGGCTGCAGCGGCTCATACCTGACGTTGATCTGCATATGGTTGCCAAGGCCGTGGCCGCGGGTGGGGTCGAAGGCATAGACTTTTAAAGGTCTATAGGGAGGCATCTCAGGTTTATTCTCTACTGCTGTCGCTGCGCCTGTTTTCATTGTTATCCTCTATCATGTAGTGCTTTGGCCCACTACGGATTCAAACTGACTTGGTGGGTACCGTATCATTTGGACGGGCGCCTGAATTTTGTAAAGAGAGAGCCTGTAGCACCTCTCTAACTCTCCCTCAAATCCTCTTGTTATAGGAAGACCGATACATCACACGCTACAGATATGTATCAGTTTTCAATGAAAAATTTGAGACCCACAAGCTCTACTTCGCAAGTGAAGACTTCTGGGACTACTCTAATCGGTATCCACCTATATATGACGAATCCTAAATTTTCATTTCAAGAATGCTGTTGATCTAGTTATACTAGGAACGTGAGGTTAACAGGAGCGAGACTCCGTGAGGAGTAAGACTCTTGTTAACTAAAACCGCAAGACGTGCGAACTCTACTGCGCATTTTCAGGAGTGTCAAGAAAAATTCGTTAAATCTCGTAATCCCTCAGTTATGGGGGGATTGACAACCAGTGGCCGACAGGAGTATGCACCATCATCCTAGGGTGCTCCTAGATCGGTTTTCAGTTGCGTATACGGGCGGTCATCGGCAAATATAGGGCCATGATTCCCTATTCCAATGACCCTACCGTGGAAAATCCAGATTGGCAGATTCGCCCTGCCCGAACTCTTTTCCAGAGCCGTTCTTTCAAGTGCGTCAATGAAACGCACCCACTAAGGAAAAATTACCGCTAGTGGCAATCCAATGAGCGTTCTGCGCTTTCTCTTTATTGGCCCAGGATTAGCGCATAATCTATAAAATTCGCCGCATAACGTAAAGATGTTGCTCCCACAGAGCTTAAAGGGGTTTAATGCCGCTCAGAGCATGATACTTCGCGTGGGCTCTAATCTACGACTCCTGCTTAGGACCGTGGTAAATGCCCCGTGCGCTAGTAAGGCCGAAATACTTTAATCCTGACAATCATAATAAGTAGACAGTATGTTTGAAGCCCCGGGAGTCGGCCTTCTTGAATTGTCATGGTCTCGGTTCATCCGGCGCAAAAACATGGACTGAATCGCGCAGACATTTTCCTGGACATTTGTTTATAAAAGCTGAGGAGGAGTAGACAGTGAGCGAAGATGGGAGCAAAAAGAAGAAGGATTGCAAGTGGCTCGTCATGGTGTATCTGGCTGGGGCCAACAACCTGAGCGAAGAGTGTGTGTTCGCCCTCAATGAGATGAGGAAGGTTGGCTCAAGTGAAGAAGTCGTAATCTTCGCGCAGCTTGACTCCGGCGTCCACAATAACACCAAAATAAAAATCAGTCGGGTGACGAGCCACGGCGGACTCAATGATGAGCTTAATAGGGCGCGCGCAGAGCAGCAAAAGGCCGCAGAGCAAAAGACGGCGGCGCAAAAAGCCTCCGAAAAAGCAGATGGCCCGCGACGCGGCGCGGCACAGAAGGTCGCCGGCGATGTGGTAGAGACTCCGTCTTACCCCGATGTGATCTTTGATTTCGTCAAAAGCTGTTTTGATGAATATAATCCGCGCCACTCCATGATCGTACTGTCGGGTCACGGCAGCGGCACGGTTGGCGATTTCCTCAGCGCGGAAGAGGCTAACCAGCTCAAGCGGCTGAGCGTCATCAACCTCGGCCAGATGATAGAGCGCATCAGCACAGAGCTTCTAAGCGAGGGTCGGCTCGACATACTAGGCCTGGACAGTTGCCTGATGAGCATGACCGAAGTCGCATACCTTGTCCACAACCATGTCAAGGTCATGATTGGCGCTGAAGGGTTTGAACCGATGGCCGGCTGGCCCTACGAGATGATCCTTCGTAATGTGCGCGAGCTTGAGCGCGAGGCGGACGGAGGAGATGATGTTGCGGTGAAAGCGCTGGCCAAGAGAATCGTCTGCGACTACATAAGGTATTACACAGACTACCAGGCTGCAGGAGTTTCGGTCGATCAGGCGGCCTGCGATCTAGGACAGTGTGCCCTGCTGATGAAGGCCATCAAGAGCTTTTCCGAAACGATGCTCAAATATTTGCGTGACCCTGAGACCGGCGTAGGCTCAACCGACCGCGAACTCAGAAGCGCCCTTTTGCTCTCGCACTGGGAAGCGCAACTCTACAAGAATGAGCAATACACAGATCTTTACGACTTCTGCACGCTGCTCAAATCGAATTGCGAAAAGGTGGATGTACGCCGCGCGTGCCAGAATATTCTGAATACCATCCATGGCAGCGCGAATGAGTCGGATGTACAATTGGCCGACCAAGAGTACAAATATCATTTCAAAGATGAGGTAGAGACTATCAACTTCCGCAACGTGGAGAACGGCTTTGTCCTGAAATCATGTTACAGCGGGTGGACGGTCCAATACTCCTACGGCGTCTCCGTCTATTTCCCCTGGGCGGAGATCCCGGCAGACCTGGATGGGTACGAGCGACTCTATTTCGTCAAGGACTCGCGCTGGGTGAAATTCCTCAAAGCATACCTGCACGCGACGAAACGCGCTCCGCGTCCCGGCAAAAAGCAGGTTACAGTGTTCGACCAGAATCTGCTGCGGAGCATGTTTGCCGTCGCACCCGTTGACTCTTTAACCTCGTCAGGCTATCGGAACGGACCGGAGACTAAGAACGGTCCCGAGACTAAAAGTATAGCCAATGTCATCGGCAGCATGAAAAATCCGCCCACGGATTTCAATGAGTGTACTTGTGATGATGGCATGGCAGAGAATGGATAGGATCACCGAGAATGTGCGCGCCGCAGGGCGGGCGAAGTCACCTGAAAGGAACAATAAGGGTTAAGAGAGCAAATAGGTCGCACTCGAATACGTGAATGCTGTTTCACGAAAATGTCTCAGGCTATGCCTGACTCTCTTGGCCATCGTTTTCGTCTTGTCCGAGCCGATGGTTAGGGACTACTCTGCGCTCGCGCCGTGGTCCCATTTTGCCTCTGCCCAGTCAACCGACGCAGGTCACATCCCTGAAAACATCCCCCTGCTTACTCTAGGCCAACCGCTCACACGCGAACTTTCGGCAGGCGAGAGATATACCGACCGCATCCTTCTCACAGCCGGTCAGTATCTTCATCTGATTCTAGAGCCGCGAGGCATGGAGGCTGCTGTCACGGTTTATGAACCGGGCGGGCGAAAGATCCTTCAACTCGATTGCCGCCAACAA
>CAYLJO010000193.1:6104-11569 GCA_964383905.1 uncultured Blastocatellaceae bacterium
CGGTCAGTCGTACAGTAAGAGACCGTCATGGCGAAGGAGAAGCCATGACAGGGATCGCATACGTTCATCTCATTTTGGGTGAGAATAAAAAGGCGCTCGGACTTTTCAAGCGTGCGCTTGAAATAGATATAACTTTGCGTGACCGGCGGGGGGAGGCTCAGCTAATTAACAACATTGGCGAGGTTCAATACGGTTTAGGGGATTTGCCGCGCTCTCTTTCTTTCTATCAACAGGCCCTACCAATCTGGCATGAATTAGGTGACCGACGAGGCGAAGCCCTAACGCTCCTGAACTTTGGATACACCTACTCAGATTTAGGCCAGATGCGGGAGGCTTTCAACTTCTTTAATCAAGCGCTCTCTCTCTGGCAGGCCACCCGCGAACGGCGAGGTGAGGCCCTCACGCTGACCGCAATCGGGCGGCTCTACTCCCGCATAGGGGAGAGTCAGGCGGCGATGGACTTTTTTGAAAGGTCGATGCAACTTATCCGGCGCATCGGTGACCCGATCGAAGAAGCGAGAATCTTTACCGGGATAGCGTATATCTATGACAGACTCGGGGAAGAGCAGGCGGCGGTCGAGTATTACGAGCGTGGGGCTTCCTTGTACCAAAAGGCCAACTACCTGAGCGGTAGAGCAGAAGCCCTCGGCGCGGCCGGGAGTATTTATAACTCACTCGGAAACCATCTGAAGGCGCTCAAATATCATCAACAGGCCATTTCGATCTTCAGAGCCATCGGCGACCCCCGGACGGTGAGTTTCGAGCTACGAGAGATAGGGAAGGTCTATGACGCCCTGGGGGATAAAATAAAGGCGCTCGAAAACTACAAACTTGCGCGCGCGGGTTACCGAGCTGAGAAAATCCTCCGGGGCGAGGCCGATACGTTGAACCTGGTGGGCCGCATCTATGAAGATGCTGGCCGTGGGCAACAGGCACTCGAATGTTACAATCGTGCGCGCTCGCTCAGCCGTGAAGCGGAGTATCCCTTTGGCGAAGCCGCGGCGCTCTACAATCTCGCGCGCGTGGACCGCTGGCGCGGCAACCTGACGGGGGCACATACGCAAGTGGAAGCCGCGCTTCAGGTCGTTGAGTCTCTACGCATGAAGGTCGTCAGCCAGGATTTGCGCGCCTCCTACTTCGCCTCTGTGCACCAGCTCTACGAGCTTGACATCAACCTGCTCATGGAACTCAACAGGCAGCATCCGTCAGGCGGCTACGCCACCGCAGCCTTCGAGGTCAGCGAGCGTGCGCGTGCGCGCTCTCTCCTAGAAACTCTGGCCGCGGCCCGCGTCGGCGTGATGCAAAAGGCCGATCCTGGCTTGCTTGAGCGCGAGCGTTCTTTGCGCAGGGAATTAAGCGAGAAGGCAGAGCGCCGCATGCGCCTGCCGGTCGGCGAACAATCAGGCGCCGAAGCTGCGGCCCTCGCCCAAGAGATTGACGAACTCACGGCTCGGTACCGTGAAGTTAATGCTCAGTTGAGGGCGTCGAGCATGGAGTACACTGCGCTCGCGCAGCCGCAGCCCCTGGGCCTGAAGGCCATCCAGGATCAGGTCCTCGGTGATGACACCCTGCTTCTGGAGTTTTCACTCGGCGAAGAACGAAGCTATCTCTGGGCCGTGACCAAGACGGCGATCGAAAGCTATCAACTTCCTAGCCGCGCCTCGATTGAAGAGGCGGCCAATCGTGTGAGGAATCTGTTGATGGCGCCGCAGCAAGTCCAAGGGGAGACATTCGCGGAACGGGAGGTGCGCATTAAAGAGGAAGAAGAATTATACTGGCAGGAGTCGTCCGCTTTATCCGAGATGCTGCTCGCGCCGGCGGGTGAATATCTACACGCGAAACGTTTATTGATCGTCGCCGACGGCGCGCTTCAGTATTTACCGTTTAACGCGCTGCCTCAGCCGGGCAGCGCGGGTGAGCCCGTCCCGTTGGTGTTGGGGCACGAGATCACGTTTCAACCTTCGGCTTCGGCCCTGGCGACGTTGAGGAGGAAGACGGCGCGGCGGCAATCGGCGACGAAAACCGTCGCCGTGTTCGCAGACCCGGTCTTTGAAGAGGACGATTCTAGACTGGCACATAAACGCGATGATTCGACCCTCCTGGCTCAAACACGGATCGATGAAACGGAACTATTACGGGCTTTGCGTGACGTGAACGGCACATGGGGCAGCGGTGCTGGCATCCCTCGCCTGTTTGCTTCGCGCGAAGAGGCCGAAGCGATCATGGCTCTGGCTCCCGGCACAAGCAACCTGAAGGCCATCGGGTTTGAAGCGAGCAAGGCTGCGGTCCTTAGCGCCGGGATGAGCCAGTATCGTATAATACATTTTGCCACGCATGGCGTTCTCGACAGCGAGCATCCCGAATTGTCAGGTCTCGTGCTCTCACTATTTGATAAAGATGGCCGACCTCAGGACGGCTTCTTGCGACTCAACGACATCTATAATTTAAACCTGCCGGCCGACCTGGTCGTGCTGAGCGCCTGCAACACGGGGATCGGCAGGGATGTTAAAGGCGAAGGTCTGGTCGGACTGGTCCGCGGCTTCATGTATGCCGGGACGGCGCGCGTCGTAGCCAGTTTATGGAAAGTTGACGATGAAGCGACGGCAGAATTGATGGGCCATTTTTACCGGCAGATGCTTGAGGAGAAGAAATCCCCCGCCGCGGCACTCAGGGAAGCGCAGGTCGCCATGTGGCAGCAGAAGCGCTGGCGTCGCGCGCCATATTTCTGGGCGGCTTTCGTGTTGCAGGGTGAATACGAAGGAAGAATTGAAGTCGGCCGGGATCCTCGAGGAGTAGCGATCGTAACAATTTTAATCGCGTCCGCGCTCATGATTTCACTGTGTGGTCTTTACGCGGTGAGACGATTGGCGCGAAGAAAAAGTCAATGAGCACTGATTCAAAGGCGAGGGGGGCGGCCCATGGTAAATGGGTTCTGACTCAAGAGGCTTTTGAGAGGCTGCTCGCCTGGCTCGACGCAGACCGCGAGCGCGCCGGGGAGAAATATGAAGAGGTACGCCGTAGGCTCATCAAAATTTTCACCTGCCGTGGCTGTCATGAGGCTGAAGACCTTGCGGATGAAGCTATCAATCGCGTCGCCAGAAGGGTGGAAGAGATTGCCGCGACGTACAGCGGTGACCCGACACTCTATTTTTATGGCGTGGCGCGCAAAGTCCACTTGGAACAGCTAAGGAGAAAGCCTGCGTCGCCGCCGCAACCTGCGAAGCAGCCGGGCGAAACCGAGCGAGACTATGCGTGTCTGGAGAGGTGTATTCAGCAGCTAACAGATGATAACCGCGAACTAATTTTGCAGTACTATCAAGAAGAGAAGGGAGCTAAGATAGGTCTCCGCAAGCGGCTAGCAGAGCAGCTCGGCATCGCTCTCAATGCCCTCAGGATACGCGCCTACCGCGTCCGCGCCGTCCTCGAAAAATGCATGCAGGACTGTCTCGAGCAGCAGGGGGGGTGAAATGAATGTGGCAGAATCAGCATTCCATCTAGGGGCGCTCGCCCGAGAAGTAAGCACTGGATGAAATCACACGCCGAAGATATAAATGCCATCCGGCAGTACCTGCTTGGTCTACTGCCGTTGGCAGAACAGGAGCCGCTCGAAGTAAGGTTCTTAACGGACGACGCCCTTTACGAAGAACTACTGATTGCCGAAGACGAATTGATTGATCAATATCTGGCGGGCAACTTAGCGGGGGCCGAGCGGGAGAGTTTTGAAAACCACTTCCTGGTCACACCCGAACGGCGGCAGAAAGTGCGGTTTTCCCGCGCTTTGAGAAGGTACATCGAGGCCGGGGGCGAGAGACCGACTCAAGACGCGGCTGAATCACCTGGTGAGTCAGGCGGAGTCGCTCGACCCGTCTTACGGAATTTAGCCTTCCTTTCCTCGCT
Organism: uncultured Blastocatellaceae bacterium; assembly: GCA_964383905.1. Taxonomy (GTDB): domain Bacteria; phylum Acidobacteriota; class Blastocatellia; order Pyrinomonadales; family Pyrinomonadaceae; genus CAYLJO01. The sequence goes on from CAYLJO010000193.1 coordinate 10,002, forward strand.
GCGCTCGCGAAACCCTGTTCTTGCATTTTCTTTGGCGGCCGCTGCCCTGTTGTTGGTGTTCAGCGTCTCGTGGACGGTCTTCAGGGATTTGCGGCTCCAGCGAGAGCCGCGCCAAGTCCTCACGGTATTACTCACCCCGGGCCTCACCCGGGAGGGTGGTGAGATAACGAAGATAGCCATCCCTCCTGGAACAGACGTAGTACAATTCCGGCTCAGGCTCCCAACCGACGAACAACAGAGTTATCGGGCCGTATTACTAACCGCTGAGGGCTCAGCGGTTCTGACGAGCGAGACCCTCAAGCCTGAAGCGGCGGACAATAGTAAGGTTGTAGTGATAAGCGTCCCCCCTCAGTTGATGCGGCCCGGGGACTATCAACTAAAGCTCAGTGGGATCAGCATCGGTGGCGATTCGGAAAGTGTCGACAGATACCCATTCAGGGTTGTGAGCCGCTAGCCCTGAAACCCTAAAACCTGAACGCAAAACCCGTCTTGAAAAGGCTTTATGGCCATCGTACGTCAGGGCGGACAAATCACTGCCGGATTCTGCGATGGAGTGCTTGGTAGGTGACTGGAGCAAGAGCCGCACCGCTCGTCCGTTACTAACTAGCAAACAAGGGCCTTATCCTCGTTTGCCTGTCATTTATTAGCTATGGAGTCCTTGACCTTGCCTCGACTGTCGAGGGTCAGATGATTCATACCACAACACTAATCTCCTACCTCGTATCAATGTATTAGCTTCCAGTAGGGAGGTTGCAGGGCCCAGGTCCCACAAAGTTAGTCTTCCGCTATTTGGGAGAAGGAGGATCTTCATGCCTGACCAAACTGTCACATTGAATAGGGAAGCGCCCAGCTTCTTGCTTGCGGGTTTCAGCCTCTCGGTTGATGCCGTCTGACATGTCGTAACTGTAAGTCACTGTCTGAAAGGTCGAATTCAGACTTTTACAATTAAAAGAGAATGGAACAATGTCCAATGGAACAAGGTCCAATGGATTTGATGCCAATGTGGACCTAACCAAATCCGCTCCATGTCTCAAGTCAGCTTACTTCTCTCATACTAGAGGCGTGTTTGACGGAACTTCAGCTTACCATTTCGCCCAGCATGATATCGGACAACCGGCGGGCACGCCGATCTATTTCGCTGTTGACTTCGACGCTTCTCAGAAAGATGTGACGGGGGTAATCACCGCATACTTCCAGGGCATCGTTGATGCTTTTAACACCATCAGCCTGCACCAACCCATTTACCCTATTGGCGTTTATGGGTCAGGGTTGATTTGCTCATCGCTCTTGAATGCAGGGGCAGTTCAATTCACATGGCTGGCCCAGTCAATGGGGTTTCGCGGCAGCAAGGCATTCAAGAATTTCAATATCAAGCAGCTGTTACAGAAGCGCGAGTGTAAAACGATTCAAGGCGGCGTCGCTGGTGATCCAGACACAAGTCCAGGGAACGAGTGATCGTTTGTTGTTTAGGGGTCGTAATAACTGACAGGATAGTGTAGTGGAAGTGATAAACCGCAGCAATTCTCGGTTTAGAGCATCAACAGAGTTGAATGTCATATAGCTCAGCT
>CAYLJO010000194.1:0-11522 GCA_964383905.1 uncultured Blastocatellaceae bacterium
CTTCGCTCCTGATCCTGCTTTTGTTCATCAACTCCGGGCTTTTGCTGGCACAGGTTGGAGCCTCAACCGCGGAAGTTGCGGGTAAGGTGACCGATAAGGACGGGGCGCTGGTTGTCGGAGCCGGTGTGACGGCGATCGCAGTCGATAAAGGTTTCAGCCGCAGCGCCACGACCAACCAGGACGGCGAATATACGCTGTTGTCACTTCCGCCTGGCAGTTACGACATCCGCGCCGAGAAGGCCGGTTTTTCTCCGCAACGACTAGCGAGCGTGCAGCTTACTGTTGGCCAGTCGTTGCATCTTGACTTCGTGTTACCGGGATAAGTTGCGTGTCCACGCGCACGACCTCGTCCTCGCCGACCTCCTCGCCAGCGCGGGCGGTAGTACCAGCCCCCGCGTCGGGCGCGGTGGGCGCGGTGACCGCGCGGCGCGGTCGCTGTTGCTGCCCTCCATGCGCAGGCATTTGGGCAGCGGCAAGCACCCCCAATAACACAAGAGAGAAGGCGGCGAGACAGACGCGCGCGCCGAAGCGATGCCGACCCTTCGCATGCGTCAAACAAATGTTCGCAACACTACCGCCCATCACCTCTTTGTGCCCCCCTTCCCACCAATCTCCGCACCGCGCCGCGCGAGCGCCCGCACTCAGGACAGGTATTTGACGAACAGCACCTCGTTGTGCCGCTCGTTGTAGACCAGTTCGTCCACCATCCTGGCAGCGAGAAACAGGCCGAATCCGCCGGGCCTCATGCCCCTCTCCTCGCGAACGCGCGCATGACGGAGCGGGTCGCCGTCAGGGTTGTTGATCGCTGCGTGATCGAGCCGCGCCGGATCGAACCCTGCGCCGGGGTCTTTGATCCGGCAGACGACGGCGCGCTTCAGGCGCACGCAACTGACCTCGATACTCTTCGACCTATCCAGGCAGCCGCCATGTTCGATTGCGTTTTCGAGCATTTCACGGAAAGCCACGGCGACGGCCTCGCGCGTCTCCGGCGGGATGTCCGCTAAGGACGGGGCAAGCAGTTGCTCCGAAGTGGAGATCGCTTTCAAGTCGCAGGGGACGCGCAGCTCGATCCAGTCGGGTCGGGCCGAGGCCATCTCGACGTCGCCCGTCGGGGGAGCTTCCTGGCAAGTTCTGTATCGGTTGTTGACCCTCCGCCGGAAGGCGTAGTGGATGAAACTGGTGATGATGCCGACGCCTGTAAAAATGTAGAAGATGGTGAAAATCTTGCCCGCGTCGGTGTGGGGCGTAATATCCCCGTAGCCGACCGTTGACAGGGTGACGACGCTGAAATAGTTGGCGTCCAACCACGGTAATTTTTCGACGAAGTGGTAGAAGATCGTGCCGAGTGCGATCACGGCAGCCGTGAGCGTCAGAAGATATTGATAAACCTGGCGGTCGAATTCCGGCGTTCCTTTCGGCGTCCGTTTCTGTGTTAGCCCGGTCACCAAACCGGAAGGTCGTTTTCTTCTGAAGTCAACCATCACTCTCACCTCCTCGCCCCGGCTCACATCAAACGTCAACCGCCCGCCCCTCCCGGTCAGTGCATAGCTACGGGGCCGCCCTTTGCCCGGACGCGCTTGAAGAGCAGCGCGACGGGGACGCACAGGAGGCACAAGAGGGCGAGCAGGCGGAAGTCGTCCATGAAGGATAAAAGCATTGACTGTTTGCCGACGACCCCGTACACGAGCGCCAGCGCCCGAGGCGATACCGCCCGAGGCGACGCGCCCACCGAATGTTGAATGTGCTCTAGCCTTTGCCTGAACGCCGGGTCGTAGGGCGTCAGGTGCGAGGCGATCATCGCCTGGTGTACCTGCGCGCCGCGCGAGAGCAAGGTGGTGACGGCCGCGATGCCGATCGAGCCGCCCGTGTTCCGCATCAGGTTGAAGAGACCTGCGCCGTTACCCATCTGCTCGTTCGACAGCGTCCCCATCGCCATCGTCGAGAGCGGCACGAAGATGAAGCCCGACGCGAGACCGTTGACGATGTTCGGCCAGACGATGTTGCCCATCGCGATGTCGAGGTTCAGCCCCGCCAGCACGTAGGACGAGTAGACGAGCAGCAGAAAGCCGAACATGATGATCCAGCGCCCGTCCACGCGCCCGACCAGGCGGCCCGCGATGATGACCGAGATAAGTGCGCCGATCCCGCGCGGGCTGACCGCGACGCCGCTCGCCGTCGCCGGGTAGCCCATCAAGGTTTGCAGGAACAGCGGCAGCAGCGCGGTCGTGCCGTAGAGGACGATGCCCATCGCTGTAACCAGCAGTGTTCCCACCGCGAAGTTGCGGTTCTTCAAAACCCGCAGGTTGACGATCGGCTCCTTCGACCGCAGCTCCCAGACGATGAAAGACGCGAGCGCGACTAAGCTGAGAACGGCCGCCCACGTGATGAAGGAAGAGGCGAACCAGTCGTCCTCCTGCCCCTTGTCGAGAACGAGTTGGAGCGCCGCCAGCCCAACTGCCATCAGCCCGAAGCCGACGTAGTCGATGCGGCCCGCCTTCTGCGCCCGGATGTAAGGCGGGTCAGTGATGAACGCGCCGGACATCAGGACGGCCAGGGCGCCGACGGGGACGTTGATGTAGAAAATCCACCGCCACGAGTAGTTGTCTGTGATCCAGCCGCCCAAGGTCGGGCCGATGATCGGAGCGACGACTGCCCCTAGGCCGAAGAGTCCCATCGCCTGCCCGCGCTTCTCTGGTGGGAAGGTCTCCATCAGCACCGCCTGTGAGATAGGTTGCAGCGCGCCGCCGCCCGCTCCCTGCAACACGCGCGCGAAGATAAGCATCGGCAGGCTCGTCGCCGCGCCGCACAGCGCGGACGAGAGGGTGAAGATGATGATGCAAGTGATCAGAAAGCGCTTGCGCCCGAAGAAGCTGCCGAGCCACCCAGTCGCCGGCAAGATGATGGCGTTCGAGACGAGGTAGCTCGTCAGCACCCAGGTGGCTTCGTCGGTCGAAGCCGAAAGATTTCCGGCGATGTGCGGCAGCGCGACGTTCGCGACCGAAGTGTCTAAGACCTCCATGAAGGTGGCGAGCATCACCGACACGGCGATGATCCAAGGGTTGACGCCCGGCGACCACGCCTGGGCGGGTGCGATGGCCCCCGGCCGGCCCTTGCCCGCCCCTTTTGAATGATCAGCCTGTAAAGGTACGGCGCTCATCGGACGCGCACCTCCGGCTCGACTGACATTCCCGGCCCGAGCACGCTGCTCTGGTCCGGCGGCTTGTCGAAGACGATCTTGACGGGCACGCGCTGCACGACCTTGACGTAGTTGCCCGTCGCGTTCTCCGGCGGGATCAGGCTGAAGGCCGCGCCGCTCCCGGCCTGAATGCTGTCAACATGGCCCCGGAACGTCCGCCCTGGGTAAGCGTCAACCCTGATCTCGACGTGCTGGCCGGGCCGCATCCGGTCGAGTTGCGTCTCCTTGAAATTGGCAGTGACCCACACATCCCCCAGCACGAGCGCCATCAGTCCCTGTCCGGATTGAACGAGCGCGCCCTCTTCGACCGACTTGCGGGTAACACGCCCCGAAGCCGGCGCGTATATCTTCGTGTAAGAGAGTTCGAGCCTGGCCTCTTCGACCGCCGCGCGGAGCTGCTCAATCGTCGCCACTTGTGTCTGCGCTTGGGCCTGGCTCACGGCCACCTGCTGCGGCGCGGTGTTGGCCTGCGAAAGCCGTCCCAGAGCCTCGCCGACTCGCGCCTGCGCCGTCGTGATCTGCGTCTGGGCGCTCCGCGCGGTCTCCTCCTCCGCCGACTGCCGCGCGCGCGCCTCGGCCACCTGAGCATCGGCGGCGGCGGCCCTCTTGCGGGCCGCTTCCAAGTTTGCGTCGGCTGTGCGCGCCGCGGCTTCCGCCTGATCGAACTGCTGGCGCGAGGCTTCGTCCTTAGCATTAAGCTCGCGATAACGCTCGGCGTCGGCACTCGCGCGGGCGGCTTCGGCCTCGGCGGCGGCGACCTGCGCCTGCGCCTGCGCGGCGCTGGCCTGCGCCGAAACCACCGCGGAAGCGGCCTGGCCGGTCTTGGCTCGTTCGGCTGCCGATTCCGCCCGTGCCGATTCAACGCCGGAGCTTTCCTTCTGAACCGATGAGGACGCTTGTTGAACGCTAGCGCGGCCTGTGGCCCGCGTCAGCTCGACGTTGGCCTGCGCCTCCTTCAAACGTGCTTGGCCTGCGGCGAGCGCGGCCTCGGCCTGAGCGAGTCGCGCCTCGAAGTCGCGCGGGTCTATCTCGACGAGGAGGTCACCTTCCTTCACCTCCTGGTTATCCGTCACGTAAACTCGCGCGATGTAGCCGGAGACCTTCGGGCTGACGGGGATGGTGCTCCCGTCTATGAAGGCGTCGTCGGTCGCTTCGTGCGCGCGGGCGTCGAGCCAGTAGCGCACGCCGAAGACGGACGCCGTGAGCAGCACGAGTCCGGCGGCGAGCAGAAAGAGCGGACGCTTATAGAGCGGCCTTTTCCCCGACTCGGCCTCTCTCTCTTCCTGCGCCGCGGGTGGCTCGCCCGCCTCCGTAGAGGCTTCCTCACCGCCGCTTTCAACATCTATCCTCTCCTCGACCGCGCCGCGTCGCCCGTCGACGGGTGATGACGTTTCAAAATTCCGCTCGGCGACTTCAGGCTCTTCGTTAACGGTTGACATAACCCCTCTCCGATCTTCGACCGACTTAAAACGAATAACTGTTCCGGCAGGCCGGTGGCCGCCGCGCATCGCCCCAACACGTCTCACCAACGGAACGACTCGGCGCGCCCGAGGGCCGCGGCCAAGTTGAGTCGCGCCGCGTTGTACTGCGCCAGCGCAGTCACCTCGGCGCCCCGCGCGTCGGAGAGCGCGGACTGCGCCGTCACCACCTCGACGTTGTCACCCGCCCCCGCGCGGAATCGGTCGCGCGCCATCTCCAGCTCGCGCTCGGCGAGCGCGACCGACTCATCGGCTGCCTTCACCTGCTCGGCTGTCGTTCTGAGCATCGAGAGTGCTAAGCGCACGTCCTCCTCGACCTGCCCGCGGATGTTGCCGATTTCGATCTCAGACTGCCGCTCGCGGCTCGCCGCCACCTCGATGCGACCCCGCGTCAGCCCGCCGTTGAAGATGGGGACGTTCAACTGAAGCGCGCCGCCTCGGGTCGGCAGGTCGTTGTTGGCCGGCGTGATGCCGCTCACGCCGTAGTCGGCGACGAGGGCCAGCGAAGGGAGCAGTTCGGCGCGTGCGGCCTGGCGCTCGTAGCCGGCCTCGCGCAACCGCGCCTCGGCGACGCGCACCTCGGGCCTTTGTTGGAGGGCCGCCGCGACCGCCGATTCGGCGGAAGGTTGCGGCTCATCCGAAAAGCGCAGAGCGTCTGTGAGCGAGAGCGCGCCTCCGAGCGGGAGGCCGACCACGCGCTGAAGATTCAAGAGCGCCTGATCTGCGGCTGTCTGCGCCTGGGCGAGCCGCACGCGCTGCTCCGCAAGCCGGGTCTCGGCGCGTGTCACGTCAACGCCCGTCGCGACGCCCGCGTCGCGCTGGTCCTGCGCCAGCTTGGAGAGCGTCTCGGCCAACTCCACGTCGGCGCGTGCGGCCTCGACCGCGCGATCCGAGCGGAGGGCTTCGAGGTAGGTGAGGGCGGCGGCGACGGCCACCTGCTCGCGCGCCGACTTCTCCTGCAAATCCGCCACGCGAACTCCGGCCCGGCCCGCCTTATAATTTTTGATCGCGCTCAAGTCGAAGATCGCTTGCGAGAGGCGGACGCGCGCGTCGAAGTTTTTGAAGGGCCCGATGAAGGTTTTCGTGATGCCGGGAAATGTCCCGGGTTGAAAGCCCAGCGCGGCCAGGTTCTCCGTCAAGTCGGCCTGGTATGCTGTGGCCGAGACGTTAGGCAAGAGCCCCGCTCGCGCTTCCCGCGCCTGTCCGCCTGCTTCGCGGCGGCGCTCGGCGGCGAGCAGCGTTGCCGAATTATTTTGAATGGCGATCTGGACGGCCTCTTCGAGACTGAGGGCGGTTGGCCCCCGCGTCACGACTGCCGCGCCGGGCAACTGCCCACCGCCCAGGATCGAGTCCGTCGCACCCGTCGAAGGATGACCGCCGATACTTCCGCTCGCCGCAGGCCCGGCGGGTGAAGTTGCATGGCCGCTCGCCACGCCTGTCTGCCCCTGTGCGGGGGCGCCGCTTTGATAGGTCTGTGCGCACACGAGTCGCGTGAGCGCGAGCCCGGCGCACGCTGACAGAACCAAGAACCTCAGACCTTGAATACTTCTTCGCTCCATCTTCGCCCCACGCCCTTTCATCCTTCGTTAAGGTGTCCTTAACCGAGCACGGAGCAACCACCATGCCAAGCCCCTTTGCGTGCTGATTGGCTGCTCACTTACCAGGGCTTTGTGAGAGGAATGTGGGCGTGCGCGTTAATTACGATTAAGCGTGGTCAGCGCAGAGAGGAGTTGGGAGTTCGTTATTAACGAATGAAGTTCGATAAATAATGACGGGCGGACTTCTTTTCTGAATGGTAGGAATGCTTTGAGTTGCGGCGGACTTCCTGCTCGATTCAGCGCGTCACGTATGAGGGAATGTTTTCGGCGGCGACGACGAAAGGTGTAGAGGTCAGCGGCAGTCCGATTTGCTGAGAAGGCACGAAGGCGAAGAGGACGAGGTAGCCGTGCCTGACGAGGAACTGAAGCGCGTCATCTATCTCGTTTCCGTTAACACATAAGTATCGGACGAAAGGCCAGACGCCGCCCCGTGCTCCGACGCCGCGTTAGGTCGGGCCTCTATCTCGACCTTGTAGTCCCTGCCTTCCCAGCGGTTCTCTTCCAGCCACAGGAACGTGAACCTTACGGGCGCGTCCTGCCGGGGCAGTAAAATATCCGCGAACTCAATCCCGACTCCCGTCGCGCTCGAACGCGTGTCGGTCGAGTGCCGCCACTCGTCGGTCGTCCAGCGCAAGATGAACGGGGAGTCCGCCTGCACACGCAGAAGCGCGCCCGCAGGGGCCGCCGGTACTTGTCGGTTGAATTTCCATACCTCGATTGCTTTGCGCTCCACGCGCCTGGCCACGTAACGGTCGTAGACGGCGTCGATCAGGTCGAAGACTTTACCGTCCGCGGCGGAGCGCTGCAGCTTCACGTATTCCGAGTGCGCCCACAACAAGGGCGTGGCCGCGCCGGTCGGGCCGCCGAAACGGAGGCGGCGCGCGGGCAAGTCCTGAGCGTCCCAGACCTGTTCCGGAATGACTCCGACGCCCTGCGCGAACCTCTCCATCGCGCGCAAGTATGGAGCGGCATCCCGTCCGGCGGCGATCTCGTAGTGCCCGCGCTCGCCGGTCAGCAACGGCCACGCGCGCCCAGTGCCCCAACCCACGTAGGAGCTGCCGTCTTCCCGCTGGCCGTAGCCGTCATGGTTGTAGCGGCGCCAGCAGGGGCCCGACGGCGTCTCCACCTTGAGCACGGCATCCACTACCCGAATCGAATCCTGTATGATTGGGTCGTCCGCACTGCGGATGCCGTAACGAACCAGTTCGAGAAAACCGGCGTCAACGATCTCTTTAGCAGGAAATTCAGCGCGCGCGCCGGGGGGCCGATTGGCCAACACCAGCGTCCCGCAATTCGGATCCTCATCCGCACAGTGATTAAGGCCCATGGCAGGGTTGATGCGGATGTAGTGACGGGTGATCCCTGCTACCAGCGTGCCTTCGGTCGTCACCGTCCAGCGTTCGATGTGGGATTCAAGGAAGTCGGCGTAATCGCGGACGAATCGGGCCGTGGCCTCGTCGCCACGGTCGGCGAGGAACTCCGCCGCGCAAACAAGCGCCGCGATGTGAACCGCCAGCGTCGAAGGCGAATAGCCACTCGCCTCCTCCCAGCGGTCCTGCGCCGTGACCGGCCCCTCCCGGATGAGGAAGGCGCTGGCGAGACGAACCATCTGGAAAGGATCGAAGTTGCCCAGCGCCCCGTGCTTCCACAGCCGCCAGGCCAGCAGGACGGGGAAGGCTACCTCGTCCAACTGTAGGCCGCGCCAGTAGGGCCGACCGTCGATCCAGAAGTTCTGGTAGAAGCCGCCGTCCTCGCGCTGCGACACCGCCAGATAAATGAGCGCGCGCAGCGGCGTGCTCACATCACCGACGGCCAGCAAACCGGAGACCGACTTCACCATGTCGCGCGTCCAGACCAGGTGGTAGCCGCCGAGTTCTTCGTCGCTTTTTTCATCGCCCCACGGGATGCTGAGCGAGGCGATCATCGCGCCGGGGTAGGTCTTGTCCTCGTGGGCCAGCAGCAGGTTGACGCTGCGCTCGAACAGCTTGGAATCGTTCGAAGTGGCCGCCAGAGAGAACCGCTTCGAGGTTCGCTCCCACTGGCGAATGAAGGCCCTGCGCGTCTCCTCGAACGGGATGCTTAAACTTTGCGCGAGGGTACTGAGCGCGTCGTGCCGGGTGGTGCCGAATGCCAGACCGAGAGTGAACTCCGTGCCACGGGAGAGGTCGAGGCCGCCGGTCAAAGCGACGTTGCCGTCGAGGGCCGCTTCGTATTGCTGGTCGAGGCGGTAGTTGTCGGCGAGGTCCGTCCAGCCGTCGCTCGTGCCGACGTAGCCGGCGGAACATTCGGTGAACGGGATGCTGGCACCGATGACGAGCCACGTACTGCCCTTATGGGCGGCGAGAAGCGTGTGCCCGCGCAAGCGTAGCACCTCGGCGTCGTTGTGCCACCCGCCGATCTCAAGGTGTGGCGCGCAGAGCACGTACATCCGCAGCTTCGGCAGCAACTCCGCGGGCGCTTCCAGCCGCGTATGAATCAGCAGACAAGTCTGGTGCGGGTCGCCGAGGACGGTCTTGCGGATGGTGTAGCGTCCCTCCTTCTCCCGGTTGACAACTTCAAATCCGAGCGCCGCCTCCGAGACGCAGTCGATCTCCCCGACGAAGTTTCTGCGCTCGTCGTGGAAGAAGGTCTCGCCGTCGGTGACGAGGAATTGGAGGTCGCGTATCTGCGGCGAGTCTATGGTCGGATAGTAGACTTCGGTGACGCAGCCCTGATCGAGCGTGTACCAGACGTGGCTGGAAGTCGAGTAGGCAGTGCCGATGGCCACTTTGGCGCCGTGAGTCCAGCGGGGCTCGATGCCGGGGCCGCCGGGAGCGAGACCTGTGGAGCTGTGATTAATCATGATTGATCCTTTCGTCCGACCTACGCCCATTGATGAGCGGATCCGACCGTCTGACGGCGACACCTCAACGTATTGGAATGCTGGAGAGCTTCACGAAGTCCTGTCATGGTTGTTCCCCGCCGCGCGACGTGGCGCGTGCCGCTCGCCGGCGAAGTGACATTTACATGTTTGTGGCCCGGACATCAACCTCGCGCATCTCACGCAGCCACTCCGGCTCGATCTGATTCTCGACCAGCACCTCGATCACGCGGTCCGGATTACCTAAATCGGCCCACCCGGAAGCGGCGTCCGGTATCACCAGCAACCGCTGCGGCTCCAGCCTCAACACATCCTCCGAGAAGTCTATCATCTCTATCTCCCGATAGACGCCCTCCAGGTCGCCGCGCTTGAGCGCCACAGCAATTTCGGCCACCGCAGTCGGGACTGTGGAGAGAAGCAGTTTCAGAAACGCGTCCGCCTGGCCGATGGTGACGAAAGTGTTCCACAACCCGCCCGTCCTCATCAACTTGCGCGCCTTCGCCAGAGTGGGCTTCTCCCAGAAACAGTTCACCTTGAGCAATGGAGTTCGGCATCCGTTCTTAATCGGCGCTCCCGGTTCAATCCATCCGTACTCGACCTCCGGCCAGCGGGGCTCGGCACCTATCAGAATGACTGACTCGGCCTGCTTCCTGACGAGGCTTATGGCGGATTGTACGGTAGCCGCGAAGGCCATGTCGTCCGCGAAGTAGTGGTCGGACGGGAAGAAGGCGACGGTCTCGTCCGCGTCGTGTTGCAGGACGCGAAGGAGAGCCACGATGATCGCCACCCCGGTCCCGCGGTTCATTGGTTGCACCAGGACGCGGGAGCGGGCGGCGCCCGCGAGTTCTTCTCTGTAAAAAGTCTCGTGATCCCTCGTCACAACGAAGATGGTTCGCTCCTCTGGGAAGATGGGACGGAGGCGTTCTCTCGTATGATCGAGCAAGCTCCTGCCGCCGAAGATGCGGGAGAACTGCTTGGGCCTAGGGTCGCCCTCAATCTTGCTGGTCAAGCTTTGCAGGCGAGTCCCGTCGCCGCCCGCCAGGAGAACGGCCCAGGCGCTCGTGTGGTCTCGCCCTGCGGCTGTGTAGCGTTTCATTTTACTCCTTTGTAGCTGCCACCTGCGGCTGATCGTGCCGACGCATAGCCAGAGTTACGACGGCGCCAATTATTGTGAGCACCAGTAAGATTCCCACATAAACTGACAGCTCTTACCTCCCGGCTCTCTCGAACTAGACGACCTTCAGAACGACTTTGCCTCTCGGTGACTCTGTCTCCAGGTGTTGAAGTGCGGCCCCCGCCGGAACCCCCACCATTGTCAAGATACTTCGTGACTTTAACCACCGCGCCTTTATTGTAGCCCCCGCGGAGGAAGAGATGGCGCAGGAGGAGCAAAGCGCAGGTCAGCCCGAGGGCGGCGGCCGTTATTAGTAGGTCTTCTTTCATTAGGGATTCCTATCCCCGGATGAGAGAGCTTCACGCTTAGGCCCCTGAGATCCCGAGGCGCTTTCCCGGAGAGCTTCTAACTCAGTTCAGAAGCTCTCCGGGTTCCCCTTGTCGGTAGGGCCGCATCGCATCATCGAGCAGTAAGCCGAAAAGCTTCCGCTCGCCGAAGTCGGCTGGCGACCGACTTATCGCGAGATGTTAGCTCGCGAGATGTCAGCAATGGTGACGACCTCTCCGCGCTGCAGACCATCCCGGGCCACCTTCCCCTCGATCAAGCGTTCGGCCGGTGATTCCGACAGTCCGTAGCTCTCCGCCCCTGTCAACCAGACCTCGCGGAGGAAGTACTGATCCTGATAGCGATGGAAGACGAGCCTCGGCCGCCCTTGCGGGACGAGTTGCTCGTCAAAAACTGCCATGAACATCCAGCTTTTCATCCCGTCACTGTTCTTGATCACCATCACTCCCTGCACGTTTCTATCCGGACGTAAGTAATAGTCGCCGGCCCAAAGTCTTTCACCCCCGACGACGAAATCGAAGGGGATGTTCACACTGACTCCTCGGACAGCTTGGGCCCTGACGGGCGTAAGCGCTGCCAGCACGACCGACAAGCCGATAATTCCTCGTAACAAAAATGCTCTCAACTGCGAACTCATAACCACTCCTTTACATCTTCAGGTGGGAGCCGCGAGGCCCGACGCCTGCTCGCTCCCTGTCACGTTGAGCGAGTCAGTAAGACTCGCTCCTTCTTCTGCACAAACCGCCGGTAGGGACAACCGATCCCTGCGCGGCGTACCGCTGGCGAATCTCTCCCTTCATGTAGGACCATGACCCACCGCCGTGACTCAAATAAAATGTTGGAAGCCGAGTTGTCATCGTGTTCACCTGATCCTCACTTCACACTGATTCCCAACAAAGCTGACCATTCGGATCACGCCGCCTGCGAGAGG
>CAYLJO010000195.1:0-11432 GCA_964383905.1 uncultured Blastocatellaceae bacterium
AGTCAAGATGCGGCAGCGGGCTCGTGCCGAAGAGGGCCCCGCCAACTCCGGCGGGCACCTTCGGCACCGGGCCGAAGGTATGATTGAAGAGGTAGTTCAATTTCATGATTACGGATGAAGAAGGCGCGATGTTGAAGCCGAGGGTCGCGCGCGAGCGGTTGAGGTAGAAATCCGGAATCGTCCGGTCCAGCCGCACAACCTCGTAACGCAGGACGGGCGCAACATAGCTGCCCTCATCAAATTTGCCGGCAAAGAATCGTGGCCTGAACTTGTACGAGCCTTCGACATAAAAGCCGTCCTGGCCCGGCGAACGCTCGGCGACAAACTGGGCCAGCGCAGCAACCGAAGCGGGATCGCTCGGATCCAGAGGAGGCGGCGCGGGGCTCTGGCGCGGGACGCCCGCGCCGACGATGTTCGAACGGCCGTACTCGCCGTTGATGGTCAGCGGGCCGCGATGGTATGAGCCGTCGAAGAAAAAGATCGTGACCGATTGGGCGGGATCGCCCAGTTTGTTGAACCTGCCGTTGTAGCCTGAAACGCCAAACTCCAGCCCCGGGACGGGGGAGAGCCCGATACGACCGGCCATGGCTTTGCGGCGATTCGTGGCCTGGAAAGCGATCCTGCCGGGTTCGGCGGCTGAGGATTGGCCCAGCAGGCGCGAAAATGGAGTCGCCTCGCCGTCGGCGTTCGTCCCCTGCATTCCATTCACTAGGTCTGCTTCGTAACTGAGCTTCATCTTTCCCGGGAGCCTGAAACGCCCGCGGATACCGACGCCCGTGTCGCGGTAGGCCGTCGGAATAATGAACTGGTTGATGAGCGGGCGGATGGTCGTCAGGTTGAGGTACGAATCGTGGTAAGTATTGAAGCGCCCGATGGCGGGGACGATGATGCCGCCGCGGAAAGCGAATACCGGCCGCACCCTCCATTCGACGAATGCCTGCTCGACGTCAATCTCACGTGATCCGAACTCGTATTCGATCTCCGAGTTGAAAACAATGTTCTGCTTTTCGGCGAGCACTGCGGCGATACCAAGGACGAAGCGCGTATTCTGGAATGTCGGCGTTCCGCCGCCGTCTGCGCGCTCGCTGATCGAAGACCCGCGGAACTGAAAATCGCCGTAGCCGCCGATGGTGATGCGATCCGTGCGGAGTAGATTTCCGGCCCCCGACAAATCGCCGCCCTGCGCCTTGATCGCCATGGCGATCTTCGGGTTGTCGGGCACCGATGTGGACTGCGGCGTCGAAGATATCTGAGGCTTGGCCGGATTCTTTCCGGCACCTGCCGCGGCGTCCGCTTGAGCCGGCGGCGGCGTACCGGTAGCGCCTGGCTGCACTGTCGGTGGCGCGGCCGCCCCGCGGTTGTTCATCTCCTTCTCGACGAGGGAACGCAGCCGCTCGATTTCGGCGCGCAACTGCCGGACCTCTCCGCGTAAACGTTCGACTTCGGCCGGAGGGGTGGACCGGGTCGCAGGCTTTGATGATTGGGTAGTTTTGTCCGTTTTGTCCGTACCCTCCTGGGCCCGGGAGCTAGCTCCGCCGGCCGGCATTGATTGCGCACGGGTTCCCGCGCTGAGCGAAAGTAGAAGAAGCAAGAGAAGAGATCCGGCGTGCCTTACCTTATCCATAGTAGTCCTAACCGGCCAACGGAGAAAATGAAATCGGTTTTCAATTTCAGAAAGGATTAGAGGTAATCGGGCCGGCTGTCAAGCCTTTTGGTAGTTTTTTTGCGGAGCAGGTGCGGGGCGTCAGGCTGTGACGGCGGAGGCGAACTTGCAGGCGAGGACGAGGCTTAACGCGCCCATTAGCGTGGGTTGATCTCCCAGCGTCGAGGGGTTAATGCGCGCCGAAGGTAAACCGCGGCGCACGCTCCTTTCAATTGTCTCCCCGAGGGCACCGGCCACAAGCGGCCACGCCCGCGTAATCGCGCCGCCGACGACTACCGCTTCCGGGCTGAAGCCAGCGATCAAATTTGAGATGCCGATGCCAAGGTAGTGCGCCGTCTCTAAAAGTGCGGTCTGCGCAGCCCGATCACCGTCAAGGGCGCGATCAACGAGCTGCGCGAAATTGAAGGAGGCACGCCCGCACGCCTGACCCGATAATCTCATGTAGCGCGCGACGGCCGCGCGGCCGGAAGAGAAAGCCTCCCAGCAATCATAATTTCCGCACGAGCAGGCGATCGGCGCTCCCGTCCCGATAATCATGTGGCCGAACTCACCCGCCGCGCCACGCTCGCCCCGATATACCTGCCCGTCAAAGATGATTCCGGTGCCGACGCCTTCGGCGACCAGGACCATAATGAAGTCGCGGGCCTCGCTCACCTCCGGGCGGCCGAACCACAATTCGGCCAGCGCGGCCGCGTTGGCGTCATTATCGATGGTCACACGCAGTCCGGTGGCGGAATAAATTTCCTGCGCGATCGCCATGTCACGCCATTTGAAGTAGGGCACGTAGATCACCTTGCCGGCCGTCGGATCGACCAACCCGGGCAGACTGATCCCCACCGCTTCGATGTGGGAGTTGTGTCTCTGATTAAGCCCGCACACGCAATCAATGATGCGGCCGATGGTCTTCCGGGCGAGCGGGTCGGTGACGAATTCCTCCTGTCCGAGCACGCGCCCGGCAAGGTCGCAGGTCGCAACGGTCGTGCGGGAAGGAGCAATGTCAACGCCGATGGCCATCGCGCCATCGGCTCGAAGGCGCAGCAGGGTGGGGCGGCGGCCGCCGGTGGACTCGCCCGCCCCGATCTCCTCGACTAACCCGTCGGCCTGTAAGGCATCGACAATGGTCGAGACGGTGGAGCGTTGGAGCGCCGTCTCACGGGCGATCTCGGCGCGCGAGATGGGCTCTCTTTCGCGCACATAGTTGAGCACGATCTGCCGGTTGATGTCGCGAATCGTGTTGGAGCGCGCGGCCTGCGCCCTCTTCAAATCAATCCGTCGCACAATGTAAGCTCCGACCGGATAGAGCTGGTAGGCGGTCTCGTGAGATTGACGAGAGCAACTCAGAATAGCACGGCTGGAATAGCCGCCCTCTTTATTAAGGAGCATTACATATTACACATAGGGTTTACAGTCAATGTTTTTCGTCGAGCGACAGAGATTCGCGGAAGGTAAGTGCCGGCCGATTCTGCCGTGAACAATCATTCGCAGCGGAGGGCCTGAGAGGGACGCAGGTTAACCCGAGAGGAATTAAATGGTGGCTTGGCGCCGACCACTCGACCCTCAACGTTTGGCCATATTGCCTTTACCTTCGGTGATCGTTAATACTCGATCAACCCCGGGAACGTCGAAGGTTTCAAGCGTGCCGCCGGGCCACTTGATCTCAAGCTTATCAACGTGATTGGCTTCCCCCAGCCCGAAATGCAAACGTGGATCGTTTTGCGAGGCATAGCCGCCGCCGCTGATCACGTCGGCGCGCTGGCGGAGTTTGCCGGCGGTCACATAAGCGATGGCTCCGATGGCGTCCTTCGGGCTTTTCCTTGCCACGTCGCCGACAAGACGCAGCTCCAGCCAGTGGCCCGCCCCCTTAGTTACGTTGCGCAGGACGGTGGGTTTCGAGTCAAGGCAGTTGATGACGACGTCGAGGCGGCCGTCTCCGTCCAGGTCGCCGACGGCGAGCCCCCGCCCTTTGATCGCCACGGCGAGACCGCTGCCGGGCGCCGCCCCGACGCGCTCGAATTTGCCGTTGCGCAGGTTGCGGAAAAGTAAGACCTGCTGGGCAAAGCTGGTGCCCCACTGATGCTCATCCACCGCCGGATAAACGTGACCGTTGGCGACGATCAGATCCTTCCAGCCGTCGTTATCAAAATCAAGGAAGCTTGTGCCCCAGCCGAGAAACGGGATCGTCACTTCGCCGAGCCCCGCTTGGAAGGTCACGTCGGTGAAATTGCCGTCGCCGTCATTGTGGTATAGCACATTTGAATCGTCCGAAAAGTTAGTGATGTGGAAGCTCAACCGCCCGCTGTTGTCGTAGTCGCCGATGGCCACTCCCATGCCGGCCTGCTCACGCCCGTTTTCGTTCAGGGCCACTCCCGACGGGTAGCCGACCTCCTCAAACGTCCCGTCGCCTTTGTTGATGTAAAGCTGCTTCGGTGTGGAATCGTTGACGACAATTAAATCGAGCAGATCGTCGTCGTCGGCGTGCACGAAGGCGGATGAGAAGCCGTAATACTTCTGCGGGTCATTGACGCCCGCCTTGACGCTGACGTCTTCAAACGTGCCGTCCGGTTTCTGGTGGTAGAGGGTGTCGCTCTCACCCTTCAACCCGCGCGGCCCGCACATGACGGGCACGCCGCGAAACTGGCAGAAGTTCTGCCCGACGCTCCCGGGCTTGCCCGCCTCGCTCGGGTTGGGCGGCAGATTATTCAAATCGATCTCGGCGTAGCCGGGAACGAACAGGTCCAACCGCCCGTCCCTGTCATAATCGCCCCAGGTGGCGCCGGTGCTCCAGCCCTTGCGCGCCACGCCAAGTTTTTCCGCCACGTCAGTGAATGTGCCGTCTCCGTTGTTATGGTAGAGCCGCGAGACGCCAAAATTACTCACGTACATGTCCGGGCGGCCGTCATTGTCATAATCGCCGACCGCGACGCCGAAGCCCCAGCGTTCGTTGGCGACGCCGGCGCGATCCGTGACGTCTTCGAACCGCCAGTTGCCGAGGTTTCGATAGAGGGCGGCGCGCGGCGGCTTCTCTTTACCCTGCATGGAGGCGATGGTCCCACCGTTGACGAGGTAGATATCGGGCCGCCCGTCACCGTCGTAGTCGAAGACCGCGACACCGCCCGACGGCGTTTCGAAGATGTAATCTTTGGCCGCGCCTCCGGAGCGGTGTTGAAATCCACTGAGCGCGGTCAGATTAGTGACGTCTTCGAAGACGACCGGCGCGGCCGGGTCGATAATGCCGACGGTGCGCCGGGAGCTGTAATTCAGGGCAACTCCGGTCGAGACGCCGCCCCCTGCCTGCTGTGGGGAAGGGCTCGGCGCGGGCGTCTGCGCGAGGAGAGAGAGCGGCGCCTGGATCAGAAGAAAACCGGCGAGCAAAGAGAGAGCGCGGATGAAGGTAAGGCGTCCGGAATTCGGTTGAAACATTTGATTATTTAACGCAGGGTAAATGGTTCGGATCCTTACAGGGTTTCCCAGGCAGTTTGACATTTTCAACATACGCGACGATCAGGGGTATGTCAATTTAACTGCGAAAGCAATGACGCGGTGACACGGAGACCGAGGCGACGCGGAGATAAAAAAATAATCGCCGCGTCACCTTGGTCTTCCCAACGCCCGCGTCTCTGCTTTCGTCCTTCATCCCTTTTCATTGATCGTCAGGTAGCGGTCAATGGCAGGGCTGGTGACGCGCTGCGTCCGGTCGTCGGGCCAGCGAATCTCGATTGAGCGGACGCCTGTGGCCGTCCCCAGCCCGACGAGGACGCGCGGGTCATTGGACGACAGATAGCTGCCCGCATTCGTCACGTCGAAAACCTGCCGGCGACCGGTCGTATCCGTCACGGTGACGCGCGCTCCAGTTCCGGCGCGATTCAATTTTTCACCGACAAGCTGTAGACCGAGCCAGTGGTTTCTCGTCCCGTTATTGCGCAAAATAACGGGCGCGCCGTCCAGGACGCTGATCACAATGTCTACCTGCCCGTCATTATTGAGATCGCCGAAAGCGGCGCCGCGGCCGGCAATCGCCCGGGTGAAAGCCATCCCGGCCGAGGCCGATACGTTGACGAAGCCTTTGCCGGTATTACGCAGCAGGAGCGGCGTCTGCTTGTATCTCAGGTAACTGGAGGTCTTCTCGATCGTATCGAGCACGTGGCCCTGCGCCACGAAAATGTCGCGCAGCCCGTCGTTGTCGGCGTCTATGAAGTGCGTGCCCCACCCGGAGTAGAGCAGGCTGATCTGGCCGACGCCCGAGGTGTTGGTCGCGTAGGTAAACGTCCCGTCGCCGTTATTGTGATAGAGCGGGTAAGTCTCGTTCGACAGCGTGGTAATAAAGAGATCCGGGTAGCCGTCGTTGTCGTAATCGGCGCAGTCCACGCCCATGCCGGCAAAAGTCTTTCCGTTCTCATCGTAGCCGGCGCCCGCGACCAGGGCGATATCTTCAAAAGTGCCGTCGCCTTTATTGCGATAGAGCGACTGGCGTACGCTGTCGTTGGCGACGAAGATGTCCATCCACCCGTCGCCGTCGAAATCCGCAAAGGCGACACCGAGCCCCTTACCGTTCGGGTCGGCGATGCCGCTTTTGACACTTACGTCCTCAAACGTGCCGTCGGGCTTTTGGTGATAGAGGATGTTGGTGGCGCCTCGGAAATTATCGGGATGACAGTAGGCACGAAATCCCGGACGGGGGTCGCCGCAGTAGATCGAGCCGCGCTCGAAATCCCAGTCCATGTAGCGCGCGACGAAGAGGTCGAGCCGCCCGTCGCGGTCGTAATCTATCCAGCCCGCGCTCGTGGACCAACCGCCCCCGCCGACCCCCAGCTTTTTCGTCACGTCCGTAAAAGTCCCGTCGCCGTTATTGTGATAGAGCGTGTTGCCCCCGTAGCCCGTGACGTAGAGATCGACGTAGCCGTCGCCGTCATAATCGGCGGCCGCCACACCCATGCTGTAGCCGTCGCCTTTAACGCCCGCGCGCTCCGTGACGTCCTCGAAGGTGCCATCGGCTTTCTGGTGGTAGAGGCGGTTCCAGTATTTCGGGTCGCTCTTATCGGGGCTGGCGCTCTTCGGCATCGGGTCACCGAGGCGCGCGCCGTTGGTGAAGAAGAGGTCCATCCGGCCGTCGTTGTCGTAATCAAAGATGGCGACACCGCCGCCCATTGTTTCGAGCAGGTACTTTTGCGAAGTCTGTGAAGCGGCATGCTTGAAATCGATCTTGGATGCGGCCGTAATGTCTGTGAAGGTCACGGGCGAAGGCGCTTGCGGCCCCGGCGGTGGCGGCGTTTTGCCCAATTCGGCGCCGCTGTAAGCGCGACCGGTGCGCTGCGGGGCGGGAGTTTGCGCCGGCGCCGGTTGCTGTGCGCGGGCGGGAAAAGAGCTGATCAATAAGGCGAGTGCAACCACAGCGGCGACCAGAGCACACAGGTTGCGTCGTACCCTGGCGAGGTCAGACAGTACATCCATTAACACAAGTTTCCTGAAATCTTGTTATCACCGCTCGTTCCATTGACGCTTCGACTCGTCTATCAATCGGTTGTTCCGCTCGTAGGAGATTTTTGCAGACGAAGTATCGTCCGGCGACCGTGGCGGATACTGGTGAGCAGCATAGACCGGATAGGCCTCTGTACGCAGGTGCGCGAGCATGTGGTGGCCGCGCCGCGTGGCGCGTTCGTGGCGCAGCGCTGAAATATCGACGGGCGCGACGACGATGCGCTCGCCCGGACCGGGCGAAGCCTGTGCGAGAAGGCGCCCGTCGAAATCCACCACCTGACTGCCGCCTGGCCAGGAGTACGGCGGGTAGTGCTTCAGGCTCGCGCCCTGATTGGCGGCGACGACATAGGCCATATTCTCCAGCGCGCGGCAACGGTTGACAACCGTCCACCAGTCCATGGGCTCTGTCGCGCCCCACGGGTCCATGTAGGCCGAGACGCGCACCAGGATCTCCGCGCCGTTCCAGGCCAGTTGGCGAATCGCTTCGGGGAACAGCCAGTCGTAGCAGATTGCGCAGCCGATGCGACCGATGGAAGTGTCGGCGACGGGAAACAGAGGCTCGTCGTAACCCTCAAGGTCGTGCGGGCTGGCGTGGACTTCGTACGGGATCCACGTATTAACCTTACGGTATTTGGATAAAACGCCCTCGGGCCCGATCAGGCACGTTGTATTAAAGAGCACTCCGGGCCACTTCGCATCGACCTCCAGCATCGAGCCGCTCTGAATGTATATGTCATGCTCGCGCGCCTTCTGCTCGAGCCGCTCGGTGTGCTCGTTCGGGATCGAGACCGCCAGTTTATCGATCAACTCTGCGGCGGTAGGGAAGACCGGCGCGGCATGCGCGAACTCGGGAAAGACGACGAGCCGCACGGGCAGAAAAGGGGCGCCGCCGGCAACCGCCGAATCAATCATCGAGAGCATCCGGTCCGTATTCGCGCGCATGGCGCGTCGTTCGACCGGGTTGGGCAGATCGGTCTGGCATGCGGCGACTGAATATCTGAGGTGTTCCATAAAGTTATTGTCTAATATTTCACCATTTTTCAAGATTAACGCAGCGGCGTTCATCTAACAGGGTTTTCAGCCAGAACCTGTTAGACAGCCGTTGTCGTCGAGACCAAGGTAGAATATAACCTGTTGAGAGGCTGTTACCTAAATCAAAACTCATAAGATCGGTGCCGGATAAGCTTCTTTGTCGCTACCCGTTACGGCGATCATCTATCGGGATGATGTCGAGGTTGGTATCGATAATCCACTGAAATTCGCAAGCGATCCGCGGTCAAGTTTTGACAGGCACGGTGCAGGGCCAGGCCGCTGAACATCAGCACGTCTCCGCACGCGTAGTCGCCTGTCGCCCATCTCCTATCCTCAGGAACAGCCACGCCTTGCTGCCTGCCCGCACCCTCACGGTGAATCATTAATCCGTGTTTGTGCGAGCCCGGCATGACGGCTAACCCGCCAAGCTCCACCGGGCAATCGCCGAGCGGAATCCAGACTGTCCAGAGCCGCTCCGTACCACGTATGTAATAGCTGTCCTGATGCGGCAAGGTGGTAAATTCGAGGCCACAAGGAGAGACGACGCGACAAATATCCCCCTGACAGGTCATCACCCTTTCTTGATAAAGCCCCTCCAACACATTGATGATAGCCGGGTGCGCTCTCAGTGCCGCGTACTCAGGAAGGGCAAAAACCTCAGTCAGAAAGGCAATCCATCTCGGATCATCGTAAGCGCCAAGGCAGACTCCTGACTTGGCTATACCCTGCATGAGGGGAGCGCCGTCCGCGAGCCATCTAAATTTCTGGCACACCTGCAGGACCTTTCGGCGCAAGTCTAAAATTAGTTCAGGCTCGATCAGTCCTCTGAAAAAAAGGTAGCCCTGCGTCGCCGCTCTGCGGCGCAGGGCCGAGGGGGCATTAAGTATCGGCGTCGAGTGGACAAATGGTTGGGTCAGGAACATTGTGACTACAGATGTAGCTCTCACCCTGTGCGCATGCGCTCTAGTGGGCGCCGGAGCGCTGTCTGCCAATCTTACGCGACGCTGGCAAGATTAGAAGCCGGGGCTCACGGCATCAGTTTCCACGCCGTCCAACCGGTCCAGCGCTCCCAACGCCACGACTTAGGATCTACGAACCGAAAAGCATCATCAATCCGTTGTGCCCGCTCATCCGGATTAAGACCGGCGAGTAGCCCGTTGGTGATCACCGGGATTTTGAGCCAGTCGCGATAAGCTTTTTGCGAAAAGCGCAGGCGAAACGTCCAGCGCTCAGGCTGGAAGCCCACGGCCGTAAGCAATGCTTCCACCTCTGCTGCCCCTCGACGTAGTCGATAAGCTCGACGACGGTCTCTTCGGCCTCGCCGATCACCGCGACGTCAAACCCCAAACCCCTTTTGCAATGTCTCCTTGGCACAGATAGTCGTATGGGCGCCGCCCGCGACCAGGAGCGGGAACCGGCCACGGAAACGATCGACCAGCCTGTAGGCGTGCCAGACCCAGCGTGTGAAAAGACTGAACCCGATCATCTCGGGGCCAAATTCTTCCGCCTCAGAAATGATCCACTCGAAGTCATGATCGAAGTAACGGGCGGCAGCATCTATGACGCGGACCTCGCAGCCACGATCCAGGAGTGAGGAGGCGACGTACTGCAGGCCGAGCAGCGGTGCGCCTAACTGTTCGGGCGAGGGTGGGTTGATGAGAAGCACTCGGGTCATGGCTCTTGCCCTTGAGAGCGGTCAGGCGTGCAAACGCTCAGCGCGCTCATGATGCCGCCTCAGGATAGCGGCGGTGTAGCAGAGACCGCCTTCTTGAAACTGGATTCGACCGTCATCCGATAAAGCTACCGGCAACGCACCCGGGCATGCCACGCAGTGTTCCCCCGACGACCGGACCGACCGGCACATAGGGTGGCGCAAACGACGGGACCGGCCCCCAGCCCAAAACATTTGACACGGTCGATGAGCCCATCAGGAAAAAGTAGCTCCTGCTGAACCAATTCGCGAAGTCATTACAGGCATTGCGCGAGGTCTCTCCGGGATACGCCTGCTCGCAGCTGCTCGCATAAAGAGTATTAGAGAGATAATCCGGCAGAAGGGTTCTCTCTCCTTCATACGGGTTCAACCTCTCGACACCTGCCCCTAAGGGAAAGGGTGTGCTCGGCATGGGAGGGGCCTGCGCTAAGGGGAAGGCCACAAACGCGGGATACAGGGGGAGGAAGGGGATTTTCCAGGACAAGGCCCACCTGCGCCACACCTCCCCGATGGCACTACTGAACCAGGTGGCCAAGTCCGAAGGCATGCCCGCCCCCACGAGCGCGCTGGCGACCCCTCCCTGGAAAGAGTATTGTCCACCCGCGCCACTATTTTGAGTGATAATATATCCCACGGTCATCGACCGGCTCACCATGGAAGGAGAGAGTTTCCATTCTTGTTGCAGGTTATTCCAGCGCTTCTTCCTCTCTTCGGCTTTCCTCCTTTCCTGTGGGCTGATCAGTCTTTCTCCGTCAGCGATCATTCTCTCCAGTCTCATTTTATCTGCCGGGTTGGTTTGAATTTGCTTCATTTCATCCTCCAATTTTCTCACCGGCTTATCCCCTGAGGAAGGAACGGCCAAAACTTCGGATGGTAAGGAGCTGTGTTGCAACTGGTGTCATCAACCCGGCGAGAGACGGGCTTCAGTCCGACCTGGAAGAGTCGCCATTCTACAGCAGCTTTCACTCGATAGTGAAGAAAATCAGGAAACATCAGAACGACCGTGGTTAAAGGGAAGCGCCAAGGCGTGAGGGATTCAGCCGTGACCTTTGACTATCTGCTGAATATTAAGCCCGAGCGGTCTTTGAAATCTACCCAACGATCTCAAAATGTAGGGATTGATTTCGCGGAGAGTTGTTCAGTTGACCCGCAAGCTGAGGGCATTCGATGCAGTCGAGCAAAGACTCAATGAGGCGGATGGTCGGTTCCCGGCCCTCCTCGTAAAGTTGATCAAGCTGATGGCGCACGCTTCCGGTCTCTTTGGCTGCCATCCGCGCATAGGTGTGGCGCGCCTGGTGGATGTGAATCCTCTTCATCCCAATAGAGCGCGCATACCGCTTAAGGTCTTTCGCGAAGGCAAGGGGAGGCGCGGCGCTGACCTCCCCGAAGGCCTGCCGATAAGAATTGAGAGTCTTTGTTGAAAGGAGCAGGCTAGCAGCTACTTTTGTTCCTCTCCGCTGTTCGCACCGCGATGTGTACTAACGGCCGGTGAACTCGCTTCAAGTAATACTGACTCGATGGCGGAGACCGGCGATGCGACGATGCGTGTGT
>CAYLJO010000196.1:0-11315 GCA_964383905.1 uncultured Blastocatellaceae bacterium
GATCGTCCGCCGGTTCTGGGCGATCAGTTTGACCCACGCCCCCTTGCTCATCTGTTTGAAGGAGGAACATCCAGAGGTGGGGCATGAAGTTTCGGGTCACGCCGTTATCCGGGTTGTAGAGTAGAATTCTCATGGCTCCTTCTCCTTAGATCGAGTATGCGACAGCTCACCCGGAGCTCGAGTTGACCCCGGCCCGTTTAATTCCTAGATCCTATCCCCCGTGCTTTGACGACGCGGTAAACCAGCCCTGCCACAACGGTCGCCATCATGCTACTCCCGATGATGTCTACCGGGTGGTGAATACCTGTCCGGACCCGCGCCACGCCCACCAACAGTGTGAGACCCCAGAGGGTGATACTCAAGCTTTTATTGCTCGGATAAATGAGCGCTGCCACACTCGCGCACAGCAGCTCGTGGTCTGATGGAAAGCCGTTGTCCGGTTCGTGTGGGATGAGTGGTACGAAGTGCCCTACTACGAATGGTCGCGGGTCAACATACAAGAGACCTCCGATCTTTGACACGATGTAGGTCAGAGGCAGGCTAACAGCAGCAAAAACCACGATTCGTTTCCGCTCGACTCTGGGCTGTTTCAAGATATAGATGACGGCGATACCCACAATAACCAGGAACAGGTACTTCGCACCAAGGATGGACAACGTTTCAAGCATGTACTTCTTTCTTCCCCCCGGGATGAGCCGCGGCGGCCTTCAGCATCTCGTTACGGCGCCGTATCGTTTCAACGGCTGTCAGCGAGAGCGCGAGCCACGCCAAACCTTCCGCGCTTGCCGCCATGACATCGCTCAGGTAGTGAGCGCCCAGGTAAATGCGACTGAAACCAATCAGGAGCACCATTAGTGCTGCGACCAGAACCACCAGGACACGCCAGCGCCAGTCCTGTAGCTTTCGGACCGCAAAGGCGGCCAGCACGCCGTAGAAGACTGTCGCCGCCATCGTGTGGCCGCTCGGAAAACTGTAGCTCGTCAAAGTCAAAACAGGGTCGTTGAAACTGGGACGATGCCGGTGAAACGCGCTCTTCAAGAGCACGTTGAGGAGCATGCCGCCGGGCACTGCCAGAAAGAGCGCCAGAAGGGCATACCAGCGGCGCCTCCGCAGCAGGAAAAGCGCAGTGAGCAGTGCCGCGCTGCTAATGAAAACCGTTCCGCCAAGCTGGGTAAAAAACCGCATCACCGTGGTCAGGGGCGGAGCCATCCGGGCGTGAAGCCATGCTGAGACCCCCACGTCGAGGACTGTGAGCGGATCACCGTGCATGACGTCCTCGGCAATGCCGCCAAAGAGCCATGCTGCGCCAATAAGGACGATGGCGCCGAGAGTGAGATGAAGTCCAAGATAGCCTTGTGGCGAGAGCCGATCCTGCACGAACGCGATTTGAGTAGCGTACCGGCGGCGGAAGGTAGATACCCGTGGATGTTGGAGCAAAGCCGCCAAGCGCCCATTGATCCAGTCCTCACGCCGGACAATTAAGCGCCAGACCCAGGCCAGCACGATGACAAGCAGCACCACGGCGCCTACAACTTCGCTGGCGCGCCCGATCCAGCGTTGCAGCAGTCCCCAGCTCTGTCCGAAGAAGAAGCCAAGGAGCGAGATGACGACCGACCAGAGGACCGCCCCGGCCATGTTGTAGACGACGAATGTCCGCCAGCGCATCCGCGCGGCTCCCGCGAAGACCGCCGCGAAGACGCGCAGGCCCGTCACAAAGCGCGCCAAGAAGATCGTCTTGTTGCCGTGCCGCTCGTAGAACCGGTCAAGGCGCTTGAGTCGCCCCGGCGTCAGCCGCACGTAACGGCCATACCGCGAGAGAGCCGCGCGCCCGACACGGCGGCCAACGGCGTAACCCGCGTTGTCGCCGAGCATTGCGCCGAACGCGGCGATTGCCACGACGGCTGCAAGGTGAAAGTGGCCTTGCGCGGCGAAGAACCCGCCCGCGAGCAGGATGGTTTCGCCGGGCACCGGAACACCCGCATTCTCCGCCATGACGCCGAAAAAGATTACCCAGTAGCCGTACCGAGCGAAGTACGTAATGAATGTGTCGAGCACCCCCGTGTTCCTTACAACCTGAGAGCCCATCCGCAACGGTAAACGAGTCTCTATAATCCAGAAACTTTGCAGGAACCTTTCACGAACATTACATCTATGAAAGGTTTGAGAAATGGGGGCGAATCAGCGACTCTGGCCGGAACTTTTTGGAAGGTCTGGAAGGTAAAGTGTGAAAAGGGAGCCGCGGCCGGGTTCGCTCGCGACCTCAATACGCCCGTGATGGGCATGGATCACGGCCTTAACCAGGCTCAATCCCAATCCTAAGCCCCGTTGCGAGCGGCTTTGGTCACCGCGATAGAGCCGGCCCCATATTTTGGAGACCTCTTCCGGTGAAATACCGCTGCCAGTATCCTTGATGGTGATCACGGCCCGGTGATCTCGCTGGAAAGCCTGGAGATCGATCCTCCCGCCTCG
The DNA here is from genome assembly GCA_964383905.1 of uncultured Blastocatellaceae bacterium. GTDB lineage: Bacteria > Acidobacteriota > Blastocatellia > Pyrinomonadales > Pyrinomonadaceae > CAYLJO01. The sequence continues at coordinate 2,470 of CAYLJO010000196.1, forward strand.
GGGCGTGTACTTGATCGCATTATCCAGCAGATTGGCCAGAACCTGCCGCATCCGGTTGCGATCAGCGGTGAAGAAAAGATCTTCGGGAGAATCGGTAGAGAGGGCAATCTCCTTCTCCTCAGCCACATGGCTGTAGAGTTCCACCGCATCCTTGATCAAGGTTGAGATATTCAGTTCTTCGAGGTGGAGTTTCATCGCCCCCGTCTCGGCCTCGGAAATGTCCATCAGAGTATTCAACATGGTAAGGATCTGATCCGCCTCCTCCACGCAGCCGGCAAGAGCGTCGCGGCAACCCTCCGGGTCGTTGTCCGACCGCAATGCCATTTCGGCCGCCCCCCGCAGTCTCGCGAGCGGAGTCCGCAGGTCGTGTGCGACCGTGTCCAATGAGCCTCGCATGCCATTGATCAGCACCTCGATCTTTTCGAGCATGGCGTTGAACAGCATGACCAGCTCGTCCAGCTCGTCACCCGTCTGGCTGGAGGGTACGCGTGCATCCATCCTGCCGGTCGACACTGATCGAATGGTCTGGATAAGACTTCTGATGGGGCGCAGCGTGCGGAATGCCAGAAACGATCCCCCGATGATGCCGAGCAGGACAACCGGGATCATGGACCCGATGAAAATCTCACGGAAGCGCTCCAGCAGATATTCGCGATCCTCTGGGCTCTTGCCCACCTGCAGAGAAAGGCCGCCCGGCAGAGGCGTCGATGCGATCTCCAACGTCTTTCCGCCACCGCGCTCCTGTATAGTTGCCCGCTGTTCGCTTGTATCGACCGGTTCGCTCTTGAGCTGTTCGAGGTTGAAATCCTTCCACCGGTCCGGATGGTTGAGAAAGATGGTGCCGTTTTGCGGCCCGGCAAGCCGGACGAAAAATGACCCCCCTTTATCCGACCTCTCCTCAAGATGAACCTCCTTTTCCAGCGCGTCTATGCCGCCTGTTCGGTACTGGGCCGCATACTCGCCCAGTTTTTGATGGATATCTTCCCGATCTTTCTGCCGAACGGATGACGACAAGAGAGCGTAGGCGAGAACGAACAGAAACGAGGTGCTGGTAATGAAGATCGTCGAATACCAGAGGATCAACCGGAAGGTGATGGTCCGCCGGATCCGGTTAAGACTCTTTAAGAACATAGCCAACTCCCCGGATGGTGTGGATCATTTTCCCGGCGAAATTCTTGTCGACCTTGTTCCTTAACCGGCAGACCAGCACATCGACGACATTAGTTTGAGGGTCGAAGCCGTATTCCCAGACGTGCTCCATGATCATCGTCTTTGAAACGACCCGCCCGGCATTCCTCATCAGGTATTCGAGCAGCGCGAATTCGCGCGCCTGGAGGTCCAACTTCTCACCCGCCCGAATAACCTCTCTCGACAAAAGATTCATGGAAAGCTCCCCCAGGGCTAACCGAGTCGGTTCAGCTGCTTGAGTCGGAGCGGCGCGTCGGAGCAGCGCCTGCACGCGAGCCAGCAACTCGGAGAAGGCGAACGGCTTGACCATGTAATCGTCGCCCCCGGCCTGCAACCCTCTGACGCGATCATCGACCGAGCGTTTCGCGCTCAGGATGATCACTGGGGTGGTGATCTTCTGCCGGCGCAGCGCCTCGATCAGGCTCAACCCGTCAAGCTCGGGCAGCATGAGATCAATGACGGCCGCATCATAGGATGTTGTTAAAGCCATTTGGAGCCCGTCCGCACCGCTCGCCGTACGGTCCGTCATGAACCCGGCCTGTCTGAGGCCGTTACGGACGAACATGGCGATCTTGTCATCATCCTCAACAACCAGTACCCTCACCCTACCCCCTCCCTAAGAAAATCGGTCGCCTGTCGGAACGATCTCGCTCGCTTAAGGCATCATTGTAGATGATCCCCCCGTTGTTTGCGCAGATCCTTTAATCTCTGCCTTGATCTCAACGTCTTCACCCCCTTCGTCGGATTCGGGATGGGAAGTCTTCTCTGCAGTGCCACGCTCCGCTGGGGCTTCGGCCCGGCTCTGCTGATTTTCGGCGCAGAGCGGCACTCCTCGCAGGTCTCGCCGCCCTTCGTCTCTTTCGCTCCGAAACTCACGCCTCAAGATAGGAGAATTATAAAACAGTTTGCCTCTCAATTCGGCTTGTCTCCACTTGACCCCGTACTTAACTACGGGGTGTACACTTGTTTTTGAAAGGGAGGATCTGACGGATCGATTGACGATTGGAGAGCTGGCGAATTGACGCGGCCCATCGCGCGTCCGGTAGGTGCTGTGATAAAAGAGATGGCGCGCTTGACCTCTGCAATGAGGGCAGCGCAGGGAAGGCGGGGCATGATGGATTCTGTGACGAGCCATGACAGCCGCCACTTTCCACGCTTGGCCTTCCTTTTTTCAATCCCAAACCTAACGAGGTCACTACCCCCTGTACCAGCGGGTTTAATTACTTGCTTTGATCATAACCTTCAAATAATATTCGCGGTTCTCCTCTGGACTTCAACCCGTATTTTATGGCATTTAATCCCGTAAGGGCCAGCATTCACAGCCCCGTATCTGCTTGTTCGTTAAGCCGAGTCTACCCAATACAAGAGGAGAATATGTTCAAAAGATCTTTCCCCCTTATCTTTAGAGTGTGCGCGGCACTCGCCTGCTCGATCATGATGGCCATCGGCGCTCTTTCTCAATCCCAGGCGACGACGGGAAATATTGAGGGTCGCGTGCTCGACCCACAGAACGCCGCTGTACCGGGTGTGTCGGTGACGGCGACGAACCAACAGACTGGTCTGGAGAAGAGCGCCAGCACCGACAGCCAAGGCGACTATCGTGTGATCCTGTTGCCGCCCGGAACCTATGCTGTGCGCGCAAACGCACAGGGCTTTGCCCAGTCGGAGGTTAAAGATGTCACCGTCACGGTCGGCAGTAAAACACCGGTCGATATCAAACTTTCTATCAGCGGCGCAAGTGGGTCGGTAACCATCAATAGTGAGGCGCCGATTGTGGAGACTACTCGCACCTCCATCTCTTCCACCGTCAACCAGCGCGCGATCGAAAATTTACCGATCAACGGCCGCAATTACCAGGACTTTGCGACGCTGACGCCGGGCGTCATCCGCGACCCGCGCGGCGGCGACCTCTCGGTCGGCGGCCAGCGCGGCACTCTCAATAGCGTGCAGGTGGATGGTGTCGACAATAACAACACCTTTTTCGGGCAGTCACTTGGTCGTGGCGGTGTCCGTCCCCCCTATCAATTTTCCGAGGAATCCGTCCAGGAGTTTCAGGTCAACCAGAACGGCTTCTCGGCTGAGTTCGGACGCGCCGGCGGGGCGGTCATTAATGTCGTGACGCGCTCCGGAACGAACCAGTTTCATGGCGGCGGGTTCGAGTACTTTAGAAAAGAGGCGCTCAACGCTAACGACCCGACAACCATCGCCACGGAGGCGCGGCGCGGACTGCCGAACAAGCGCCCCCCCTCAAAAATAAACCAGTTCGGCGCGCGCCTCAGCGGCCCTCTCGTCAAAAACCGCGCGTTCTTCTTTTTCACCTATGACGGGCAGCGCTCAAACATCCCGCAGGTGCTCGACGTGCCTAATCTAGCCTCACAGCCGGCGAGCATCCAGACCCTCCTGCTGCCGAAGCTGGGTACTTATCAGGTAGGGCGCAACCAGAACGTCTTCCTGGGCAAGACTGATGTGGCGCTCAACGGGCGCAACCAGTTATCGCTGCGCTATAACCATCAGGGCTTTGACGGGATAAACAACGAGAATAATGGGCCGCTGAGCGCCCAAGAGCACTCCGGCGATAGCCTGGTGAAGAGTGACACTTTTTCCGGCACGCTCGCCTCCACGCTTTCTCAAAAGGTGGTCAACGAGTTCCGCTTCCAATTTGCGAGAGACAAAGAGCCCGGCCTGGCTAACAGCGACCTGGCTGAAGCCTCCATCAACACCGGCGCCGGCAACCTCTTTATCGGGCGCAACAATTTCAGCCCCCGCGAGACGACGATTAAACGCGTACAGTTCATCGACAATCTGTCGTACGTCCGCGGCCGGAGCAACTACAAATTCGGCGCTGATTTTAATTTCGATCGGATCCTTAATTTCTTCCCGGGTTTGTTCAGCGGATCATACACGTTCCCGTCCTACGCAGCCTTCGCGAGCAATGCGCCGACCGTCTACACGCAAAACTTTCCCGGTCTGAACACGAGCGGCGGGACCACGCACCCCGATAGCTCTGACTACGCCCTGTTTGCGCAGGACGACATGCGTTGGACGCCGAAACTGACGCTCAACCTCGGCGTCCGTTACGATTACCAAAAACTAGCATGCCCGCCTGTGAGGAACCCGGACCCGCTGCTTCTCGCGAACGGGATTGACACAGGCCGCTGCCCGAGCGATAAGAACAACTTCGCGCCGCGCGTCGGCTTCAGCTACGCGTTTGACGAGAAGACGGTGATCCGGGGTGGTTACGGTATCTTCTACGGCCGCACGCCGGCGATCGTGCTTGGCACCGCTCATTCGCAAAATGGCATAAACGTTACTGGTATAACCTTGAGGGGGTCAGCGATCGCCGCGGCGGGGCTCTCTTACCCGAATTTCTTGAGCGCCCCTCCGGGCGGCGCGTCCTCGAACCCAAACCTGTACGTGTTTGCCGAAAACTACGAGCAGCCGTACGTCCAGCAGGCGCGGTTCGGCGTCGAGCGAGAGATCACTGCGAACCTGAGCCTGTCGGCCACCTACCTGTTCTTCAGAGGCGTGCACCTGACGCGCACACGCGATGTCAATCTTTTCGCGCCCACGCCGCTTCCTGTCGCTGGCCCCGACGGGCAGACCTATACGTTCTTAAGGTTCCCGACCGCGCGACCGATCTCACGCCCCTCGGGTCAGTCCTACAATCGCGTCAGCTTGTTTGAGAGTGCGGCCAATTCCCTCTACCACGGGCTTGCCATCCAGGCGACACAACGCTTTTCACATGGCTTTCAATTCATTGCCGCTTACGCTTTCTCGAAAGCCAAGGATGATCGACCCGATCAAACAACCGTAGTGGTCGGGGCCGACGATGCCAAGATCGTTCAGAATCAAATCAATCCGAGCGAGGATTACGCCCGATCGGATGTCGATCTGCGCCACCGCCTCGCCTTCAGTCCGGTTTATGAGACGGGCCGTTTCACGCGCAGTGAAAACCGGGTCTTACGAGCGCTGCTGAGCGACTACGTGATCTCCAGCATCATGCAGTTGCAGTCGGGTTTGCCCTACTCAGCGGTGGTGAGCGGTGATCCTAACAATGACGGGAACTTCTCTAATGACCGTTTGCCGGGAACGCGGCGTAATCAATTCACGACGCCAGCCGTCTACCAGTTCGACCTTCGTCTCACCCGTATGATTCGCACCTCTGAAACGACCCGGGTGCGCCTGATCGTTGAAGGCTTCAATATCTTCAATCATCCAAATGTGGTGACGGCAAACACGACCTTTTTCAACTTTGTCAATACCGCGCCGGCAGGCCAACCGGCCGTCTTTAAGCTTGTCGCGCCTTCGGCTTCCACAGCATTCGGCACACCACGTTCGTTCGCCTCGCCGGCCTCCGGGACGACGACGTTTGCGACGCCTCGCCAATTGCAACTCGCCATCAAGTTCGATTTCTAACGATGGTGGCTCATGGTGGACGAAATCTAGTGGACTGTTTCGGTCAGGTATTTGGTCCTCCGCAACTTGCAGTCCTTCGGCAGTCCTTTCTCTGTCTGTGAGGTGATGAAGGTTTCAAGTGACATTGCTTTCTGATATAACTTGCAGCGTAATAGCCACTAAGACGTCCGATGGCGGCAGGTAAACGTGGATTGCTTAAATACTGCTGTAGGCGTCCGGGTGGTCTTTTCTATTTGAGCAATACATCTTAGGAAGATGATGTGCCGCTTCTTATTCCCTATTCTGGTTCTCTCATTTTTCTTCGGCTTAACTGTCGCGGCGCAGTCTTCGGCCTCAACCCCGTTGGGCCGGCAGTCGAATAGCCCGCGCATTCTCTCCGGCGTGATCCTCACGCAGCAGAATGAAGCGCTGCCGGGGGTGGCAGTCATCGTCCGCTCGGCTTCCGGCGAGCAACGGACAACGAGCGATGCCGGCGGCAACTTCCGGCTCTCAGTCCCGACCAACGAACCTTTAACACTTCGGTTTGAGAGCAAGAGCATCGACCCGTTAGAAACAACCCTCGACGTGAGCGATGCGACCGAGAATCTTCAGATCAAAGTCACCGTCCGTATCCCGCCGATCCATGAGAGCGTAGTGATCGCAGCAACGACGCTCGACCCGACGATAGACCGGCGCAACGACACCATCTACAAGAACACGCTCTTCCTCAGAGACGATCAGCTTCTCCAAACGCTTAACGCGGGCATCAACGCCGGGCAGCACGAGGGCGGCGGCAAGTCGCTCGAAGTCCGCCGCTTCGGCTTCAACCTTGATCACGGCGGCGTCAACGGGGGCCTGAAGGTATTGATCGATGGTGTGCAGCAGAATCAGGGCACGCAGGGGCACGGGCAGGGCTACCTTGGACAGTTAAAAAGCCTCACGCTAGAGCTGGTCGAGGGCGTGGACATTCTCAACGGGCCGTTCAGCGCGCAGTACGGCGACTTCTCTGGCTTGGGGGTCGTGCATATCCGGCTCAAGGAGTCTTTGCCCGATCAACTCACCCTGCGCTTTCAGGGCGGGTCATTCGACAGCTTCCGCACCTTCATGGCCTACAGCCCAAAACTTGAAAGCGCCGACTCCTTCATCGCTTATGAAGGCTCACGCACGGACGGGCCGTTTCTTAATCCCCTGCGCTATAAACGCGACAACGTCACCGGCAATTACACGAGGCATCTGAGCGAGAGTCAGACCGTAAGTATCAAGCTCAACCTGGGGCGCAATGACTTCTTCTCGTCGGGGCAGATCCCGCTCGACGAAGTAGCCGCGGGACGCCTCGACCACTTCGGCTTCGTTGACCCGTTCGACGGAGGCCGCGTGCGAACCGCAATCTTCAGCGGCCACTACAAAAGAGATTTGGAGACTGGCGGCGTGCTTAAAGTGGACGGATTCCTGGGCCGCTCACTCTTCGATCTTTATTCCAACTTCACTTTCTTTCTGAACGATCAAGTTAATGGCGACGAGGTTCAGCAGCACGATTCACGTTGGCAGGAGGGCGCTAATGTTCAATATCTGCGCCCCTTTAAGCTGTTCGGTCGGCAAGCCCTCTTCACCGCCGGGGCGAACTTTCACGCCAACCAGATCAACGTCGGACTTAACCACACGGTCAGGCGCAACCCGATTGAGCGCGTCACGAGCGCGCAGGCCCGTGTGACAAACACTGCCGGTTATGTGCAACAGGGGATGGATTTCTTCCGGGGGCGGCTGCACCTGGAAGGCGGGTTGCGCTACGACTACTTCCGCTTCAGTGTCGGTGACAAAGTTAACCCGCCCTCTTCTGGCGCGCAGGGCGCGGGAAGCGTTCAGCCCAAAGCCAGCGTCTCTTACACGCCGTCCGCCCGCTTCCCCGCGACGATCTATTTCAACTACGGGCGCGGCATCTCCAGCCAGGACGCGCGCGGCGTCGTGCAGCAGCCGTCGGGCCCCAAAATCTCGACCACGGATTTCTACCAGCTCGGCACGGCGCACAACACCAAACGGTTTTCGCTCAGCACCGATCTCTTTTTCATTGATCGCTCCAACGAGCAGGTCTATATCCCGGATGACGGCAGCTTCGAGTTTAAGGGCCCGAGCCGCGCTTACGGTTATGAAGCTAAGGCATCGGCGCGCGTCATGCGCCATCTAACCATTAACGGCGGGTTGACGCAGGTGATGAACGCCTTCTATCGCGGCACGTCGCCGAGAGTGTACGTGGACAGCGCTCCCCACACGGTCGCCAACGGCGGGTTGACCTTCACCGGCTATCGTGGCTACACCGGCTCGCTTGAGTACCGGCACATCGGCAACTATCGCTTGGACGGACAAGACGCCAGGATTCGGGCATCGGGGTTGGACGTGATTGACCTGAGCATGAGCAAGACGATCCGCCCCTGGGTGGACTTCAACCTCTCGGTAGATAATCTGACGAACAAACGCTATTACGAGACGCAGAACTATTTTGAATCACGGTCGCGTCCGGGCGATCCGGTTTTGGCACGCATTCACGGCACGCCCGGCTACCCCTTCGGCCTAACAGCAGGTTTGACGTTCCGCTTATTCAAGAAAAAGGAATAAGGCTTTACCCAACAGCCGATAATAAGGGTCATTCTCAGCTTGCCTATCTAGACCCAAGCCGGCATTCGTTATGAACGATGAGGTCGATTAACCGGTCTGGTTGAAAATTGCTGACGCCAACAGCTCTGGTCTTGCCCTCGCGATACAGCTCCTCCATCGCCCGCCGCGAGCCGTAAACATCTGCGAAAGGCTGATGTATCAGATATAAATCTAGATCATCCGGTCGCAGCCTCCTCAACGATCTTTCAAAACTTCTCTGACTCTGTTTAGGAGCACTTTCGGCGTGAACGGCTTCTCCAGAAACGGCGTGCCAGGGTCTAACACCCCGTGATGCACGATCGCGTCATCCGTGTACCCTGACATGTAGAGCACCCGCACCTTTGGGCGCAACGGCGCGAGCCGTTCGGCCAACTCCGGCCCGCTCATCAGCGGCATCACCACGTCGGTCAGGAGCAGGTCAATCGCGCCCTCGTGCCGCTCGCAGATGCGCAGCGCCTCCTCGCCGTTGGCCGCCTCCACCACCTCGTAGCCGTTCATCTGGAGGATGTTTCTCGCCAACCCCCTGACCATCGCCTCATCCTCCACCAACAGAACAGTACCCGTGCCCCGCGGTAAAGCGGCCTCGGTAGTCCTTGGCTTAACGGCTTCGACCT